>NZ_CP095740.1:2578750-2896875 GCF_023078455.1 Luteibacter aegosomatis | reverse complement strand
GCGATGCGCTCGGCCTTGTCGTGTTGCCCCCTGTGCAGTTCGACGGCCAGCCACGACCTCCCGGAGAAATGGGTCGCGATCCAGGTGGCCCGATCTTCGTGCACGGATGCCTTGGTGGCCATGTAAGGCCCGGGAGCCCAGAGCAGGCACAGGCCATCGGCCAGCGAGGCGACATCGTCGCGGCAAAGGGCGTAGCCGCCTTTCGGCGCGCGGCGGCGGCCCAGCGTGATGAGTCGGCAGAGTTCGGCATAGCCTTGCTGGTTTTCCACCAGCAGCACGATCACCGTGCCGTCGTCGAGGCGGAATTCACTGCCGACGATCAACGGAATACCCGTGTCCCGGGAAGCTTCCAGGCCACGCACGATGCCGGAGAGGGAGCATTCGTCGGTGATGGCCAGGGCGCTGTAGCCGAGTTCCTGCGCGCGAGTGAAAAGCTCGCGTGCGCTGGATGCCCCTCGCTGGAAGCTGAAGTCGCTGAGTACGTGCAGTTCCGCGTACGCCGGCAGGGCGGCGTCGGCGTCATTGGCCGCATCGCGCGGGAACGTGATGTTCATCGGGCTTGCCATGCAGGGGCGATCGCCGCTGAAGCGGCGTCTGCCAGGCAGGGCATGGCATCGGTCGGCAACCTCATGGGATCACCGTCAGGCGAACCAGCCGTGCAGCATCCAGCTTTGGGCCTCGGGCGACCGATAGGCCCAGGCGCGTTGTCCTTGCGGGGTGCGCACGATGTAGTAATCGCGGCGTATGTCGTCCTCGTCCCACCAGCCGCTCTCGATGCGCTCCGGACCGCTCAGCAGCACGGCGGGCTCATGGCGCAGCGGTTCCGGGCGGCGCAGGAGCCATAACGGCCGTCGCTGGGGTGGTGGCGGGACCTTGGCCGTCGGCGTGCCATAGCGTGAGGCGCGCTCCGGCCGATGGTCCGCCACCAGCTCGATCTGCTTCAGCGCCGCATCGCCGAGGCGGGCGCGCAGGCGTTCGTCGAGCGTGGTCCAGTCGAGTCCGTCGCCCTTGATGGGTTCGAACAGGTCGCGCATCGGTGGGCGAAACGCGGGCAACTCGTCGGCATGCAACTCGAGCGATCGGGCCGGTTCAGGCAAGGTGGTTCGTTCGAGTCGCGTGCGGGCCAGTTCGAAAAGGCGTTCGGCTTCGCGCTGGGGCGCGGCCATGGCGACGACGATGCGCGTGCTTTCCCCGCGCGCATGTTCCAGCGTGAGCGTGAATCGCTGCACGCCACCGTCGCGCGCGGCGAGCTGGTTCGCCAGCGAGCGCGTCAGGCGACGCAGGGGAAACAGCAAGGGCTGGCTACCGTCGAGCTCGCCGTCGAATTCGATCGTTTGCCGGAAGCTGGCCGGTGGCTGCCAGGCGGGCAACGCCGTGGGCGCTTCACCGCGAAGGCGGTCGAGCCAGCCGACACCTTGCCTGCCGATGCGTCGGGTCAGCTCGGGGCGCGGCAGATGGAAGACTTCTTCCAGCCGGCGAAATCCCATCGCCTGCAGCGACGTCACCGTGCTTGCGGGCAAGCCGCTCCGTGCGAGCGGCAAGGCACCGAGCATGCGTCGCACGCCATCGACGTCCGGCAAGGCCATGCCGTCCGCGCTGGCGGCGAATACCCATGACGCCGCCGGAAAGGGCGTGGCGGCGATCGTATGCGCATGACCCTGTTCGGACAGCCCGTCTTTCAGCTGGGCGACGAGCTTGGGCCAGCCGTCGAACAGGCGCAGGCTCGCGCCGACCTCCATGAGGATGGCCTGGGACGGCACGAGACTGACATGGCCGCTGAACTGGTAACACCAGGCGGCCAATTCGGCCAGCAGACCGGCTTCGGCGTCACGATCGCGCGGTCGCACCGCAAGCGCGGGACATAGGGCCCGCGCCGCGGCCAGGCTTTGGCCGCGCCGTACCCCTTGCGCCGCAGCCTCGGCATTGGGCAGGGCGATCAGGCGCTGGCGAGCCTGCTGATCGAGCAGGGCAGAGGGGCCTGCCTCCGGTGCCGCGGCGAAGGCGGCGGAGAACGCCAGGCCGGGGAAGCGGAGGCAGGCCCAAAACATGACTGCGTTACGGAAAGTGGCCGTGAGAGGCGCCCGGCATGACGACGGATGAGGGACGTCGCCATGCCGAACGAACCTCAGGCCCGCATGCGCAGCAGCGGAGCGGTGGTGGTCAGCAAGCCTCGCGACTTGAGCACGTCGACGTAGGTGGCTTCGTCGCTGTTGCTGACCTTGATGCGCAGTGCCGCCGGGCTGTTCTGGGCGGCATAGGACGCATCACGGAAAATGAGGGCGCAGGCGTCGCCGCTTTCGGCGGCCAGTTGCAGGCGGCGCAGGCTGCGGTAGTCGATGTCGGCGGGAAGCCAACCCACCACGGCGCCGCAGCAGCCCGAACGCAGGCATTGCTCCATGCTCCATGCGGCCTCGCTGGCACCGGCCTGGATCTCGTGCAGGAAGCGCAGGTCGACGCCGGCGGCCGCCAGGGCGGGTGCGTAGGGCAGGTGCGGTGGCGCGATGAAGATCACGCGACGGTGTTCCTGCGTCAGCGAGGCGAGGGCGGGCATCACCAAATCGAGTTCACCCAGGCCCTGGTGTTCGAAGAGGATTTCGCTCAATGCGCCCTGGGGCCAGCCACCGCCCGGCAGCTTTGCGTCGAGCGACGTCCAGCCGGTGGGCAACGCACGTACGCGCGGCTGGCGATCGGCGGAGCGGCGCCAGATACCGGGATGGTCGAGCACCTGGGCGAGCGACGGGGTGGCGATGGCGTTCATGGGTTAGGCCCTGCGGATGATGCCGACGTAACGCCCTTCGATGGCGAATTCATGGCGGCGTGGGTCGACCTCGATGGGATCGAAGTCGGGGTTTTCGGGAAGCAGCAAGAGACGATCGCGCTCGTGCTTGAGGCGCTTGACCGTGACCTCGTCGTCGAGGCGTGCCACGACGATCTGGCCGTCGTTGGCGGTCTGGGTGCGGTGCACGGCGAGGAGGTCGCCGTCGAGGATGCCCGCATCGCGCATGCTCAGACCGACCACGCGCAACAGGTAATCGGCACGGGGGCGGAAGAGGGCCGGATCGACCTCCAGCTGGGACTCGATGTTTTCCTCGGCGAGGATGGGCGAACCCGCGGCCACGCGTCCGATGAGCGGCAATTCGACGGCCATCGCTCCGCGCAGCGCCGCGGCTTGGCCGCCGGGCAGGCGAAGGCCGCGGTGCTGGGGCGAACGTTCGAGCACGCCCTTGCGAACCAGGGACTCCACGCAGGCCTGCGCCGAACTGTGGCTGGGAAAGCCCAGTGCGTCGGCGATCTCGCGCAGGGTGGGCGGCAAACCCTGGGCCTGCAGATAGTCTCGCAGGAAGGTCAGGGTGCGCTGCTGGCGCTCGGTGAGGGAAGGTGTCGGCATGCGTACATTTGTACACATCCCCGTACGTGGATGCAAGAGGAAAGCTTCTTGTCGAGGAACGTGCATTTGAATTGCACGTTAATGCACGATTGAGTACATTGATGCTCAATCCTTGACGACGGCCGTTCGATGAATCCTGTACGCGCGACCCGCCTGATCTTTCTCCTTTCCGGCATCGGCATGGCCAGTTGGGCACCCATGGTTCCATACGCGAAGGCTCGCCTGGGCCTGGACGACGGCACGCTCGGCATGGTGCTGCTGTGCATGGGATGCGGCGCGGCGGCGGCGATGCCGCTGGCGGGTTTCCTCACGCATCGTTTCGGCAATCGCGACGTGATCGGCGTGGCGGGGTTGCTCGTTTGCGTCGCGCTGCCGCTGCTCACCGTGGCCCCCAGCGCAACGTGGCTAGGCGGAGCGCTGCTGTTTTTCGGCGCTTCGCTCGGCCTGGTCGACGTGGCCATGAACGCGCATGCGGTCGACGTGGAAAAGAGGCAGGGGAGGCCGATGATGTCCGGCTTCCACGGCCTCTTCAGCGTGGGTGGTCTCGTGGGGTCCGCGGGCATGGCCGCTCTGCTGAAGGCAGGCGCCCCCCTGACCGGCAGTGCCATCGCCGTGTCGTTCGCCCTGCTGGTGATCGTGCTGACCCAGTGGCGGCATTTCATCGTGCGCCACGAGGATGCGCATACGGACGCCCGCGCCCCGTTCCGGATGCCGGGCGGCGCTGTTTTCCTGCTGGGCTTTCTCTGCCTCGTGGTTTTCCTGGCCGAAGGGTCGATGCTGGACTGGAGCGCGGTGTTCCTGCGTTTCTCGTGCGGCTTCGACGCGTCGTCGGCGGGATTGGGCTACGCCGCGTTTTCCGTGGCCATGGCGGTGTGCCGCCTGCTGGGCGATCGCATCACCTCGCACGTGGGGCCCGTGGCCATCGTGAGGGGCGGCAGTCTCGTCGCGGCCGCCGGTTTCCTCGTCGCCACGTCGATTCCGTGGGGTCCGACGGCGCTCTTCGGCTTCGTGCTCGTGGGCATCGGCGCGTCGAACATCGTGCCGGTATTGTTCAGTGCGGCGGGCCGGATGGGTGGCGCCTCGCCGGGCGTGGGCATCGCCATCGTCACGGCGCTGGGTTACGCGGGCATGCTTGCCGGGCCGGCCGGCATCGGTTTCGTCGCCCATCTGAGTACCCTGTCCATCGCGTTGACCGGCGTCGCCGGCCTGCTGGTGGTCGTTTCCCTTTGCGCGTCCATCGCGCGCCGTTGATCGGAGAATTCTCAATGCATACCAGACGCGAAGTGGTGATCTTCGATTTCGGCGGCGTACTCGTCGACTGGAACCCCCGTTATCTCTACCGCAAGCTGTTCGGCGACGACGAGGCCGGCATGGAACGTTTCCTCGCCGAGGTGACCACCAACGAGTGGAACCTCCAGCAGGACGCGGGGCGCCCGTGGACCGAAGCCGTGCGCCTGCTCACGGCGGAGTATCCGCAGCACGCCGAACTGATCGAGGCCTATCACCAGCGTTGGCCGGAAACCCTCAAGGGCCCCATCGACGACAGCATCGTGATCCTGCACGACCTGAAACAGGCGGGGCATCCGCTGTACGGCCTCACCAACTGGTCGCACGAGACCTTTCCCTTCGCCCGCGAACGCTACGACTTCTTCGGATGGTTCGACGGCATCGTGGTCTCGGGGGAGGAGGGCACGATCAAGCCCGATCCGAAGCTCTACGAGACGTTGCTGGAGCGCTACGACATCGATCCGGCGACCGCGATCTTCATCGACGACAACAAGCTCAACGTGGAAGCCGCGGAAAAGCTCGGCATCCATGGCGTGCACTTCCATTCGCCGGCGCAGCTGCGGGCGGAACTGGTCGCGCTGGGTTTCCTGAAGGCATGAACGCGACCGACGTCACCCTGCCGCGCGAGCGGCAGCAGTGGATCCTCGAACGACTGCGGCGCGATGGCCGGGTGGTGGCCGCGGATCTCGCGCAAGCGTTCCGGGTGTCGGAGGATTCCATCCGCCGCGACCTGCGCGATCTCGCCTCCCAGGGCTTGTGCCGGCGCGTCTACGGCGGCGCCTTGCTGGCGCAGCCCGTCGCTCCGCTCGGCGAGCGTCATCACGAACGCGTCGAGCTCAAGCGCTCGCTTGCCCGCGCCGCGGCCTCGCTGGTCGGGGAGAGGCAAATCCTTTTCATCGACGCGGGGTCGACCAACACCGCGTTGGCGCACGCGCTGCCCGAGCGACGCGACCTCACGGTGGTGACCAATGCCCCCGACGTCGCCATGGCGGTGCTGGGCCGTCCGGGTTTCGAGGTGATGCTGCTGGGCGGGCGGATCGATCCGCGCATCGGCGGGGCCATCGGCTCGCGCACGGTCCGGCAGGCGCAGGACATTCGCGCCGACCTGTGTTTTCCCGGGGTATGCGCGCTCGACCCCGTCAGCGGCCTGTGGACCTTCGACGAGGAGGAGACGGTGTTCAAGCAGGCGATCGTCGAAGCGAGCGGCGAGACGGTGGCGATCGCCACGCCGGACAAGCTGGTGGCATCGGCGACGCATCATACGGTGCCGATCACGGCGATTACGCACCTGGTCGTCGCGGAAGACGCGGATGAAGCGGTGGTGGAGCGATATCGCGAGGCCGGCGTGACCGTACACCGATGAGCCGCGCTTCGAACCCATCGCGGACAGGGTCCGCTCCCACGCTTCGGTAGAGACCTTACTACCGAAGGGTGGGAGCGGACCCTGTCCGCGATAATCCGATCGCGATCAGGCCGCCTGTTTCTTCTTCGCCAGACGCAACCAGGTATCCACCACGGTATCCGGGTTGAGCGACACCGATTCGATGCCCTGTTCCATGAGCCACTCGGCGAGGTCCGGGTGGTCGGACGGGCCCTGGCCGCAGATGCCCACGTACTTGCCCTTTTCGCGTGCCGTCTTGATGGCGAGGGCGAGCAGCTTCTTCACCGCCGGGTCGCGTTCGTCGAACAGGTTGGCGACGATGCTCGAATCGCGGTCGAGACCGAGGGTGAGCTGGGTGAGGTCGTTCGAGCCGATCGAGAAACCGTCGAAGATGTCGAGGAATTCGTCGGCCAGCAGCGCGTTGGACGGCACCTCGCACATCATGATGACCTTGAGGTCGTGCTCGCCCTGGACGAGGCCGTTCTTGCGCAGCACCTCGATCACCTTGCGGCCTTCGTCGAGCGTGCGCACGAAGGGAATCATCACCCACACGTTGCCCAGGCCCATCGTCTCGCGCACGTGCTTGACCGCCTTGCATTCCAGCGCGAACGACTCGGCGAAATCGGCCGAGACGTAACGGCTGGCACCGCGGTAGCCGATCATCGGGTTCTCTTCGTGCGGTTCGTAACGCGAACCGCCGAGCAGGCCGGCATATTCGTTCGACTTGAAGTCGGACAGGCGCACGATCACCGGCTTGGGGTACACCGACGCGGCGATGGTGGCGATGCCTTCGGCCAGGCGGTCGACGTAGAACGACACCGGATCCTTGTAGCCGGCGATACGCGCGTCGATACGCGCCTTGGTCTCGGCATCCTGCTTGCCGTATTCGAGCAAGGCTTTGGGATGCACGCCGATATGGCTGGCGATGATCATTTCCAGGCGGGCCAGGCCGATGCCGGCGTTCGGCAGCATGCCGAAGTCGAAGGCGCGCTCGGGGTTGGCCACGTTCATCATGATCTTCAGCGGCGCCTCGGGCATCGCGCCGAGGTCGGCGGTGATGCGGTCGAACTTGAGGATGCCCTCGTAGATCGTGCCGGTGTCGCCCTCGGCGCACGATACGGTGACGTCGGCGCCGTCGGGGATGGTGTCCAGCGCGTTGCCGCAGCCCACCACGGCCGGCACGCCCAGTTCGCGCGCGATGATCGCCGCATGGCAGGTGCGGCCGCCGCGGTTGGTGACGATGGCGGCGGCGCGCTTCATCACCGGCTCCCAGTCGGGGTCGGTCATGTCGGCGACGAGCACGTCACCCGGCTGCACCTTGTTCATGTCGGCCAGCGAGCGGATGACGCGGGCCTTGCCCGAACCGATCTTCTGGCCGATGGCGCGGCCCTCGGTGAGCACCTTGCCCTTCTCGTTGAGTTGGAAGCGTTCGAGCGTGGTGGCATGCGAACGCGACTTCACCGTCTCGGGACGGGCCTGCACGATGTAGAGCTTGCCGGTGTTGCCGTCCTTCGCCCACTCGATGTCCATCGGGCGGCCGTAGTGCTTCTCGATGACCAGCGCCTGGCGGGACAGTTCTTCCACGTCGGCGTCGTCGATGCAGAAGCGGTGGCGATCCTGGACCGGGGTCTCCTCGATGCGCACGCGCTCGCCAGGCTGGCTGGAATAGACCATGCGCTGCTGCTTGGCACCGAGGCTGCGACGCAGCACGGCCGGCTTGCCTTCCCTGAGGGTGGGCTTGAACACGTAGAACTCGTCGGGATTCACGGCGCCCTGGACCACCATCTCGCCCAGGCCGTAAGAGCCGGTGACGAAGACCACGTCGCGGAAACCCGACTCGGTGTCGAGGGTGAACAGCACGCCGGAGGCGCCCACGTCGGAGCGCACCATCAGCTGCACGCCGGCAGAGAGGAAGACGTCCTCGTGCTTGAAGCCCTGGTGCACGCGATAGGCGATGGCGCGGTCGTTGTAGAGCGAGGCGAAGACTTCCTTCACCTTGTGCAGCACGTCGTCGATGCCCACGACGTTGAGGAAGGTTTCCTGCTGGCCGGCGAAGGACGCGTCGGGAAGGTCTTCGGCGGTGGCGGAGGAGCGCACGGCCACGGCGATGTCCGTGGCGCCGGCGTCCTTGCAGAGCTTGGCGTAGGCGTCGCGGATGGCCTGCTCGAGGTCGGCGGGCAGGGCGGTATCGACGATCCAGCCGCGGATCTCCTTGCCGCCGCGGGTCAGCTCGTCGACGTCGTCGACGTCGAGCGTGGCCAGGCGCTCCTGGATGCGCTTGGCAAGGCCGCTCTTCTCGAGATAAGTCTGGAAGGCGTCGGCCGTGGTGGCGAAGCCACCGGGAACCGAGACGCCCAGTTTCGCCAGGTTGCCGATCATCTCGCCAAGGGAGGCGTTCTTGCCGCCCACCTTGCCCAGGTCGGTCATGCGTAGCGCGTCGAGCCAAAGTACCAGGTCGCTCAAAGGAAGATCCTCACATCGGTTGGGCGGCGGGCCGCGCTGGAAAAATCGGCGCATTGTCGTAGTGGTATTGCCACCATACAAGGCGCAATGCACAAACGGCCCGCTTATTCTGCGGGGTAGTTGGTTAGGACGGCGTATTGGTCTTAAGGTGGGAGTCATCTGGGTCCTACCTTTTCCCAAGGAATCGTTTTCATGCGGCGAACCGTGTTCTTCATTTCCGACTCCACCGGGATCACCGCCGAGACGATCGGCAACAGCATGCTGGCCCAATTCGACGGGGTGCAGTTCGACACCCACCGCCTTCCCTTCATCGACAACCCGGCCAAGGCCGAGGCCGCCTGCCTGCGCATCAAGACCAAGTACGCCCAGGACGGCCAGCGTCCCATCGTGGTGAACACCATGACCTCCCGGGCCCTTTGCGACATCGTGGCCGGCAGCGGGGCCCTGATGCTCGACGTGTTCGCGCCCTTCATCGAGCCGCTGGAAATCGAACTCGGCGCCAAGCAGTCCGGCGCGGTCAACCGCTCCCATGGTCTGGTCAATGCCGAGCGGTACGAGGCCCGCATCGAGGCCACCAACTATGCCCTCGCGCACGACGACGGGCTGGACGTGGACTACAACCAGTCCGACGTCGTGCTGGTGGGCGTGTCCCGGTCGGGCAAGACCCCCACCTGCCTGTACATGGCCTTGCATTACGGCGTGTGCGCCGCCAATTACCCGCTCACGGACGACGATCTCGACAAGCTCGAACTGCCGTCGCGGCTGAAGCCCTACCGTAGCCGGCTGTTCGGACTCACCATCGACCCCATCCGCCTGGCCCAGATCCGCGAGCAGCGTCGTCCCGGAAGCCGCTATGCCACGCTGAAGCAGTGCCGCTGGGAGCTGGAGCAGGCCGACCGCCTGATGCGACGGGAGAACATCCCGGTGTTGAATACGACCCATACCTCGATCGAGGAGATCTCGAGCAAGATCTTCGAATACCTCGGCATCGAGAGACACATGTACTGATTGAGCCAGGAGACCGATACCGCGCCATGACCTCCGTCATCGAACGCCCCATCGCGTTGATTCCGGGACGCTTCGAGTTCCTGATGGGACTCTACTCGGAGAATTACCACCGGCTGGCGCGGCTGTTCGCGCCCCAGCGGCTGGCGCCCGGACGTTACGTGTCCGACGTGGACGACGGTCTCAAGGTGCAGCTCGACATCCAGGAAAAGCATCCCTACACCCTGGAGCTGGAGCTCACCTACGACTTCGTCGACGAGACCACCGGCCAGCCGTCGCCGTCGGCGCAATTGCGCATGTATACCGACGCCCACGTGGCCGAGGCCATGCACTGCCATCCCGGCCGCAAGCTATGGCAGGTGCTCGGGCCGTTTCCGCCCGCCGATACGGTGTTCCAGCACCGCCTGCGCATGAACGGATTCCTCAGCCGCTGGCTGGAGTATCTGGCGGAGCAGGGGCATTCGATCGGGACGCTGGAGCGCGTCGAATAAGGGCAGCTTGCGCTCCGTAGGATCGCGGACAGGGTCCGCTCCCACCCTTCGGTAGCGACGTTTCTACCGAAGGGTTGGGAGCGGACCTTGTCCGCGGATGGGGTTGCGATACCTTGGCCATGCGCAAAAAAAATCCGCCTCGAGGGCGGATTTTTCTTTGAAAGGAAAAGCAATGGCGGAGCGGACGGGACTCGAACCCGCGACCTCCGGCGTGACAGGCCAGCATTCTAACCGACTGAACTACCGCTCCGAACTGCTTTTCAAGTTGGCGTCCCCACGGGGATTCGAACCCCGGTCGCTACCGTGAAAGGGTAATGTCCTAGGCCTCTAGACGATGGGGACGTACTTGAAACTTGAAACATGGTGGAGCCAGCCGGGATCGAACCGGCGACCTCCTGCATGCCATGCAGGCGCTCTCCCAGCTGAGCTATGGCCCCGCATACCGGGAAAAAAAATCCGCCCATCAGGCGGATTCTTGAAAGTAATGGCGGAGCGGACGGGACTCGAACCCGCGACCTCCGGCGTGACAGGCCAGCATTCTAACCGACTGAACTACCGCTCCGAATTACTTCTCAAACCTTCCAACCACTAACCAACTTCAGTACTCTCACTCCTTAGCGGACTAAGGAAGTGGCGTCCCCACGGGGATTCGAACCCCGGTCGCCACCGTGAAAGGGTGATGTCCTAGGCCTCTAGACGATGGGGACGTACTAGAAGTTGGTGGAGCCAGCCGGGATCGAACCGGCGACCTCCTGCATGCCATGCAGGCGCTCTCCCAGCTGAGCTATGGCCCCCTGCTGGAAGCCGCAAAGATTACGGCCGAATGCCGAACCCGTCAAGCGTTCGTTACATTTTTTTCAACGTCGATGTCGGGCATGTCGGGAATGTCCATGAGTGGTGCGCACTTGGATGAAGGACCGCTCGGGTGGTCCCGGTGGGAGGATTCGTCGGCAATGCGGCAGCGCCGCTTCGTAAGTTGTCGCCGACAAAGTCGGCTCCCACGCCAGCCCACGGGTTAACCTGTTCCCACATTCTTCAAAGGACAGGCATGCACGGGCTCGTTTTCATCCAGGATCTCGCCACGGTCATGCTCGTGGCCGGACTCACCACGGTGCTGTTCCAGCGCCTGCGCCAGCCTGTCGTGCTCGGCTACATCATCGCCGGCCTGTTGATCGGTCCGCATACCTTTCCCTTCATCTTCATCCACGACGAAGAAACGATCCGCACGCTCTCCGAGCTGGGCGTGATCCTGCTGCTGTTCGCGCTGGGCCTGGAATTCAGCCTGAAGAAACTGCGCGCGGTCGGAGGGGCGGCCCTGGTGGCCGCCTTCGCCGAGATCGTGCTGATGGTGTGGATCGGCTACGAGATCGGCCGTTTCTTCGGCTGGTCGGCGATGGATTCGATCTTCCTCGGCGCGATGCTGTCGATCTCCTCGACCACCATCATCATGAAGGCGCTGGAAGACCTGAACCTCAAGCGCGAGCGTTTCGCGCAACTGATGTTCGGCATCCTCATCGTCGAAGACCTGCTCGCCATCGTGCTCATGGCGCTGCTCACGGGTATCGCCAGCACGGGCGGCGTGGAAACGGGGCAGGCGCTGGCCGCGGTGGGAAGGCTCGGCCTGTTCATGGCGGTGTCGCTGGTGGTGGGCCTGCTGCTGGTGCCTCGCGTGGTCGACTACATCGCGCGGGTGAGCCGTAACGACGTGCTGCTCGTGGCGGTGCTCGGCATCTGCTTCGGCTTCTGCCTGCTGGTGACCGAACTGGGCTACAGCGTGGCGCTGGGCGCCTTCATGATCGGTGCGATCGTGGCCGAGTCCGAAAGCGTGGCGCGCATCGAGCGGATCATCATGCCGGTGCGCGACATGTTCAGCGCGATCTTCTTCGTCGCCATCGGCATGCTCATCGACCCGGCGTTGCTGGTCGAGTACGCCTGGCCGATCACCATCGTCACCGTCGCGGTCGTGGTGGGCAAGGTGGTGACATGCAGTTTCGGCAGCTTCGTCGCGGGCAACGACGGCCGCACGTCCCTGCGGGTCGGCATGGGCCTGGCGCAGATCGGCGAGTTCTCTTTCGTCATCGCCTCCCTGGGACTGAGCCTGAAGGTGACCAGCGGCTTCCTCTATCCCGTGGCCGTGGCGGTGTCGGCCATCACCACCTTCCTGACGCCCTACCTCATCCGCGCTTCCGTACCCCTGGCGGGCGTTCTGGGCCGCGTGCTGCCGGCGCGCGTGACCGGCGTGTTCGGTGCCTACACGGAATGGATGGGCAACCTCGGCCTGCAAGGGCAGGGCGCCATGGTGATGAAGATGATCCGCCGGCTGGTCTGGCACGTGGCGATCAACATGGTGCTGGTGGTCGCGGTCTTCATCATCGTGGCCTTCGCCTATCGTCGTGGCTTCCTCCACCTGGACCTGTTCAGCGACGAGCCCAACGTGCGGCGCAGCCTCGCCTGGTCGGTGGCGGCGCTGCTATCCCTGCCCATGGTGGTTGCCGCCTACCGGAAGGCCGGGGCGCTGGGCATGCTGCTGGCGGAATTGAGCATTCCCGACCGTTTCGGCGCCCGCACCTACACCATCCGGGCCGTACTGGGCCGGATCATCCCCCTGATGGCGATGCTGATCCTGGGCCTCCTGGTAGCCGCCCTGGCCTCGACGATCCTTCCGCCGCGCGAGGTGGCCATCGTGCTGGTGCTGATCGGCATCGGGCTCACCTGGCTGCTCTGGCGGGTGCTGGTGCAGGTCCATGCCCGGCTGCAGGCGGCCCTGCGCGACACGCTGGAAAAACCCGGGCATGGGCACGAGGAATGACTATTTCGTCACGTTTACGAAAGGCCGGTGAACTTTTGCCGTGAAACCCTGTCTCTCGCCCGTCATTGCAAGCTGGCCGCGAACCACCGCACAATGGCGTTTCTGCCTCCACACGGAGGTGTACTGGCGGCCTCGCCAATCTTTCCAAGAGGGAGTATCGAATGAAGCACTTTTTGCGTCCCACGATGACGGCCGTCGCCCTGGCGGTTGCGCTGGGTACGGCCGCGGGCGCATCCGCCCAGGCCGCCAAGCCCGCTGCCAAGCCGGCTGCCGCTGCCGCGGGTTCGGTCGACAAGCAGAAGGCCAGCTACGTCGTGGGTTGGGATCTCGCCAGCTCGCTGCCGCCGCTCGTGGCACAGGAAGTCGACCCGGCCACGGTCGCCAAGGCCCTGCAGGCCGCGCTGTCCGGCCAGAAGCCGACCATGTCCGAAGCGGAAGCCAAGTCCACGCGTGAAGCCTTCGTGGCCCAGCTGAAGACCAAGGCCGAGGCCGAGTACAACAAGGTCGCCGCACAGAACAAGGCCGAAGGCGATGCCTTCCTGGCCAAGAACAAGACCGCCCCGGGCGTGAAGGTCACCGCCTCGGGCCTGCAGTACCAGGTGGTCCAGGCCGGTACCGGCCAGCGTCCGGGTCCGAACGACACGGTCACCATCAACTACACCGGCACCTTCGTGAACGGCCAGAAGTTCGATTCGTCGGCCGACCACCAGCCGCCGGGTGCGGCCCAGATCCCGCTCGCCGCGGTCATCCCGGGCTTCCGCGAGGGCCTGCAGCTGATGCAGGTCGGCGGCAAGTACAAGCTCTTCATTCCGTCGAACATCGCCTACGGCGCCAAGCCGGAAAACGGCTTCCCGCCGAATGCGACGATCATCTTCGACGTCGAGCTGGTCAAGACCGGTCCGACCCCGGCCGGCAAGGGCCCGGGTGCGGCTCCGACCGTGCAGGACAAGGGCGGCAACTAAGCCCCTGCGGTTTGGGTTGCACGAAAAAGGCGCGGAGCGATCCGCGCCTTTTTTTCGTGGTTTTTCTTTTCGCCCATGGGATGGCGGCTTACAATTCGTCGTTACGACGCATGCGTCGCCCTTCCCGGGAACCTCATGAAAGTCACCATCTTCGGAACCGGCTACGTCGGTCTCGTCACCGGAACCTGCCTCGCCGAAATGGGCAACCACGTGCTTTGCGTCGACGTGGATGCCGGGAAGGTCGAGCGCCTGAAGCAGGGCGACATTCCCATTTACGAGCCCGGCCTCGAACCGATGGTGGTGCGCAACCACGATGAAGGGCGTCTCGGCTTCACCACGGACGCGATCGAGGGCATCGACCACGGCGACGTCGTGTTCATCGCCGTCGGTACCCCGCCCGACGAGGACGGCAGCGCCGACCTCCAGTACGTGCTGGCCGTGGCGCGCACCGTCGGCGATCACATCGATCGTTACACCGTGGTGGTCAACAAATCGACGGTGCCCGTCGGTACGGCCGATCGCGTGCGTGCGGCCATCGCGGAACGGTTGACCGCGCGTGGTTCGTCGGTGCCGTTCGACGTGGTCTCCAATCCCGAATTCCTCAAGGAGGGCGATGCGGTCGAGGATTGCATGCGTCCCGATCGCATCGTCGTCGGCGCGTCGAGCCCGAAGGCCGTGGGCGTGTTGCGCAAGCTCTATGCGCCGTTCAATCGCAATCACGATCGCATGGTGGTGATGGACGAGCGTTCGGCCGAGCTGACCAAGTACGCCGCCAACGCGATGCTGGCGACGAAGATCAGCTTCATGAACGAGATCGCCAACATCGCCGAGCGCGTGGGCGCCGACGTCGAACTCGTGCGCCAGGGCATCGGCGCCGACCCGCGCATCGGTTACCACTTCATCTATCCCGGCGCGGGCTATGGCGGTTCGTGCTTTCCGAAAGACGTGCAGGCGCTGGCGCGCACGGCCCACGCGGTGGGCTACGACGCACGCCTTCTCGACGCGGTGGAAGCCGTCAACGATGCGCAGAAATCGCGGCTGTTCGATCTGCTTTCGGCGCATTTCGGCGGCAAGCTGAAGGGGCTGACCATCGCCGTGTGGGGCCTGGCCTTCAAGCCGAACACCGACGACATGCGCGAGGCATCGAGCCGCCGTCTGATGGAGAAACTCTGGGATGCCGGGGCGAACGTGCGCGCCTTCGACCCCGAGGCCGCCGACGAAACCCGTCGCATCTATGGCGAACGCGCCGACCTCTACTTGGCTGGGCGTCCTTACGAAGCCCTCGAGGGGGCCGACGCCCTGGTGATCGTCACCGAGTGGAAGGCCTTCCGTAGTCCGGACTTCGCCCGCGTGAAGTCGTTGCTGGCCACGCCGGTGATCTTCGACGGTCGCAACCTTTACGATCCCGCGCTGGTGGAGGAAGCGGGCATCGCCTATTACGGCATCGGTCGTGGCCGCAGCCTCAAGGGGCGCGAACATGGCTGAGCTGGACGAACGCATGATGGAGCTGGAGGTGCGCCTGGCCTTCATCGACGACACGGTCAACGGCCTGTCGTCGGCGGATGCCGAGATCGCACGCCGGCTCGATCTGCTGGAACGGGCGGTGCGCGACCTGCGTTCCGACCTTGGCAACATGCGCGCGGGCCTGGGTAGCGATCCGGCTACCGAGCCGCCGCCGCCGCATTACTGAAACCGAACGAGTCTTACCGATCATGGCAGAGTCCCTGCGCGACCAGTTGTTGAAAAGCGGCCTCGTCAAGGAGATCCGCGAAGAGAAAAGGAAGTCCTCGCCGCCGCCTCAGAAGCAGGGTGGCGCGAGCGGTCAGCCGTATGCGGGCAAGAATCCGCGCCATGGCGGCAAGCCGCAGCAAGGTGGCCGCCCGGGGCAGGGCCCTGGCCCGAAGCCGCAGGGTGGCCAGCGTCCGCCACGCAAGGACGGCGAGATCGACCTCGCCAAGGCGTATGCCATCCGTGCGCAGACCGAGGCCAGCGAACGCAAGAAGGCGGAAGCCGAGGCCGCCGAGCAGGCCCGTTTGCGCAAGGAAAAAAAGCGCAAGGTCGAAGCGTTGCTGAAGGACAAGGCGCTGAATCTCGCCGAGGCCGATCACGTGCGCCACTTTCCGTATGGCGAGAAGATTCGCCGGGTCCACGTCGATGCCGTGCAACTGGCCGCGATCAACGCGGGTGAGCTGGGCGTGGTTCAGCAGAACGGCCGCTATCTCGTGGTGAGCAAGGCGGTGGTGGAAGAACTGCGCGGCATCGCGCCGGAGTTCATCGCGTTGATGGTCGATCCGAATGCGAAGAGCGAGTCGGACGACGGGGTGCCTGACGACCTGATGTGGTGACTCGGCGCCGTTTCGCTTCGTAGGATTCGACAGGGGCCGCTCCCACCCTTCGGTAGGAAAGCTTGCTACCGAAGGGTGGGGGCGGACCCTGTCCGCGAATAAAGCTCGCGATTAGGCCACAGGCGTTTTGAGTTCCGGATTGTCCCAACCTTCTTTCGCCGCGAACCGTGCCCCATGCTTCTGCTCGAGCTTCGCCAGCCGCTCGCGAACCGTGGCGACGCCTTCGGTGCGCACGTATTGGATGGGGCCGCCGCGGAACGGTGCGAAACCGGTGCCGAAGATGATGCCGGCGTCCAGCAGGTCGGCATCGTCGACCACGTTTTCCGCGAGGCAGGCGATGGCTTCGTTGACCATCGGCAGGATCATGCGGTCCTGCAGGTCGGACGGCGGCACGTAGTCCGGATCGACCTCGGGTTTCTCGGGCTTGCCGTCCTTCCAGACGTAGAGACCCTCGCCGTCCTTCTTGCCGCGCTTGTTCGCGGCAAGCTTTTCCTCGAGGCCTTGCGGCACCTCGAGACCCAGGAACGGTGCCAGTTCCTTGCCCACCGAGGCGCAGACGTCGAGGCCAACGGTGTCGGCCAGTTCGATCGGGCCCATCGGCATGCCGAATTTCTTCGCTTCGCGATCGAGTACCGGCCCCGGCACGCCTTCGTTATAGAGGCGCATGGCCTCCATGAGATAAGGCATGAGAATGCGGTTGACCAGGAAGCCCGGGGTTCCCTTGACCGGTACCGGAAGCTTGCCGATGGCCTTGCAGAACGCGAGCGCACGTTTTTCGATGTCGGCGTCGAGCCGGTCGTGGCGGACGACTTCCACGAGCGGCATCTGCGCCACGGGATTGAAGAAGTGCAGGCCCAGGAAGCGTTGCGGCGCGACCAGGCCCTGCCGCAGTTCGTCGAGCGGAATGGACGACGTATTGCTGGCGAGGATCTCGTCGGCCTGGAACTGCGGCTCGATGGCCGCGTAAAGCGCATGCTTCGCTTCGGGATTCTCGAAGATCGCCTCGATGGCGAGATCGGCGTCGGCGACGCCCCTGCCTTCGACGTCGGCGCGGAGGCGCGCGGTGGCGGCTTCGACCTTGGCGGGTGTCTTGAGCTTCTTTTCGAACAGCGTATTCGCCCGCTGGATCGCCGGTTCGATGAAGCGCAGTTCGCGGTCTTGCAGCGTGACTTCGAAGCCCTTGAGCGCAGCCCACGCGGCGATGTCGCCACCCATGGTGCCCGCGCCGACGACGTGCACGTGCTCGATGCCATGCTCGATGCCGCCGCCGAGGCCCTTGAGCCGCTCCTGCAGGAAGAAGATACGGATGAGGTTGCGGGCGGTGGGCGTGGTGGCGAGCTTCGCCACCGACCGGGCCTCGAGCTTCAGGCGCTGCTGGATGTCGTCTCCGCCTCGGGCCCAGGTATCGATGAGGGCGAACGGCGCCGGGTAATGCTCCTTGCGCACCTTGGCGGCGGTCTGCTTGCGCACCATCGGTGCCAGGATGGCCCGCGCGGGGGCGGTGTTCGTGGCCCATGCCTTCGCACGCTGGGCGAAGGGACGTTTCTGCGGACGCTTGGCGAGATGGCGTGCCTCGGCGAGAAGTTCGTCGGGACGGGCCAGGCGGTCGACCAGGCCCACGGCCTTGGCGCGACGCGCGTTGAACGGCTTGCCCGTGAGCATGGCCGGCAACGCGTCCGGCGCGCCAATGAGGCGCGGGAGGCGGGCGCTGCCGCCCCAGCCCGGGTGGATGCCCAGCATCACCTCGGGCAGGCCGATCCGGGTGGCGTCGTCGTCGGCCGCGATGCGCATGCGGCAGGCGAGGGCCAGTTCGGCGCCTCCGCCCAGGCAGACGCCGTGGATCGCGGCGACCGTGGGGCAGGGAAGGCGGGCAAGGTTCTCGAAGACGCGCTGGCCGTACTCGATGGTTTCCAGCACGGTGCCGGTCTGCGCGTATTCCACGAATTCGCGGATGTCCGCGCCCACCGCGAAACCGGAGCGCTTGGCCGAGTGGATGACCACGCCGGTCGGGTTTTCGATGCCCAGGCGTTCGACGAGCGTGTCCAGCTCGTCGAGCACGTCGCGGGAGATCGCGTTGGCGCTGGTGCCCTCGCGGTCGAGCGTCAGGACGACGATGCCGTCGTCGCCCACGCTGGTCTTCCAGTGCTTGAATCGGAGTCCTTCGAACATGGCGGTCGTGCGGTGGCGAGTGAGCGCACCACCATACCGTCCCATCGGGACGAATGCGAGATACCGGCGCGTATGGTGGCCGGGCCTTTCCGCGCAAGGCGCTGGCGCCTTTGGGCATTTGGCTCGATACTTTGAGGGATTTCTGCCTTTTCCGAGCCCATGTCCGTCGATCCGCAAGCAGGCACCGACCTCTTCGAACGCATCCTGTCGGCATCCGGGCCGCTGGTGGCGCTCAAGACCACCGACCTGGCCGCGCTGGTGGACCAGTTCCGTCTCGTCGCCCGCCGTACCGGCCAGGCCGCCTACCTATGGGGCGCGAGCGAAGGGCTGGTGAGCCTGCGTGACGCGCAGATGCGCGTTCCCGGCTGCGCGCGCCTGGGCGACGCGCTTCGATACATCCTGCAGAGCCTGCACTTCGGCGTGTACCTCCTCGAGGTGCCGTCCGGGCCCATCAGCGCGACCGACAGTGCGCTGTTGCGGCAATTGGCCCGGGCACAGACCGGCCATGTGCGCCGTGTGGTGCTCCTCGGCACCACGGCCGCCCAATTGGGCGGACTGGGCGACGAGGTGGTGGTCGTCGATGCCGATCGGCACGCCAGGTCGGCGACGCCGCGCCTGCGCGACGGGCGCTGGGTGGTCTGAACGGGTATGACGGACCCCAGGGGAATCCTCGTTTTCACGCCGCGCCGGGATATCCGTCGCGCGATCTTCGATGCGCTCGACGTGGAAGGCGATTTCTTCCTGCTGAGCGCCCGCGACGCGGAGCAGCTGACCTCGTTGCTCGCCGACGCGCCGCCGCTGCACGTGGCGGTGGTCGCCGCCGATGGCACCGAGGACCTCGCCCAAGGTCTGCGCATCCTGCGTGCGCATGCCGCGTACGCGACCTTGCCCATCGTCTACCTGGTGGCCGACGATCTTCCCGGCCTGACGCCGGAAGGGCATGCCTACTGGCTGCGCGAAAGCGCCGTCGAGCACGAACTGGTGCCTCGCCTGCGCGCGGCCATGGCCGCGCCGGCGCCGGTCACCCTGGCGGAGCCACCCCCGGGGGCGGACTACCGTTTCGCTTTCGACGCCGGCGCGGCCTGGGTCGTGGCGACCACGCCCGACGGCTGCATCCTCGAAAGCGGCGAGTTGATGAACCGGCTGTGCCTGGGCGACGGCCCCGTGGAAGGACGCCTGCTCGGTGAGCTTTTTTCCCTCCCTGACGGTATGTCCTGGCCGTTGCCCGACGGCGATGCCCACCCTTGCGTGCTCCGCCGGACCGATGGGCGGGACGTTCCCGGCGAAGTGGACGTGCGGCACCTGGTCAACGGCGGCGACCACCGCATCGGCGTGGCGTTTCGCGACCTGCGCGTAAGCCACGTGGCCGATCGCGCGTTGGCGTTGCTGGCCGAGCTCGATGCCTTTCCCGCCGACGACGAAGGCATGAACGCCACGGCCGCGAAGGTGGCCGATGCCCTTGGCCTGGACGTGCTGGCGGTATGGTCGGCCTTTCCCGAAAGCGATCACGATCCCGAGCTGGTGGCCCGCGTGTGGAACGGCGGCGAGCAGGTCGAATGGGCGGAAGCGGCCGATATTTCGCTCCTGAAGCTGTGCCTCGGCGGCGAAACGCTGTCGCAGCTGGTCGAAGGGCAGGGCATTTCCCTGGCCGATCCGCTGGTCGAAGCGCTGGGGTTGCACGCTTTCGCCTTTGTCCCCCTGCTCGACGAACGGCACAACGTGTTCGGGGCGATGCTCGCCGGCAGCCGCCGCCACGGCGGTGCGGGCCGCATGCTCGAAGTGGCCTTGCGCGCCGTCGGCGCGCGCTTCGCCGCGGCGCTGGAGCTGCGGCGAAGCCGTGAACAGGGCCGGGCCCGGGGCCTGATCGATCCGCTGACGGGGCTGCCCAACCGCCTGCTGTTCGACGATCGCCTGGACACCACCATTCGCGAGGCCGAGCGCACGGGCGAATGTTTCGCCACGCTGATGATCGACCTGGACCGCTTCAAGGGCATCAACGACACCCTGGGCCACGCGGCGGGCGACCAGGTGCTGTCCGCCGTGGCGCGCCGCCTGCGGTCGAGCGTGCGCGGCTCGGATACCGTGGCGCGATACGCCGGCGACGAATTCACGATGATCCTGCGGCACATCGTCAAGCGCGACGACGTGCAGCGCATCGCCGAGAAGGTGGTGCAGGCCATGGAAGTGCCGCTCGACCTCGGCGACGGCTCCGAACTTCAGGTAACGGTATCCATCGGCATCGCCTTCTTCCCCGACGACGCGGTGGAGGGCGATATGTTGCTCCATCACGCCGACGAGGCCATGTACGGCGCCAAGAGCCTGGGTCGCAACAACTACCAGGTCTACGCGGTCAATCTCGATGCGTCGCAGCAGCAGCAGATCGAACTGAAGTCGCGCCTTCGCCATGCGGTGCGCAACGGCGAACTGAGGGTGTTCTACCAGCCGCAGGTCGACGCGGTGAGCGAGGACATCGTCGGCATGGAAGCCCTGGTGCGCTGGGAGCATCCCGAACTGGGCATGATCAGCCCGGCATTCTTCATCCCCATGGCCGAGGCCACCGGTCTCATCGTGCCCATCGGCGAATGGGTGCTGCGCACGGCGTGCCAGCAGGCCAAGGTCTGGGAAGACCGCTACGGACTGGGCCTGCGCCTGGGCGTCAATCTTTCGGCGGTGCAGTTGATGCAGGCCGACCTCGCTGACGATGTCGCCGCGGCGTTGCGCCAGACGGGGCTGAGCCCGTCGCTGCTGGAGCTCGAGGTGACGGAGAGCATCAGCGTCAAGACCGTGCCCGATCTCGAGGAACGGCTCGGTGCGCTGCATGCACTGGGTTGCCGTATCGCCATCGACGACTTCGGCACGGGCGCGGCCTCGCTCGACTACCTGCGCCGCCTGCCCGCCGACCGGATCAAGATCGACCAGAGCTTCGTGCGTAATATCGGCGTCGATCCCGACGACGAGGCGATCGTGCGTTCCACCATCGAGATGGCGCATCGTCTCAAGCGCGGGGTGGTGGCCGAGGGGGTCGAGGTCGAGGAGCATCTGCAGTTCCTTCGCGCACAGGGCTGCGACGAATTGCAGGGCTACCTGTTCTGCAGGCCCTTGCCCACGCTCACTTTCGACAAGCTGCTGGCCGAGCGGGAGCGCCTCGTCAGCGAGGGGCGTTCGGTTGCGCCGGCGTAAGCCGGGTTGAGGTGGCGGGCGCGATCCGCATATTTTCCCTGGGAATGGCCGGCGCGGTGAACTTGCGTCGTCGGCTTTTGTCTCATTTGCGCCCGCGACTGGCCCCTGAAGAGTTAAGGAGACGGCCCGGATGGGCGAAAACGAACTGGATCAAGCACTTGTCGAACGCGTGCAACAGGGTGACCGGCGCGCATTCGACCTGCTTGTCCGCAAGTATCAGCACAAGGTGGTCGCGCTGATCTCCCGCTACGTCCATGACTGGACCGAATGCGAAGACATCGCCCAGGAGGCTTTCGTGCGCGCGTGGCGTGCGCTCGGCTCCTTCCGTGGCGAGAGCGCCTTCTACACCTGGCTGTACAAGATCGCCGTGAACACGGCCAAGAATCACCTCGTCGCCATGGGCCGGCGCCCTCCCACGGGAGACATCGACATCGAGGATGCCGTCTACGTGCCAGGGGCCACCCGGATGCACGAAAGCGCCACCCCCGAACGTGAACTCATGCGCGAACAGGTGGAACAAACGGTGTTTTCCACTGTCCAAGCCCTGCCCGAGGAGCTTCGGGCCGCGATCACCCTGCGCGAGGTGGACGGCAAGAGTTACGAGGAAATCGCCGCCATCATGGATTGCCCCATCGGCACCGTCCGTTCGCGTATCTTCAGGGCCCGCGAGGCCATCGACGAAAAACTGCGGCCATTGCTTTCCGACCGCGAGGACAAAACCCAATGAGCGAAGCCAATCGGGAATTTCTCTCCGCCGGTATGGACGGAGAGCTGTCACGGGAGGAAATCCGCTTCCTGCTGCGGCGCCTGGAAGCCGACCAAGGCCTTTCGGAGGCATGGTCGCGCTATCACCTGGGCCGTGACGGCCTGCGCGGCCAAACGGTGCCGCCGGTATCCCGGGATTTCGCCAGTCGGGTCATGGCCGCCATCGAAGCCGAAGTCGCCACCGCTCCCGCGGGTGCGCCGCGGCGCCGTTGGCTGCAGTGGTCGGCGGGCGGTGCGATCGCCGCCAGCGTCGCCGTGGCGGCCCTCATGCTTTCCCAGCCCTCGGGCAGCGGCTCCGCCGGTGCGCCGCAGGTTGCATCGCGGGCTGCCAGCCCAGCCCCCGAGAGCGTCGCGCAAGTAGCCGATATCGCGCGCGAGACCGCCCAGGCGCCAGTGGCGCCGCAATGGCTCAGCGGCGGCAACATGGCGTCGCAGTTCACGCAGAAGGCCGCTTTCGAAGGGCCGGGCGACGACGGCGCGGTCTATCTGCCGCGGTCCACGCCCTATCAGATCCACCGTACCCGTGCCGCTGCTCAGGCGCCAGACAACAGCCCCTACATGCTGCTGATCCGGCCCGATGGTAGCCGTTATGTGGCACCGGTTGCCGCGCCTCAGGCCCGCTGAGGCACCTGGCTTTCCCAGCGCGCCGTGCGTCCACGGCGCGCCGCTCGATCACCCCCGTTTCGTAACGATCCGTGCGGCATGCTCCGCACGGGCAGCCGTGGCTTAAAAAGGAGGAAAACGATGGCTTTCTGGCATGTACGCGCGCTTCTGGGCGGCGCCCTGGTCGTGGCGGCGACGGGTGCGCAGGCGCAATCGCTGCCGGACTTCACCGGGATCGTCGACAAGTACGCCCCCGCGGTCGTCCACGTGGAGGCGAAGACCACCGGAGCGGCGCATCGCGCCAAGGGGCGCACCGGCTCGCCGAAGACCGCGCCCGACGACCAGGACCAGGACGAACTGCTCCGCCGTTTCTTCGGCATGCCCGGGATGCCGGGCATGCCCATGCAGCCCCGCGAGCAGACCTCGCTGGGCTCGGGCTTCATCATCTCGGCCGACGGGTACATCCTCACCAACGACCACGTCGTCGACGGCGCCGACGAGGTGAAGGTCCGTCTCCAGGACCGTCGTTCGTTCACGGCCAAGGTGGTGGGTGAAGACCCGCAGTACGACATCGCGTTGCTCAAGGTGGATGCCAGCGCGTTGCCCACCGTCACCATCGGCGATTCGCGCTCGGTGAAGCGCGGCCAGTGGGCCCTGGCCATCGGCTCGCCGTTCGGCCTGGACGCCACGGTAACCCACGGCATCATCAGCGCCGTGGGCCGCAACCTCGGCAGCGGCGACCAGCCGTATACCTCGTTCATCCAGACCGACGTGCCGATCAACCGGGGTAATTCGGGCGGTCCGCTGTTCAATCTGCAGGGCCAGGTCATCGGCATCAATTCGCAGATCTACTCCACCTCCGGCGGCTACCAGGGCCTGTCGTTCTCGATTCCCATCGACGTCGCGATGAACGCGGTGCAGCAGATCAAGGAAAAGGGCTACGTCTCCCGGGGCATGCTGGGCGTCACCGTGCAGCCGGTCGACGAGTTCGTGAAGAACCTCGACCTGCCCACCGCCAGCGGCGCGCTGGTGGCGCAGGTCACGGCCGGCAGTGGTGCGGACAAGGCCGGGCTGAAGCAGGGTGACGTCATCCTCTCGTTCAATGGCACGCCGATCATGCAGTCGGCCGACCTGCCGCCGCTGGTGGGCATGACCAAGCCGGGCTCGAATGCCAAGGTAGAGATCCTGCGCGACGGAAAGAAGCAGACCGTCGACGTGAAGGTCGGCGAACTGCCGCGTGACAAGGACGCCTTGGCGGCCGCGTCGTCCGGTGGCGATTCGGCGGGCGGCTCGGCCGCCGCCCTGGGCATGTCGGTCCAGGACATCGACGCCTCCACCCGTTCGGAACTGGGCCTGAAAGCAGGCGAGGGCGTGGTGGTGAGCAAGATTTCCGGCCGGGCGGCTCAGGCGGCCGGCCTGCAGTCGGGCGACATCGTGCTCATGGTCAACCAGAAGCGCGTCGGCACTGCCGCGGCCTTCCGCGAGGCCACCAAGGGGGTCAAGCCGGGCGATACGGCCATGCTGCTGATCCGCCGCGACGATGCCACCCGGTTCGTGGGAATCACCGTACCCAGCGATCGCTGAAACACGGGCCACCCTCCGGTCGGCGGCGGGTGGCCTTCCATGCGATAATGCGGGATTAGCGTCGGCCCGGATGGGCCGGCGCGCGTCGTTCGCGCCGCGAGCGATGGTGAACGTGACCACGGCGCTCCATGGAACTCATCCGCAACTTCTCCATCATTGCCCACATCGACCACGGCAAGTCGACCCTGGCCGACCGCATCATCCAGTTGTGCGGAGGCCTGTCCGAGCGCGAAATGGAAGCGCAGGTGCTCGACAACAACCCGATCGAGCGCGAGCGTGGCATCACCATCAAGGCCCAGTCGGTCTCGCTGCCCTACAAGGCGCGTGACGGCAAGACCTACCAGCTCAATTTCATCGACACCCCCGGCCACGTCGACTTCTCCTACGAGGTGAGCCGTTCGCTGTCCGCCTGCGAGGGTGCCTTGCTCGTGGTCGACGCGGCGCAGGGCGTCGAGGCCCAGTCGGTCGCCAACTGCTATACGGCGATCGAGCAGGGCCTCGAGGTCATCCCGGTGCTAAACAAGATCGACCTGCCCACCGCCGACGTGGAGAAGGCCAAGGCCGAGATCGAGGCCGTGATCGGACTGGACGCCAGCGACGCGATCCCCGTGAGCGCCAAGACCGGCCAGAACGTCATCGAGGTACTCGAGGCGATCATCCATCGCATCCCCGCGCCGAAGCCCCGTGGCACCGACAAGCTGCAGGCGCTGATCATCGACTCCTGGTTCGACAACTACCTGGGCGTGGTCTCGCTGGTGCGCGTGATGCAGGGCGAGATCCGCCCCGGCGACAAGATCCTGGTGATGTCCACGGGGCGCACCCACCTGGTCGACGACGTCGGCGTGTTCACCCCGAAACGCAAGAAGCTCGAAAAGCTGTCGGCGGGCGAAGTGGGCTGGATCAACGCCTCCATCAAGGATGTGCACGGTGCGCCCGTGGGCGATACGCTCACTCACGCCGGCAAGCCGGCCGAGGAGCCCCTGCCGGGCTTCCAGACCATGCAGCCGCGCGTCTTCGCGGGCCTGTTCCCGGTCTCGGCCGACGACTACCCGGCGCTGCGCGAAGCCCTCGACAAGCTGCGCCTCAACGACGCCGCCATGTTCTTCGAACCGGAAAGCTCCGAAGCCATGGGCTTCGGCTTCCGCTGCGGATTCCTTGGCATGCTGCACATGGAGATCGTGCAGGAACGCCTCGAGCGCGAGTACGACCTCGACCTCATCACCACGGCGCCCACCGTGGTCTACGAGGTGGCCAAGACCGACGGCACCGTCATCGAGCTCGACAACCCGGCCAAGCTGCCTCCGCCGCAGACCATCGCCGAGATCCGCGAGCCGATCATCGTCGCCAACGTCCTCACGCCGGCCGATTACGTCGGCAACGTGATCAAGCTGTGCGAAGAGAAACGCGGCGTGCAGCGCTCCATCCAGTACCTGGCCACCCAGGTGCAGGTGACCTACGAACTGCCGCTGGCCGAGGTGGTGCTCGATTTCTTCGATCGCCTGAAGTCGGTGTCCCGCGGCTACGCCTCGATGGACTACCACCTCGAGCGCTTCGATGCCGGCCCGTTCGTGCGCGTGGACATCCTCATCAACGGCGATCGCGTCGACGCGCTGAGCCTCATCGTGCACCGCTCTCACGCGGACCGCCGCGGGCGCGAGCTGGTCGAACGCATGAAAGATCTGATCCCCCGCCAGCAGTTCGATGTGGCGATCCAGGCCGCCATCGGTGCGGCGGTGATCGCCCGCTCGACGGTGAAGGCCCTGCGCAAGAACGTGCTGGCCAAGTGCTACGGCGGCGACGTATCGCGAAAGAAGAAACTTCTCGAAAAGCAGAAGGAAGGCAAGAAGCGCATGAAGCAGGTCGGCAGCGTGGAGATCCCACAGGAAGCCTTCCTGGCGGTGCTGAAGGTGGACAAGTAAACGCCACCCCGGCGGCATGACGTTTCACACATGGAAACCCGGCGCCGGATGCGCCGGAATGGACCTCGCGGTCCTTTGACACGATTGACGGAGTTGGCATGGCATTCGATTTCTCGGCGATTCTGCTCGGCCTGACGGTCCTATTCGGACTGATCTGGCTGTTCGACCGCCTTTTCCTGGCGAAGGGTCGCCGTGCCCGCGCCGAGGCCACGGGCGAAGACCAGCCCGAGTCCTGGCCGGTGGACTGGGCACGTTCCCTTTTTCCCGTGATCCTCGTGGTGCTGTTGCTGCGCTCCTTCGTGGCCGAGCCCTTCCGGATTCCCTCCGGCTCGATGATGCCCACGCTCGACGTCGGTGATTTCATCCTGGTCAACAAGTTCACCTACGGCCTGCGCGTGCCGGCCTTCAACAACAAGCTGGTCGAGAACGGCGAACCGCGTCGCGGCGACGTCGTGGTGTTCCGCTTCCCCGGCTACGTCTGCAAGGACGAGCAGGGCAAAACCATTCGCAGCGGCGACGTCACCTGCCAGAACCCCCATGCGCCGGTGCCCAGCGAGAACTGGATCAAGCGCGTGATCGGCCTGCCGGGCGACCGCATCGAAACCCGGGGCAGCGAGCTCTACATCAACGGCGAACGCGTGGGCGCCGACGAGATCGGCCCGTACAAGGGCAACGTGAACGAGCCGGAAGACCGCCTGCTGATGACCTACGGGTCCAAGCTCTACACCGAGCACCTGGGCAGCATCAACCACACCATCGCGCTCACCCCGGCCTACAATATGCCGCTCGATATCCCCAATGCCGGGGTCCCGTCGGAAGTGCCCAAGGGCTGCTATATCGTGATGGGCGACAACCGCATGAACAGCACCGACAGCCGCTGGTGGGGCTGCATGCCCGAGAAGAACCTCGTGGGCAAGGCATTCTTCGTCTGGCTGGCCTGGCGCGGCCCGGGCAACGGCTGGTTCGATTTCGGCCGGATGGGCCGGATCATCCATTGACGAAACGGTGCCCACCGTCACGTCCGCCGAGGTTACGGCGGGCGGCGGACGCGGTAATCTGGCACGGCGGGGCGCTTGGCGCCCCGCATCTCATCGGCACTAACTCAGGGGAGCCGCCCGCGCGGCGGGACGTGAACGCATGAAGACCAGGCAATCGGGTATCACCCTCATCGGCTTTCTCATCGTGTTGTTCGTGCTCGGCTTTTTCGCCTTCATGGGCATGAAGCTCGTGCCGTCGTACATCGAGTATTTCGGCGTGAAGAAGGCCATGACCCAGATGGCCTCCGACGGCGGTTCGGGCGACCTCAACGACATTCGCCGCAACCTCATTTACAAGATGGGCTTCCAGTACGTCGACGATGCCACCATCCGGCCGCAGGACATCACGATCGACCGCCGCAACAACGCGCAGGTGCTCGAGGTGTCGTACGACAAGCGCATCCATTTCCTCTACAACATCGACTTCCTCCTGCACTTCGAAAACGCGGTGCCGATGAGGAATGTCCAGGCATGACGGCTCACCGTGCAGTTTCCGCATCATTTTCGTAATCCATCCCTCGCGGAGCTCGCGCTCACCCACCGAAGCGCGGGCAAGCCGAACAACGAGCGGATGGAATTCCTCGGCGACGCCCTGCTGGGCGTGACCGTCGCCGAGTTGCTGTTCGATGCGCATCCGAATGCGAGCGAAGGCGAGCTGTCGCGGCTACGGTCCCAACTGGTGAACGGCCAGGCGCTGGCGGCGATCGCGCGCGATCTTGAATTGGGCGACAAGCTCAAACTGGGACCGGGCGAGCTGAAGAGCGGGGGCTTTCGCCGCGATTCGATCCTCGCCGACGCGTTCGAGGCGCTGGTGGCGGCGGTCTACCTCGACGACGGCTACGACGCGTGCCGCCAGGTGGTCAATCGCCTGTTCATGCCGCGCATCGCCGAACTGAAGCGCTCCAGCAAGGACGCGAAAACGCGCCTGCAGGAATGGCTCCAGGGCAAGGGGTTGCCCCTGCCCACCTATGAACTCATCGACAGCTACGGCGAAGACCACGCGAAGACGTTCGACGTGAGCTGTTCCATCGACGAGCCCCAATCCATCCGTATCGAAGGCCGTGCCGGCAGCCGTCGCGCCGCCGAGCAGGAGGCCGCCGAGGCCGTGCTTCGTCGATTGCAGGACATCAAACCATGAACGAATTCGATAACGATCCGACCCACGACGTCCGCGTCGACGACGATTTCCGCTGCGGTTACGTCGCGCTCGCCGGTCGTCCCAACGTCGGCAAGTCCACCTTGCTCAACGCGCTGATCGGCGTGCGCCTGAGCATCGTCAGTCATCGCCCGCAGACCACCCGTCACCGCATCCTGGGCATCTCGACCAAGCCGGAAGGCCAGATCCTCTACGTCGACACCCCGGGACTGCACAAGGGCGGCAAGCGTGCGATGAACCGCAGCATCAATCGCGCCGCGCGCGCGGCCGTCACCGAGGTCGATCTGGCGGTGCAGGTCATCGAGGCGGGGCGCTGGACGGACGAGGACGCGGCCATGTACGCCGTGCTCGCCGAACAGAAAGACCTGCCCCGGTTGCTGGCGATCAACAAGGTCGACCTGCAGAAAGACAAGGCCGCCATGCTGCCCTTCGTGGCCGACCTGATGCAGAAGCATCCGTTCGACGACGTGTATTACGTGAGCGCCCTGAAGTCCAAGGGGCTCGACGCCCTGGAGAAAGGCATCCTCAAGCGCCTGCCCGAACAGCCGGCGATCTACGGCGAAGACGAGATCACCGACCGCAGCGAGCGCTTCCTCGCCTCCGAGATGGTGCGTGAGCAGCTCATGCTGCGCCTGGAACAGGAGCTGCCTTACGCCACCACGGTGGAGATCGAGCGCTTCGAGGATCGTCCCGACGGCGTGGCCGAGGTGCATGCCGTGATCTGGGTGGAGCGCGACGGCCAGAAGGCCATCGTCATCGGTGCGGGCGGCGCGCAGCTCAAGGCCATCGGCACGTCGTCCCGCAAGGCGATGGAGCACCTGTTCGAGCGTAAGGTCTTCCTCAAGCTCTGGGTGAAGGTGCGCGAAGGCTGGGCCGACGACGAAAACCTGCTCAAGCGTTTCGGTTACGAATAAGCCGCGGGGGCGCGCGACGCCATGCGTATCGAAAGGGAGCCCGCCTTCGTGCTGCATGCGCGGCCGTACCGCGAGACGTCGTTGCTGGCGGAGTGCCTCACCCGCGATCAGGGCCGCATCGGCGTGGTCGCGCGGGGTGTACGGCGTGAGAAAGCACGCGTGCAGCGTGCCCAACTCGAACCGTTCCAGCGGCTCGAGCTCGACCTGCTGCTGAAGGGTGAGCTGGCGACGCTGCGCGATGCGGAGCCGGTCGGTCCGGTGATCCGCCTTACCGGCGATGCCGGCATGGCCGGGCTCTATCTCAACGAGCTGGTGGTTCGCCTGACCGGCAGGCAGGATCCTAACCCCGAACTGTTCGGCCATTACGAACGCACGCTCGCGCGCATGGCGGGCGGCGAGCCGCTGGGTTGGACCTTGCGGCGCTTCGAGCGCGACATGATGGATGCGCTGGGATACGCCTTGCAACTCGATGTCGACGCGAGCAGTGGCGACGCCATCGACCCGTCGTCGAGCTACTACTACGACCCGGAAGCGGGTCCGATGCCGGGTCGGCCGGGAGACCCCGGCGCGATCCGCGGCTCCGACCTGCTGGCGCTGGCGGCCGATAGTTCACCGGATGCCGCGGGGCTTTCGTCGCTGCGCCGGATAATGCGGCAGGTGATCTCGTTTCACCTTGGCGGAGGCGAGTTGCGGGCCTGGCGGGTACTTCGCTGAGTCGAGGCGGCCCGGCTACCGTCGACGACGTCGGCTCCCACACACGTCGGGCTTTGCGCGGGAGCCGTTGACGTGGCCCGATCGCTCAGGCCAGTGAGGCGTCCAGTGCCGTCATCGTGGCGCGAAGCGCTTCGCGAAAGCGTTCCAGTGCCGCGCCGTCGGCACGCCCGTGATCGACGAGGTGCTTCTGCAATGCCTTCACCTGCATCCCCAGCCGCGCCGTGCCGCAGAAACCGCACGCCGATCGCAGCCTGTGAAGCCGTTCGATGAAGGCGTCCGGCTGGCCGGCATAAGCGCCGAGCTCGTCATCGAGCGCGGCCAGCTCGTCCCGAAGCAGCCCGCGCAACGCGCGCATCGTGTGGGCGTCCCCCGTCGCGGCGAGGGCTTCGTCGTCATCGAGCACCTTCGCCGTCGAGGCCGCTTCGGACACGGATGACAGCGCATGCCCGAGGGCCGCCACCCGACACGGTTTTTCGATGACGCCGGCGAAACCGGCGTCGAGCAGGCGGCGGCGTTGTTCGGGCGTGACCTCCGCGCTGGTCGCGAACGCCGTCGCATGCCGTGACGCGGCGGAAGCCGTCGTGCGCAGCGAGGCCAGCACGTCTTCCGCGCCGGCGCCGGGCATGCGGCAATCGAGCAGCAACGCGTCGAAGGGCAGGCGCGAGGCGAACTCCAGCGCTTCGCGGCCATCGGCGGCCAGGGTAGGGAGATAGCCCAGGGCCTTCAGGGCGGCAGCCAGAAATTCGCGCGTCGACGCGTCATCGTCGGCGACCAGCACGGCGCGCCGCGCGGTTTCGGAAGGGGCGGGGAGGGGATCCAGGTGGCGATCTGCCATGCAACGTTCCATGTCGTTCATCAGGATTTGGCAGAATGGACGAGCATGCTCCCCGTATCAACCCGCTCATGGATGGTTCTTGCCTTTGCCTGGTGCCTCGTCGCCTGGGCGGGCGCCGCCTATGCCGGCGTCTCGGTGGGAGCGGACAGCCTGGATCTGCCGGGTTTCAGCCTGAGCGGCATGAAGGCCGACATCTCTCGGGCCGACAGCGGCAAGGGCGTGACCGTCAAGCTGTCGGCGGCGCGGGCCGACGTGCCCTCGATGGGCTGGAAAAAGCTCGGCCTGGGCGTCGACGGCGATCTGGATCGTGACGAACTGGGGCGCTGGATCTTCGATGGCCGTGTCCGCCTGCGCGGTGCGCCGGGTGGCGCGTTGACCGACGCGACGCTACGCATCGTGGCCGACGATGCGGCCAATACGCTCGAGGTGTCGGTTCGCCAGGACAAGGCCGGCGCGGAACTGGCCCTGCCCATCGATCAACCCACGCACGCTCAGATCACGCTCAAGGGGTTGCCCGCGGGTTGGCTGCAGGGACTGGTCTCCACCGTGTGGGCGGGGCGACTGGAAGCGGGCAAGGTCGACGCCGATCTCGCCCTCGACCTGCTCGACAACGGCGTGCAGGCAGCCGGCCAGTTCGCCCTCGATGGCGTGGGATTCGATACGCCGGGCGGCAAGATGGCGGGCCAGAAACTGTCGGGCGGCGGTCGCCTGGGCCTCGACAGCCAGCCGTCGGCGACGACGATCGAACTGGACAGCACGCTCCGGGGCGGTGAGTTGCTGCTCGGGCCGCTTTACGCGGCGTTGCCCGCGCACGCGGTGCAGTTGTCCCTTTCCAGCCGCTCGGAAAAGGGCTCGTTGGCGATCCAGCGCCTGCGCCTGACCGATCCGGATGCCCTGCAACTGGAAGGCGAACTCGCCTTCGACGCGAAGGGCGACCTCGACCGGCTCGACATCGATCGCGTCAACGCGCGGTTCCCGGCCGCTTACACCCGCTATGGCACGGGCCTGCTCAAGACCGTCGGCATCGATGCCCTGGAAGCCGTGGGCGGCCTCAGCGGCCGCGCATCGATGGATGCGAAGGGCCTGTCCGCCTTCGCCTTCCAGACCGATAGCCTCGATCTGTCGTTCGCCGGGGGACGCCTGGGCATCGCCGGGCTGCACGGCGCCGTCGACTGGAGCGCCGACGGCGATCGTCCCGCCACGAAGCTCGGCTGGCGGGCACTCCAGGTGCTGAAGATTCCCAACGGCGGTGCGGAGGGCACGTGGCAAAGCCGCGGCGGCACGCTCTCGCTACAGAAACCCTTGAGCATTCCCGTACTCGACGGTCACCTGCGTGTCCTCGGTCTGGGCCTGAGGCCCGGTGCCGCCAGCGGCGAGCGCCTGCAGACCTCGCTGGCGCTTACCCAGGTGGACATGGCCGCCTTCTGCCGCGCGTTGGGCTGGCCGGAGTTCAAGGGCACGGTCGGAGGCGCGGTGCCGAACCTGCGCTACGTCGACGACAGGGTCGAACTGGGCGGCGGCCTGTCGCTCAACGTGTTCGACGGCTTCGTCGACATCACCGGCATGACCCTGTCGCGGCCGTTCAGCGACGCGCCCGAACTCACCGGCGACATCGCCCTGCGCAACCTCGATCTGGGCTTGCTCACCTCGGTCTTCGATTTCGGCAGCATCACCGGGAGGATGGATGGCCACATCGACGACCTGCGCCTCGTCGCCTGGAAGCCCACGGCCTTCAAGGCGAATTTTCTCGCCGACGAAGGCGGCCGGATCAGCCAGAAGGCGGTGAACAACCTCACCTCGGTCGGCGGCGGCGGTATCGCCGGCGGCCTGCAGGGCACGATGCTGAAGATCTTCAAGACCTTCGGCTATCGCCGCATCGGGTTGTCGTGCGTTCTCAAGGGGGATGTCTGCACCATGGGCGGCCTCGGCCCGACGAAGGAGGGCTACACGATCGTCGAGGGCAGCGGCCTGCCACGCCTGACGGTGGTGGGGCATCAGCGCGAGGTGGACTGGCCGACGCTGGTGCGGCGGTTGGAGGCGGCGACCGAGGGCGGCGGGCCGGTCGTTCGTTGAACCGATCGTATCGGCGAACCGGGATCGCCCGTGCGATGATGGGGCAGGATCCTACGGAGTGGCTTTTCATGCGCAAGTTGCTGATAACCCTGGTCGCCGCGACCGCCGTGGCCCTCGTCGGCTGCGTCACCATCAACGTCTATTTCCCCGAGGCCGCGGCGCAGAAGGCGGCCGACCAGTTCATCGGCAACGTGCTCGACGACAGCGGCGTGGCACGCCCCGCCGAGAAAGCGCCGGAAAAGGCCAAGCCGCAGGGTGGCGGCCCGTCGGCGTCGTTGCTCGACCTCGTGATCCCGCGGGCCATGGCGGCCGACAACCCCGATATCCAGATCCGCACGCCGGAAACCGACGCCATCCGCGAGCGGATGAAGAACCGCTTCGGCGGCCGCTTGAAGGGCCTGTTCGACAACGGGGCCGTGGGCTTCACCGCCGATGGCCTGGTGGCCGTGCACGACGCGAATGCCCTCCCGTTGGCACAGCGCTCCCTCGTCGACCAGGAGAACGCCGATCGCAACGCCCTCTACAAGGCCGTCGCCGCGGCCAACGGCCACCCCGAGTGGGAACCGCAGATCCGCAAGACCTTCGCCGACGGCTGGGTCCAGCGCGCGCCCTCGGGCTGGTATTATCGGGACGCCTCCGGCGCCTGGAAGCGCAAGTAGGCTCTCTTCGCCAGGAATCCGCCGTCCGTCGCGCGGCGTGTCCTCCCAGCCAGCCCGGGCCCCCAGTCCGGGCTTTCAGTTTTTTGAGCGCATGACCGAATTCGAAGCCACCATCACCGACCTCAGCCACGACGGCAGGGGTGTCGCCCGCATCGACAACAAGGCCACCTTCGTCTCCGGCGCGTTGCCGGGCGAACGCGTACTGCTGAAGTACCGCAAGCGGCATCGCAACTACGACGATGCCGAGGTCGTCTCGGTCATCGAGGCCTCGCCCGATCGCGTGGAGCCGAAGTGCCGCCATTTCGGCCAGTGCAGCGGCTGTTCGCTCCAGCATCTTGCCCCGGCCGCGCAGATCGCCGCCAAGCAGCACGTGCTGGCCGAAAACTTCGAGCGCATCGGCAAGGTGGCGCCTGAGTCGTGGATGCCGCCGCTCACCGACGAACCCTGGGGCTATCGTCGCAAGGGGCGCTTTTCGGTGCGCTTCGTCAACAAGAAGGATCGCGTGCTGGTCGGCTTCCGCGAGGAATCCAATCCGCGTTTCGTCGCCGACATCGAGCGATGCGAGGTGATCCACCCGGCCATCGGGCCGAAGGTGGGCCTGTTGGCCACGCTGGTGCAGAACCTCGACGTGGCCCGCGACATTCCGCAGATCGAGTTCGCCGCGGGCGACGACACGGTGGCGCTCGTCTTCCGTCATCTCTCGCCGATGTCCGGCCGCGACCGCGAGACGCTGACGGCCTTCGGCAAGGCGCATGGTTTCGCCATCTACCTGCAGCCGGGCAATCACAGCAGCGTGCACGCGCTGTGGCCCGAGTCGCCGCGCCTGGCGTTCGGCATCCCCGCCGCCGGTGTCGAGCTGGAATTCCTGCCGCTCGACTTCGTGCAGGTCAACGCGGGCATGAACCAGCGCATGCTGGCGCGCACGCTCGAGCTGCTCGATCTCAAGCCCACCGACCGCGTACTCGACCTGTTCTGCGGCCTGGGCAACTTCACGCTGCCCATCGCGCGCCACGCCGCCGACGTGGTGGGCGTGGAGGGCGAGCATGGCCTCGTCGAGCGGGCCGCGGCCAACGCGACCCGCAACGGCCTGGCCAACGCGTCGTTCCGCGTGGCCAACCTCTTCGACGACCAACGCAACGAGCCCTGGGCCAAAGCGTCGTGGGACAAGCTCCTGCTCGACCCGCCGCGTGCCGGTGCCGACAAGGTGCTCGAGTACCTGCCGCGCAAGGGCACCGACCGCGTCGTCTACGTGTCCTGCCATCCCGGTTCGCTCGCCCGCGACGCGGGCATCCTCGTCGAAAAGGGTTTTCGCCTCGTCAGCGCCGGCGTGATGGACATGTTCCCGCACACCGCGCACGTCGAATCCATCGCCCTGTTCGAGCGCCGCTGAGCATGGGCATCGAGATCGAGCGCAAGTTCCTCCTGTCCGGCGACGGCTGGCGCGGCCTCGTCGAGCGAAGCGAAACGATCGCGCAGGGTTACCTGGTCGACGCCGGTGCCATCGCGGCGGGGCACGCGAAGTCGTCGGTGCGGGTACGCCGCTCGGGTGAGCTGGCGTGGCTCAACATCAAGTCGGCCACGCTGGGCATCGAACGCCAGGAATACGAATATCCCATACCGCTGGACGACGCCGAGCGCATGCTCGCCGATCTGTGCGACGGGCTGCTCGAAAAGCATCGTCATCATGTCATGTTCGAGGGCGCACACTTCGAGATCGACGAGTTCCTCGGGGCGAACGCCGGGCTGGTGGTGGCCGAACTCGAATTGCCCAGCGCCGGTGCCGACTATCCGCGTCCCGACTGGCTGGGCAGGGAAGTGAGCCACCAGGTTCGCTATTTCAACGTCAACCTCATCGCACGGCCCTACACGCAGTGGACGGCCGACGAACGGGAATCCTAAGGAGCCTACCGTGCTGATCATCGGCTTGTCCGGTACCGCGTTGCAGGCGCACGAGCACGCCCAGCTCACTGCGCCGGGCGTATCGGGCGTCATCCTGTTTTCCCGTAATTTCCAGTCGCGCGAACAGGTGTCGGCGCTGATCGATGCCGTGCGCGAAGTGGCGGGCGACGACTTCCTGGTCTGCGTCGACCAGGAAGGCGGCCGCGTGCAGCGATTCCGCGAAGGCTATACCCGCCTGCCGCCGCTGTCGCTGTTGGGACGCCTGCATGACACCGATCCCTCGGCCGCCATCGAGCGCGCCGAGGAACACGCCTGGATCATGGCCAGCGAAATGCGCGCCACGGGCGTGGATTTCAGCTTCGCCCCGGTGGCCGACCTCGATCGCGGCAGCGCGGCCATCGGCAACCGCGCGTTGCATGCCGATCCCGAGGTGGCCTCCGACCTCGTGCAGGCCTACGTGCGTGGCATGCACCTGGGCGGCATGGCCGCCGTGCTGAAGCACTTTCCCGGCCACGGTTCGGTAAAGGAAGATACGCACGAATCCTCGGCGATCGACCCGCGCTCGAAGGACGACATCATGCGCACCGACCTGCGTCCCTTCGTCGCCGGCATCGAGGCGCGCGCCGAGGCGGTGATGGCGGCGCACGTGAAATACACCGCCGTCGACGACCAGCCGGCCGGTTACTCGCACGTGTGGATCGAAGAGATCCTTCGCGGCGAACTCGGCTTCAAGGGCTGCGTGTTCGGCGACGACATCAGCATGGCGGCGGCGGGCAGCGCGGGCGGCATCGCCGCGCGGGTCCACGCCAACCTCGACGCGGGCTGCGATCTCGTGCTCGCCTGTTTCCCCGAGGCCGTTCCCGAGGCCATCGCGGCGGTGAAGGGGCGCCGTCCGTCGCCGATGGAGCGCATCGCTCCCCTGCGCGGCGAGATCGCCTCCACCTGGGAAGGCCTCGTCGACAACCCCCAACGCGATCGCTTCATCAAGCGCGTGACTGCACTGGAGTCCTGACCCATCATGTCCACCCCCGCTTCGCTCGAGCACGCGCTCGCGCATTCCGACGTCCTGTTCACCCGCGACCGGCTCGATGCCGAAATCGCCCGCATGGGACGCGAGATCGATGCGTCCCTCGCCGGCGAACGCCCGGTGTTCCTCTCGGTGATGCACGGCGCCCTGATCTTCGCCGGCCAGCTTGCGCTGTCCATCCGCACCGATCTCGAATTCGATTACGTGCACGCCACCCGCTATCGCGGCGAAACCAGCGGCAGCGACCTGCACTGGCTGCGTCGTCCCGAGGTGCCCCTGAAGGATCGCACCGTGCTGCTGGTGGACGACATCCTCGACGAGGGCCACACGCTGAAGGCCGTGCGCGATGCCTGCCTGCAGATGGGAGCGAAGCGCGTGCTGCTGGCGGTGCTGTGCACCAAGCTCCACGGCCGCCGTGCCGAAGGCATCGAGGCCGACTTCAACGGCGTGGACCTGCCGGATCGCTACGTCTTCGGCTACGGCATGGATTACCACGAACAGGCCCGCAACCTGCCGGCCATCCACGCCTTGAAGGACTGAGTCCGATGAGCATCGATCTCGCCATCATCGGCGGCAGCGGCCTCTACGCCTTCGAGGGCCTGGAGAACGTCGAGCGCCGGTCGGTCGACACGCCCTTCGGCGCCGCCTCCGGCGATGTCGTCATGGGCGACTACAAGCAACGGCGCCTGGCGTTCCTCGCGCGTCACGGCGAGAGCCATACCGTGCCGCCGCACCGGGTGAACTACCGGGCCAATCTGTGGGCGTTGCATTCGCTCGGCGCGCGCCGCGTGCTGGCCGTGAACGCCGTCGGCGGCATTCGCGACGACATGGGCCCGCGCACCCTGGTGGTGCCCGACCAGATCATCGACTACACCCACGGCCGCTACACCAGCTTCAACGACGTGGAGGGGGCCGAGGTTCGCCACATCGACTTCAGCGAGCCTTACACCGAAAGCTTGCGCCAGGCCGTGCTCGCCGCGGCCCGCGCGGAAGGGTTGGCCATCGTCGACGGCGGCGTGCACGGCGTCACCCAAGGACCGCGGTTGGAAACCCGGGCGGAGATCGCGCGCATGAAGCGCGACGGCTGCGACCTGGTGGGCATGACCGGCATGCCCGAGGCGACGCTGGCCCGCGAACTCGACCTCGAATTCGCCTGCCTGGCGCTCGTCGCCAACTTCGCCGCGGGTGCGGGCGACGAGGCCGAAATCAGCATCGAGGAAATCTTCGCGCATCTGAAGGCGGCCACGGCCAACGTGTTCCCGATCGTGGGACGCCTGATCGCGACCCTTTGAACTCGGAAATAATCCCAGTTGCGCTTTTGTCGGAAACATGATGATACTTCGCAGGCGCCGCGGGGGCAGGCCAAGGGAATCCATGGGGAAGCCTCGCCGTCCGGGTGCTTCCAGTCCATGTCCAGAGGTTTCCGCAAATGCGTTTCGGTACGGTCAAGTGGTTCAACGACGCCAAGGGTTTCGGTTTCATCGCGCCCGAGGACGGTGGGGAGGACGTGTTCGTCCACTTTTCTGCGATCAATTCCAAGGGCTTTCGCAGCCTGCAGGAAGGCCAGCGCGTGAAGTTCGAAGTGACGACGGGCCCCAAGGGTGCCCAGGCGTCCGGCGTCGAAGTCGCGGCCTGATCGGTCCGCAAACGACGTTCTAAAAACCCCGTGCCGTTGCGCGGGGTTTTTTTTAGGGGAAACACCGACGGTTACGCCGTCGGCGCGCGGACATCGATCGGCGCGCGGGACGGCTTTGCCTGCGCGGCCGCGAAGGGCATCGTGGCGGGATGCCCCGCGTCCGTGGTTCGTCACTTATCGAATGCCTCGTCGCCCTGGCGATCTTCGCGATCGGCAGTGCGGCGCATGCCACGTGGCTGGCCCATTCCCTCGGCGTGCACGCACGGGCGTCCCGTTCGTTCGCCGCGACCACCATCGCCTTGAACCTCGCCACCCGCATGCGCGCCCACCCCGACGGAATGCGTCGGGGCGATTACACAAAACCGGCAAACCACCGCGAGATGGCGCGATTTCGGCGCGATCTCGCCGAGTACCTCGGCCGTGGCGCGAGCGGCACGGTCGATTGCAAGCCCGACCTCTCTTGCCGTATCCGGATCGCGTGGGCAGAACGGGAGGAAATCACGTGGTTCGTGCCGCCACCTCCGCCCGAGGTATGACGCTCGTGGAGCTGCTGGCGGGTCTGCTCGTCGCATCCCTCGTTGCATCCGCCGTGACGGTGTCCCTTTCGATCGATAGGCATGCGCACGTGCGTTACATGCATGGCCGTCGCGCGGACGATGCGGCTTGGCTGATCCTCGCGGCGGTCGCCAACGATCCCGTCGAAGCGAACTGGCCCGTTGCCGGTCACACGCTGCGGCACGGAAAGTCGCGGCAGCCGTTCGCCGACGGCGTGCGTTCGCTGCGTTTTCTTCCGGAAGAAGGCGGGCTCGTGGAGCTTCGTCTCACGCTCGCGGACGGCCGCACGTTTTCGCGGGTGGCGCGAATGCCATGAGGCGCCGTCGAGCGCGCGGCTCGATCCTGCTGCTGGTGCTGGTGGCGCTCACGATGATGGCGTTGCTGGGCGCTGCGTTCGCCGATGCGGCGGCCCGTCGCTCGGCGGCGGCGAGGGCCTATCGCGAAGCCGCGAAAAAGGCGTTCGAAAGCGAGACTTCCGGCGGTGGTCAGCCGTGGCGGCGCCGTGCGACCATTCCCGATGGCGCGGACGGCGCGTCGTCGAACGGGGCATTTCATGGATCGCAGGCGGTTTCTCCAGGGCGCGTCGATCGCGTCGGGCCTGGCACTGAGCGGTAGCGCGTTGGCCAAGGCCGTGTCGTCCACCGGCAAGGCATCGGGCGGCGGCATGATTCCCCGCGTGTGCTCCACCTGGGATTTCGGCGTGGCGGCGAACCAGGCCGCATGGAAAGTGCTGTCGTCCGGCGGTCGTGCGCTCGATGCGGTGGAGCAGGGCGCGCGCGTACCGGAAGCGGACTTGCGCAACCACAGCGTGGGACGAGCCGGCTATCCCGACCGCGACGGCAAGGTCACGCTCGACGCCAGCATCATGGACGAGCACGGCAACTGCGGCGCGGTGGCCGCCATGGAGCACATCGCCCATCCCATTTCCGTGGCCCGCCGCGTGATGGAACGCACGCCGCACGTGCTGCTCGTAGGCGACGGCGCCACGCAGTTCGCCATCGAGCAGGGCTTTCCGCGCGAGGAACTGCTCACGCCCGAGTCCGATAAGGCGTGGCACGAATGGCTCAAGACGGCCAAGTACAAACCGGTCGCCAACAGCGAAGTGAAAACCTACAACGCGGGACCGGGCGGCACGCCGGGCGACGCGAGCAACCACGACACCATCGGCATGCTGGCCATCGACGCGCGCGGCAACCTTTCCGGCGCGTGCACCACCAGCGGCATGGCCTGGAAGATCCACGGGCGCGTCGGCGACAGCCCGATCATCGGCGCGGGCCTGTACGTGGACAACGAGGTCGGCGGCGCGACCTCCACCGGTGTCGGGGAAGAAGTGATCCGCAACGTCGGCAGCTTCCTCGTGGTGGAACTGATGCGCCAGGGCCGTTCGCCCGAAGACGCCTGCCGCGAAGCGGTGGAGCGCATCCTCAAGCGCAAGCCCGAAGCCAAGGACGTGCAGGTCGGTTTTCTCGCCATGGACAAGAAGGGCAACGTCGGCGCTTGGTCGATCCAGAAGGGCTTTTCGTACGCGATCTGCGATGCGCGAAAGCAGGATACGCTGCTGCCCGGCAAGAGCACGTACTGACATGGCCCTGCTGGAAGTCGCCGCCAATTCGGTCGCTTCGGCGTTCGCGGCGCAGGAAGGCGGCGCGCATCGCGTCGAGCTGTGCGCGAGCCTCGACGAGGGCGGGGTCACGCCGTCTCACGGCACCATTCGCCTTGCGCGCGAGGGGCTGGAGATTCCGCTCTACGTGCTCATCCGGCCGAGGGCAGGTGACTTCGTCTACGAAAACGCCGAAATCGAGGCCATGCTCGACGACATCGCGCATTGCCGCCAACTGGGTTGCGCGGGCGTGGTCGTCGGCGCGCTCACCCCCGAAGGCGAAGTGGACGAAGATGCCTGCGAGCGCTTCGTGGAGGCGTCGGGCCCGATGGGCATCACGTTCCATCGCGCCTTCGACCTCGTGCCGGATCGCTCGTCGACGCTGGAGACGATCATCGACCTGGGCTTCGATCGCGTATTGAGTTCCGGTGGCATGCCCAGCGCGGTGACGGGTGCCGCATCGCTGGAAAAACTCGTCAGGCAGGCCAGGCAACGCATCGTGGTGATGCCCGGTGCGGGCATCACGCCCGACAACGTCGCCTCGCTGCGCGACGCGACCCATGCGGTCGAGTTCCATGCATCGGCCAAGCGTCGCCTGCCGTCGGCGATGCGCCGCGCGCCCGCCGACGCGCTGGGCATGGGCGACGGCGAAACGCGCACCGATCCGGCGATCGTGCGGGCGCTGGTGGCTGCGTTGGCCTGAGCGGCTTGCTTCGCAGGGATCGCGGACAGGGTCCGCCCCCACCCTTCGGTAGCGAACCGTTCTACCGAAGGGTGGGAGCGGACCCTGTCCGCGATCCCTGCGCAGACGTGAGCGGCAGGAGCCCTCCGGGGGTCACGGCGACGATCCGTCGCTTCGGCTCCATGATGACCTCATGCAACCCCGTCATCGTGCCGAACGCCGGCAACACGCCCACGCTTGCGTCGAAGACGAACGCCGGCAACCGATGCTTGCGCCATCCGTCGCGGACCACTACGCCCGGGTGCACGTGCCCGGCCAGCACGTAACCGCGTTCGTCCGGCCGCGGATCATGCGACAGCACGAACGGCGGCTCGGCCACGCGGTCCGGGCAGAGCTCGAAGCCGAGCAGGCGCGCATCCATGTGCCGGTCGTGGTTGCCCGCGACGAGCCGCATGCGAACGTCGCCATGGCGCGCGCGCCATGCGCGCACGCGCTCCACCCAGTCGCTATGCCGTCCAGGTGCGCCGTGCACGAGGTCGCCCAGGACGACGATCTGCGCCGGCGCGTACCATGCGATCAACGCATCGAGCCGGGCGAGGTCGTCGTCGGTATCGCCGCTGGGCACCGCGATGCCCGCGCGGCGGAAGACCGCGCCCTTGCCGAAGTGCACGTCCGCGACGAACAGGATGCGTTTCGCGGGCCAGAAGACCGCACGCTCCGCATGCAGATCCAGGCGTTCGCCGGCCACCTCGATGCCGTGGGTCATGCCTTGGCCTCCAGCGAATCGCGCATGCGCTCCACCCGAGTTTTCCAGTCGTCGGCGGCGATGCCGCCGCGAATGCGCTCGACCCATAGCGGAAAGGCCAGCGGCGAGAGACGGGGCGTTTCGCGCCAGAGCAGACGGGCGCGTGCCATGCGCACCAGGCAGGCACGAAGCCGCGAGTAGTCCAACTGCTGCTCGAGCACCTCGCGTTCGGCCTGCCAGAGCAGCGGATGCGCGGGGTCGTGCCGCTTCAGCACGTCGAACAACAGGCCGCTGGAAGCCTGCAATTGACGCAGGGTCTTGCTGTGGGCCGGGTAGCCGTTGAAGACCAGCCCGGCCACGCGCGCCACCTCGCGGAACTGCCGCCGCGCCAGTTCGGTGAGGTTCACGCTGTCGCGGATGTCCTGGCGCAGGTGCCACGGATGAAGCAGCGTGCGCAGTGCCGCTTCATCCAGCGGTGGCATGTGCGCGGCGGTCAAGGTGAAACCGTAGTCGTTCACGGCGTAACCGTAATCGCCGGGGTACCGGCGCGATAACCGGTATCCGAGCAACGCGGCCATGCCCTCGTGGGCGAGCCGGCCGGCAAAGGGGTAGACGAACAGATAGTCGCCCTCCCGCGTCCGCGTGCGCTCGCAGAGGTATTCGTCCAGGCCGGGCACCGCCGATTGCCCTCGCTGGATGGCCAGCAAGGGCCGCAAGGCGCGCATCTCGGCTTCGGATGCCTCGGGATCGGCCAACACCTCGCGCAGCTCGTCCGACAATTCGCCCGACAGCGGCAGGCGCCCGCCCATCCAGCGGGGCACGCCGCCGCGGCGGGTGGTGGCGGCGCGGACGTAGGCGGTCATGTCGCGCACGCGTACGAGTTCCAGGTGCCGTCCGGCGAAGAGAAACCGGTCGCCCGGGCGGAGGCGGGCGACGAAGGCTTCTTCCACGCTGCCCAGCCGCGCCCCCTTCATGTAGCGTACCTGCAGTGTGCCGTCGGACGTGATCGTGCCGATGGAGAGGCGATGCATGCGGGCGACGCGACCGCTTTCCACCCTGTACCGGCCGTCCCTCACGACGAGCTTGTGGTATTCCGGGTAACTCGCCAGTGCCGAGCCGCCGGTCTGCAGATAGGCGAGCACGGCGTCGAAACGTTCGCGCGGCAGTTGGGCGTAGGCGAGCGCGGAGGTCACCTCGTCGAAGGCTTCATCGGGATGGAAGCCGCCGCCGAGTGCCATCGTGACCAGGTGCTGGGCCAGCACGTCGAGGGAACCGCGCGGCGGATGGCGCGGTTCGAGGTGATCGGCGGCGAGCGCGCGCCGCGCCGCGGCGACCTCGGCCAGTTCGAGCAGGTGCGTGGGTACGCAAAGGATGCGCGATATGGCTCCCGGCCGATGGCCGCTGCGGCCGGCACGTTGCAGCAGACGGGCGATGCTCTTCGGGCTGCCGATCTGTATCACGCGTTCCACCGCGGAGAAGTCGACGCCGAGATCGAGGCTGGATGTCGCCACCACGCAACGCAGCGTGCCCACGCGCAGGCGTTCTTCGGTGTCGGCGCGCAGTTTGGGATCGATGGAGCCATGGTGCAACGCCAGCGTGTCGGGGGCTTCGGGCCACACCGACGACAAGGCCTCGTGCCACAGCTCGGCCTGGGATCGGGTGTTGGCGAAAACGAGGCTGGTGGTGGCGGACAGTACGGCGTCGAGCACGCGCGGCAGCTGCGACAGTCCGAGATGACCGGCCCACGGGAAGCGCTCGTCGCTTTCGGGCAGGGCCGTTTCCACCCGCGTCTTGCGCCGGGTTCCGCCGGCGATGAGCATGCCTTCGCCACAGAGCGCGCGCAGGGCTTCGTCGAGATTGCCCAGCGTGGCGGACAGGGCCCAGGTGCGCAGGTCCGGCAACTGGCGGCGCAGGCGTGCGAGCCCGAGTTGCAGCAGCGTGCCGCGTTTGTTGCCGATCAATTCGTGCCATTCGTCGACCACGATGCCGCGCAGGCGGGCGAAACGTTCGCGCGCGTCGGGATAGCTCAGCAACAGGGCCAGGCTTTCCGGCGTGGTCACCAGCAGCTCGCAGGCGCCGCGGCGCAGTCGCGCACGTTCCGCGCTGCCGCTGTCACCCGTGCGGCGAAGCACGCGCCAAGGCAGGTCCATCGCCTCCACGGCGGCGCTCAGGTGTTGCACCGTATCGGTGGCGAGCGAGCGTAGCGGCGTGATCCAGAGCAATTGCAGTCCCGTGGCGGGATGCAACACGCCATCGATCAACGGGCCTCCCGCCGCCGCGAGCGTTTTTCCCGTGCCCGTCGGTGCGTGCAGCAGGCCGCTCTGGCCGTCGCCCCAGGCCCGCCATGCCGCGCGCTGGAAAGGCGCCGCGCGACGTTCCTGCGAGGCGAACCAGTCGAGCAGACGCCGCTCAGCCCGCCGCCAGGCCGCGGAGCGTGTCGAGGGTGTCGGCATCGTGGATCGCCTTGTCGGTGCGCCAGCGCAGGATGCGCGGGAAACGTACGGCTACGCCGGACTTGTGCCGGCTGGAAACCTGGATGGCTTCGAAGGCGAGTTCGAACACGTGCACGGCTTCCACCGAGCGCACGGGCCCGAACCGGTCGATCGTGTGGGCGCGTATCCACCGATCCAGCCGGCCGATTTCGGCGTCGTCCAGGCCCGAATACGCTTTGGCCACCGGCACCAGGCTGTCGCCGTCCCACACGCCGAAGGTGTAGTCGGTGAACAGGCCCGAACGGCGGCCGTGGCCGGGCTGGGCATAGAGCAGCACGGCGTCGAGCGTGTAGGGATCGACTTTCCACTTCCACCAGTCGCCGCGCTTGCGGCCGACGCGGTAGGGCGACGCCACGCGCTTGAGCATCAGGCCCTCGGTGCGCCGTTCGCGCGACTCGCCCCGCACGGCGGCAAGAGAGTCCCAATCGGCGGCCTCCACGGCCGGGGACAACATCAACGTGGGGCCGAGGTCTTCGATCAGCGCGGCGAGGCGTTCGCGACGTTCGCCCAGCGGACGCTCGCGCAGGTCTTCGCCGTCCTGTTCCAGCAGGTCATAGGCCATGAGCCGCACCGGCGTGTCCGCCAGGAGCTTCGGGCCCGGCTTGAGTTTGCCGATGCGCTTCTGCAAGGCCGCGAAGGGCAGGGGGTGGTTTTCGTCCAGCGTCCAGGCGAGCACTTCGCCGTCAAGCACGCAGCCTCGCGGCAAGGCGACCGCGGCCTGTTCGATCTCGGGGAAACGGCCATCGAGCCGTTCCTCGCCACGTGACCAAAGCAAGGCCTCGTCGCCGCGGCGCATGACCTGGGCACGGATGCCGTCCCATTTCCATTCCGCGAGCCAGTCGCCGACATCGCCCAGGACCGATGGCGACTCTTCGAGTGGCGAGGCCAGGAAGAACGGATAGGGACGGTCACCCGCGTGTTCGTCCGCTCGTTCGGGCTCGGCCAGTGCCGAGAAGGCCTCGGCGGCGGGGCGCCAGGTGCCGCTGAGGCGATGAGCGATGAGATCGGTGGGCAGGTTCGCCCATTGCGCCACCGCCTGCACGAGCAGCCGATGCGACACGCCCACGCGCAGGGCGCCGGTGAGCAATTTGTTGGCCAGAAACAGCTGGTCGCGCGGCAGCGCACGCCACCATTCGCGCAGCAGGTCGACGCGACCGGCGGCATCCATGCGCGACAGCGAGGGAAGGCGCGCTTCCATCCAGACGTGGAGCGGCACGTCGCCGTCGTCGGCATCGCCTTCGGGCAGCATCAACGCCACCGTCTCGGCCAGGTCACCCACCTGCTCGTAGCACTCGTCGATGAGCCATTCGGCGTAACCGGTCTCGGCGGCGAGTGCGAGGCGAAGCTCGGTGGAGCTGGCCGTGCGCTTGAGCTTGCCGCCACCGAGCACGTAGGCCGCCCAGGCCGCGTCGGCGGGGGGAGCCTCGGCGAAATACGCGGCCATCGCGTCGCGTTTGGCGGTGGTGGACGTCGTCCGGTCCAGCGTTTCGAACAAGCGGGCGAAGCGGCGCATCAGTCGCCTTCCTCGCTCGTTCGCGGCTGCGGCATCGCGCCTAGCGAGCGCAAGGGCCTGGCATCGACGCCACGTTCGGTGAGGTATCGGATCAGGGTTTCTCCGTCGCCATGGGTCACGTATACGCGCTTGGCGCGAGAATCCTCGACGCTGCGTAGCAGGCCAGGCCAGTCCGCGTGATCGGACACGACGAAGCCCCTGTCGTAGCCGCGCCGACGACGGGCGCCGCGCACCTGCATCCATCCCGACGCGAACGCGGTGGAGGCCTTGGCGAAACGACGCATCCACGGCGAGCCTGCCGCCGAGGGCGGCGCCATCACCAGCTCGCCGGCGAAGTCACGGCCCTTGGCCGAGTCGCTGACGGGGACCGTCGGGGAAAGCATCACGCCGGCGTCGCGATACGCCTCGACCAGGCGCACCATGGCCCCGTGCAGGTGGACGACGCGATCGGGATCGCGGCGCACCAATTCGGCGAGCACGCGCTGCGCCTTGCCCAAGGCATAACAGAACAGCACGGCGGGCACGCCGCGGGCCTTGCAGTCTTCCAGCCAGCCGAGCAGGTCGTCGATCACCCGCGACATCGGCGGCCAGCGATAGATGGGCAGGCCGAACGTGGATTCGGTGACGAATACGTCGCAGGGCACGGGCTCGAAGGGTTCGCACGTGGGGTCGGGATCGCGCTTGTAGTCGCCCGAGACCACGGCGACCTTGCCGCATCCTTCGATGCGGACCTGTGCCGCGCCGAGCACGTGGCCCGACGGATGCAGCGAGACGACGGTGTCGCCGAGGGTGAAACGTTCACCGTAGGGATGGGCGTGAAGCGTCGCGTCGGCGCCGAGCCGTTCGCGCATCAAGCCGATGCCGGCCTCGGCGACGTGGTAGAGCCCGCTACCGGAACGGGCATGGTCGCCATGGGCATGGGTGACCACCGCGCGCTCGACGGGGAGCATCGGATCGATGAAGAAATCGCCCGCGGGGCAGTAGAGGCCTTGGGGAAGGGGGTGGAGGAGGTCGCCGTCCATGGGAGGACGGTAGGGGGCGGTGTGTCAATGGGGCGAAAAAGCGGTGCCCACGGCGAGGCGTCGGATCAGGCGACGAACTGCAGTCGCGCCAGCTCCGCGTAAAGCCCACCCTCGCGCAGCAGCTCTTCATGCGTGCCCTGCGCGACGATCCTGCCGCCGTCCATCACCACGATGCGGTCCGCGCGCTGCACGGTGGCGAGACGATGGGCGATCACCAGCGTGGTGCGTCCCTTTTCGAGCCGCTCCAGGGCCTGCTGGATCGCCGCCTCGGATTGCGCATCGAGCGCCGAGGTGGCCTCGTCCAGCAGCAGCAGCGGCGCGTCGCGCAGGATGGCGCGCGCGATGGCGATGCGCTGCTTCTGGCCGCCTGAAAGACGCACGCCGCGTTCGCCCAGCGCGGCCTCGTAGCCGTCGGGCAGGGCGGCAATGAAGCCGTCGGCCTCGGCCAGGCGGGCGGCTTCGCGCACCTCGGCGTCGTTGGCGCTCTCACGGCCGAAGCGGATGTTGTCCGCCGCCGAGCCACCGAAGATCACGGTCTCCTGCGGTACGAGCGCGATGGCGCCGCGCAGGTCGGGCAGGGCGAGAGCGCGCAGGTCCACGCCGTCGAAGCGGATCGCGCCGCTGGCCGGATCGTGAAAGCGCAGCAGCAGGCTGAACACCGTGCTCTTGCCCGCGCCGGACGGACCCACCAAGGCCACCGTTTCGCCGGGTGCGATGTCGAGGTCGAAGTCGGACAGCGCGAGCACGTCGGGGCGCGTGGGATAACGGAACGACACGTGGTCGAAACGCAACGTGCCGGTGACCGGCTTCGGCAACGGCTCGGGGGCATCCGGCGTGGCGATGGTCGCGCGTTCGGCGAACAGCTCGCCGATGCGTTCCATGGCACCCGCGGCACGCAGCACGTCGCCCCATACTTCGGACAGGCCCGCCACCGAGCCGGCGGCGAAGATCGCATACAGCACGAACTGGCTGAGCACGCCGGGGGCGAGTTCGCCGGAGATCACGTCGCGCGCACCGGCCCACAGCACGAGCGTGATCGCGCCGAAGATCAGCACGATGACCGCGGCGGTGAGCAGGGAACGCATGCCGATGCGCAGGCGGGCGGTCGCGAGCGCCCGCGCGATCGCGTCGGCATAGCGACGGCTCTCGATGGGTTCGCGGCCATAGGCCTTGACCGCTTGCGCGGCATTGAGCGTTTCGTTGGCGACGGCGGCGGCGTCGGCGATGCGGTCCTGGCTGTTGCGCGACAGTTTCTGCACGCGGCGTCCGAACACCAGGATCGGCAGCATCACGGCGGGAATCACCAGCGCGGTGAGTCCGGCGAGGCGGGGGCTGGTCCAGGCCATCGCCCCGGCGGCGCCGATGAGCATGACGGCGCTGCGCAGCGCCACGGAGATGCCCGACCCGACCAGGGTCTGCACCACTTCGGTGTCGGTACCCAGGCGCGAAGTGAGTTCGCCTACGCGGGTGCTTTCGTAAAAGCCGACGTCCAGCCCGATCACGTGGCGGTAGAGCGTGGTGCGCAGCGAGGCCAGCGAACGCTCGCCGAGCAGGGCGATGCAGTAGTAGCGGCCCGCGGTGGCGAGGGCGAGCACCACGGCCACGCCGAACAGCGCGAGGAAGGTGCCGTTGATGGTGGCGACGTTGGAGGCGAGGAAACCGTGGTCGATGATGTGGCGCACGGCCACCGGCAGGAGCAGCGACGAGCCGGACGACAGGCCCAGGAAGATGAGCCACCCCACGGCCAGGCCCTTGTGCGGCCGGAGAAACGGCCACAGGTGGCGCAGCGCGCCGATTTTGCGTGACTTCTCCCTGCTTGCCTCGGCCATGCGTTGCGTGTTCCGTTGGAAATCGTCTGTGGGATGGGGCCTGCCAGCCGGTTATTCAATCACATATGGCCGATTGGGTGAGGATGGTTGGACGCTGACGGGCCAGCGGACAAGAAACGGACGACTTGCGTGAAGGCATGCCGAGTCCGTCACACATGGACGCGGAGGGAGGTCGGCGTACCCCGTTCGAGGGAATCGGCCATCTGTCCCAGGCGTTAAACAGGCGGCGCCGGATGCGGCCGTCGTCGCCACGTGGAGCGACGGCGTGGACTCCCCCACCAAAGGAAATCACCATGCGCGGTTATCAGCGAGGGCTCGCCCTGGCCTGTCTTCTTTCCCTGTCGTTGAGCGCGGCGGCGACGCAAACCCGGTCGCACACCGAAGGCCTGCCCTGGACCGGCACCTGGGCCGTCGGCCAGCTGCCGGTGACGCGCGCGGACTACGGCAACCTCGTCTCGCTCACCGGGCAGACCCTGCGCCAGTACGTGTACACGTCGATCGGCGGCCGTTCGGCGCGGCTGCATTTCTCCAACCAGTACGGCGAGACGCCGCTGACGCTGGCCGACGTGCACGTCGGCCTGAACGACGACGGCGGCAGCATCCTCGACGGCACCGATCACGTGGTGACCTTCGACGGCGGCACGACCGCGGTACTCCAGCCCGGCGAGAGCATCGTCAGCGATGCGATCGACATGACCGTGCCGGCCAACGCCTATCTCGCCGTGAGCACCTATTTCCCCGTGGCGACGCCGAAGACGTACACCATCCATCCGTTCACCGAGCAGACCATGCAGATGAACCGTGGCGACGTCAGCGGCAAGCCGTTCTTCGACGATCCCACGTTTCCGGGGGATTACTACTTCCTGACCGGCGTGGACGTGCGGAATCCGGACACGCCGGGCAGCCTGGTGGCGATCGGCACGTCCATCACCGACGGCGATTTCTCCAGCGGCGACCAGAACCGTCGCTGGCCCAACGACCTCTCACGCCGCCTGGCCGCGCAAGGTATCCCGGTGGGCGTGCTCAACAAGGGCGTCTCCGGTGGCAACCTGCTCGACGACGCACCGCCGCTGTACGGCGAAAGCACCCTCAACCGCTACTCGCGCGACGTGATCGACCAGCCCAACGTGCGCTGGGTGATCCATACCGACTTCAACGGACTGAGCGATACGAACGCACCGCAGTTGATCGCCGCGGTGCAGTCGCTGATGGACCAGGCGCACGCCAACCACGTCAAATTCGTGTGCGGCACCTACACGCCGACCAACGAAGCGCCTGGCACCGAAGCCACGCGCCAGCGATACAACGCCTTCCTGCGCTCGAGCCCGGGCTGCGACGCCCTGGTCGATTTCGACGCGGCGCTTCGCGATCCGGACCATCCCTCGCAGCTGCAGTCGCGGTACAAGGGCAGCGACGACGGCGTGCACCCCAACGACGCGGGCTACCAGGCGATGGCCGACGCGGTGAACCTGGCGATCTTCCAGGCGCCGACGGCACCGCCGGTGTCCAACCCGCAGCAGGATTGCGACGCCGGCCTGACCACCGGGCAGACGATCACCACGGAGAAGGACACGCTTTCCTGCGACGGACGTTTCATGCTGGCGCTGCAGGAAGACGACAACTTCGTGCTTTACCGCTTCACCGACGACGGCGGCGTGCCGCTGTGGGCGACCGGGTCGCTCACGGACGGCACCCAGCGGATCGCCTCGGGGCAGATGCTGCACAACGGCAACTTCATGTTCTACGACACCGCCGGCAAGGCCGTCTGGGCGACCAATACCGACGGCCACCCGGGTTCACGCATGCTGTTGCAGAACGACGGCAACCTGGTGATCTACGACCCGACGGGCTTTCCGGTGTGGAACACCGGCACGCAGTTGCTGGATCCGCCGGCCGCGCCGGCTCATCGCCACCGCAAGTGAGGCCTAGTCCAGCCGCCGAGGCTGGACGCGCCCGCGCGTGATGTCGACGACGCGCCCTTCGATCGTCTCGATGCGATCGAGGGGCGCCGACACGACGATGTCCGCACCATCGGCGACGAAGGTTTCCCGTTCGATCTCACCGCCGAGTTCGCGTACCCGTGCGGATACCAGCGCCAGTTCCGCGAAGTCGCAGTGCATACCCAGCCGTCCCATCGCGACGATCGGCGTGCGTGGCGCCAGCCGCAGGCATTCGGCGGCCGAGCCGCCATAGGCACGCGCGAGTCCACCCGCGCCGAGCTTGATGCCGCCATACCAGCGCGTGACGACGACCGCCACGCGGTCGCAGCCCTGGCCGTCGATGGCCTGCAGGATGGGTCGCCCCGCCGTGCCGCCAGGCTCGCCGTCATCGTTGAAGCGATAGGCGTCGCCGATGCGGTAGGCCCAGCAGTTATGCGTCGCGGACGCGTCGCCCACACGGGCGAACCAGGCGAGGGCTTCTTCCGGCGTGGCGACGGGCGAGGCCTGCGCGAGGAAGCGGCTCTTGCGGATGTCTTCCTCGTGCCGCCATGGCGAGGTGAGCGTGTACGGCATGTTTACCTGAGCAGGTCGAGCAGGTCTTGCGGCAGCTCGTAGCGTGGGTGCGAGCGGCGCAGGGCTTCGGCTTCGCGCCTTGCCTCGTCGCGCCGACCCTGGTCGAGCAGGTGGCGGATGTAGGCCACGCGGTCGTCCGGCGGCAGCGAAGACGGCAGGATCTGCGCGGACGGCTTCATGGGCATGGCCCGCTGCATCCGCAGCGCGGGAGCGAAGGGCGGCGCGGCATCGGCGGCGGGCGGTGCGGCGGGCGATGGAGCGGGAGCCGATTCGATGCGCTGGGTGCGAGCGGATTTCCGGACCGCCATCGGGGGCGAGGGGGGCGCCGCTTCGTCGAGAACCGGCGACGGCGGCGGCGGCTCGACGACGCGAATGGCATCCGGGGTTACCGCGCCTTCCGCGGGCGGAGGAGGCAGCGAGCGCGCCGCGGGCGGCATCACCGGCTCGCGACCCAGATGCCAGCCCATGCCGACGGCCAGCACGAGCACGGCTGCCGAACCGACCGCGAGCGGCCAGCGCGAGCGACGACGTGGCTGCGCCCGCATGGCGGCGGCATGAACGGCCGCATCGAGTTCCGGCGAGGGCTCGACGCGCGGCAGGCGTGCATACAACGTCGCGAGTTCGCGCTCGTCGGGCAGGTCGTCGTCGCCGGGCGGGGGTGTGTTCGGGTTCATGTCAGTCGGCCATCCTGTCTCGGATCCGGGCCATGGCGTAGCGAAGCCGCGATTTCGCGGTTTCGCGGCCCACGCCGGTCACGGCGGCGATGTCCTCCACGGAGAGTTCGTTTTCCATGCGCAGCACGAAGGCCGTGCGTTGTTCGTCGGGCAGGCTCTCGATGGCGCGTTGCATGCGCCGGCGCAACTCGAAGTCGGACAACGCGTGCTCGGGCTGCTCGCGCTCGGGCGCCGCCTGCATGGCGAGCGCCGCTTCGGTTTCGTCCGCGTCGGCCTGAGGACGGCTGCGACGAAAGCTGTCGATGGCGAGGTTGTGCGCGATCTGCAGCAACCAGGTGGAGAACTTCGCCTCGGGCCGGTAACGCGCGCGAGCGGCGATCACCCGGCTCCAGGTTTCCTGGAACAGTTCGTCCGCGAGCGCGCGGTCTTTCATCGTACGCAGCAGGAAGCGATAGAGGGCACCCTTGTGCCGCGCGTAGAGCGTGCCGAAGGCGCCGGCGTCGCCGGCGGTCCAGGCTTGCATCAGCGTCGCGTCGTCGGTGGAGGGAGCGTCCATGCGGGAAGGGTAAGGCATTTTCCCGTTGTGCGAGCCGACTTCGCCGTCGAGGTCGGCTCCCACGGTGGATCTAGCGGTCATTGGGCGCCGTCGTCTGCATCCCGCCCGCCATCTCCACCAGCCTCGCCATCTGTCCGCGATACCCGCCCGGATCACTGCCGACCGCACCGTGAGCCAACTCGGCCACCTTGTCGTAGCCGAAGCCCTCGCTGTACTTGCCGCCGCGCAGGTTATCGGCGAAGGCGGCCACGGCCGCGACGAAGCGCAGGCGGTCGCTGGGCGCGGCTTCGGGCGTCGCCGAAAGAGGCCGCTCGATCAGCCGGCTGGCGCCTCCGTCGGGCGCCTTGTAGCGCAGGCGCAGCCAGGCCAGTTCGCCACGCTCGTCCGGCGCGGCGGACGGGGGGCCGTAGCGTAGCGGATCGATGCGACCGCCCTTGGCGCCCTTGAGCGTGATCTCGTAGAGCGCCGTGACGTTCGCACCGGCGCCGATCTCGCCCGCATCCACTGCGTCGTTGTTGAAATCCTCGCGGGCGAGCATGCGCTTTTCGTAGCCGATGAGCCGGTATTCGGCGACCGTGCCGGGGTTGAACTCGACCTGGATCTTCACGTCCCTGGCGATGGTGGTGAGCGTGGCCGACATCTCGTCCACGAGCACGCGACGTCCTTCCTCGAGGCTGTCGATGTAGTGATGGCTGCCGTTGCCTGCATCGGCGAGGGTCACGGCCATGTCGTCGTTGTAGTTGCCTTCGCCGAATCCCAGCGTGGTCAGGGCGATGCCGCTCCTGCGCTTCTCGGCGATGCGATCCTTCAGCGTTTCCACGCCGACGGTGCCGACGTTGAAATCGCCATCGGTGGCGAGGATCACGCGGTTGATCCCGCCCTTGATGAAGCCTTTCGCGGCCTGTGCGTAAGCCAGGTCGATGCCCGCGGCGCCGTTGGTCGAGCCGCCGGCGCCGAGCGCGTCGATGGCGGCGAGGATCGTCGCGTGCTGGTCGCCGGGCGTGGAACGCAGGGCCACGCAGGTCGACCCGGCATACGTCACCAGCGATACGCGATCCTGCGCGCGCAGCTTCGGCACCACCTGCCGCAGCGATGCCTTCAGCAGGGGCAGCTTGTCGGGCTCGTTCATGGAACCGGACACGTCGACGAGGAAGACGAGGTTCGCCGCGGGAATATCCTTCGCGGGAAGGGTGTATCCCTGTATGCCGACGAGCAGCAGTTGGCGATCGCGGTTCCATGGCGACGGGGCCAGTTCGGTGGTGACGCTGAAGGGACGCGAGCGATCGGTGGGCGGCGTGTAGCCGTAGTCGAAGTAGTTGATGAATTCCTCGCTGCGCACGGCGTCGGCGGGCGGCAAGCGGCCCGCCTGGAGCATGTGCCGCACGTTCGTGTACGAACCGGTATCCACGTCGATGCCGAAGGTGGATACCGGCTCGTCCGCCGCCAGGTGCACGGGATTGGCGTCTCGATGGCGGTAGTGGCTGGTATCCACCGGTGGCGACCCGGCGAACGGCGGGGAGGGCGGCTCCACGATGCGGGTCGCGTCTTCCCGCATCGCGGGAGCCGCCATCTTCGCCGAAACGGGCGCCGACGCGTAGGCGAGGGTCTGCCGGCCCATCGGCAGCGGCGTCGGCGCGCCTGGCAGGCAATCGGCCGACGTCTCGCCGGGCGCCCGGGAAGGGGCCGGGGCGGGCCTGGCGGGGACGTCGCCCGCAAAGCCGCCGGCAACGGCCACCAGGCCGGCAAGGAGCAAGGGAAGGGGGGTACGCAACGTGATCATCATGCATGGCCTCTGCGGGGGACATGGGATGAAACGTGGCGACGGGACGAACGGGGTTAATTCCACTCCAGCGGCGAGGGATCGTCGGACTGGGCCACGCGCGGCGTGCCCAGCGTGCCCACGCGGTTGTGCCCCGACCGCCGGACCCGCTGGAGCGCGCATTCGGCGGCGTTGACCAGTTCCAGCGCGCCGCCGTGGGGCGAGGCGCGCAGCGCGGTTACGCCCACCGTGACGGTCACCACGCCGAACGGACTCAGGGGATGCAGGATGGCCTGGGTTTCCACGTGCGCGCGAAGCTCGTCGGCCAGGGCCACGGCCTGATGCAGCGGCGTCGCCGGCGCGATCACCGCGAATTCCTCGCCGCCGAAACGCGCCAGGAAGTCGCCGGCGCGCAGGCCGCGGGACTGCAGCATGCCGGTGAGGGCGCGAAGGCAGTCGTCGCCGGCGACGCGGCCGTAGCGGTCGGTGTACTCGCGAAAGAAATCCACGTCGATCACCAGCAACGCGATGGGCGCCTGTTGCGCCGGACGGCCCCACTCACGCAGCAGGCGTTCGTCGAAGGCGCGACGGTTGGGCAAGCCGGTGAGCCGGTCGACGAACACCAGGCCTTCGGGTTCGTCGCGCAGGCGCCATTGGCGGTGTTCCTCGTCGACGAGGTCCACCTGGGCGAGCGTGCCGCGCAGGCCGATGCCCATCACCGCGGCGATGGCCGCCGTGATGCCCAGTTCGGGATGCTCGGCCATCACCAGCAGCCCGAAGGTGAGAACGCTCATCGCGAGAAACGTGGGGCTCGCGCCCTGTACGAAACGCACGAGGTATACCGGCGGATGCCAGTGACGGCGCGTGGGCTCCATGGCGAGCACGGCGACGAGCACGGCGAACGGCAGGTCGAGCAGGGCGTCCCAAGGCGTATCGCCGAACGCGGGATGCCCGCCCAGGGCGATGTAGTGGTTGTACGTGAATCCCGCGACGGCATAGGTGACGAAGAAGGCGGCCACCGCGCGGAAGAAGCGATGGTCGTCCGGGCTGTCGGTCGCCACGAAGCGCAACAGGGCCGCCAGTGCCAGGCAGACGTTCTCCGCGTCGAGCACCCAGGCGACCTGGAGCGCGCCCGCCACGTCGGCCGCACCGTGCAGCGAGACGATGGAAAAGGTGTGTGCGTAGAAGAGCACGCCCAGCAGGAGGGCGAGGACAAGGTCGATGGCGAGCGCCCAGCGCTTGCGCACGGCCACCGGCGCCGACGATATCGCCAGCAGCACGGGCAGCACGTAGAGCACGTAGGCGAACATGCTGTCGCCGGGCGTGGGATTGTCGTTGTCCATCACGTAGCTCTGCCGCGCCGCCAGGGCCATGGCCACCATCCACAGGACGATGCTCGCGACGAGCAGCCACCATCGAGGGTCGCGCGTGCCGTCCTGGCGCCGCCAGGCAACCCACGTGCTCCCGGTGGCCAGGCTGCCCATGACGAAATAGCATGCGTAGGACACCGCCATCCCGTGACGCGCACCGGTGGCCAGGAGCATGACGTGCGTGATGACGACGGTGATCGCTAACAGCAACGCCTTCATGGGATGCGCAGGCGATCCGTGCCGGGGGAGGGAGCGGCCGCGAGGCGGCGACGGTGAAAGATCATGTGCGCCATATTACGGCGCGAGCCGGCGAAATGAACCGGGTCGATGGTCACCCGGCAGGCGCCGCCGGGGGCGCCTTCGAGTGTCGGCATCGGACAAAACGAGGCTTATCCTGCCATTCGTGCGGGCGGGTACGGGCAGCTTTGCGATGCAGGTGGCTTGGAATCCCCCGGCCGGGGCCACAGGATGAAAGCTTCCGTCGCGAAGGAGATCACCATGACGTCCCGCCCCGTACGCATTCCCGGACCGGACCATCCCATCGACATCACGCCGGCCGGCGGACGCGTGATCGTCCGCGACGGCGATCGCGTGGTCGTCGACTCGCGCCATGCCTTGCGCCTGAAAGAGGCCAGCTATCCACCCGTATTCTATGTGCCCCGCGAAGATGCCGACATGGCTGCCCTGAGCAAGACGGCGCATCACACGTGGTGCCCTTATAAGGGCGAGGCCTCGTACTTCAGCCTGCCGGGCCACTCGGAACGGGCGATCAACGCGGTGTGGAGCTATGAGGCCCCGCACGACGCGGTGGCCGCCATACGCGATCATCTGGCGTTCTATCCCGAGCGGGTCACGATCGAACACCTTCCGGACTGAGCCGGAAGCCAAGGGAGCAACCATGCAAGCCATTGTCGATATCGAACCGGCGGCACGCGTCGCCGCCTCCGCCGCTTGCGTGCCCTCGACGGCGGCAGGGCGCTATGCCGCCGTGCGCGGCCGCACCGAAGCCCTGGTGGCGACCCTCGATGCGGAAGATATGGTGGTGCAGTCCATGCCGGACGCCAGTCCGGCGAAGTGGCACCTCGCGCATACCACGTGGTTCTTCGAAACCTTCCTGCTCGGGCCGAACCTGCCGGGTTATCGGGTGTTCGACGAGACCTTCGGGTTTCTCTTCAATTCGTACTACGAAGCGGTGGGGCCACGCCATCCCAGGCCCATGCGTGGCCTGCTCACGCGGCCGTCGGTGGAACGCGTGTTCGACTATCGCCGCCACGTCGACCGGTACATGGGCGAGTTGCTTTCCCATCCCCTGGAGGCGGACATCGAGGCATTGCTGCGCCTGGGCCTCGCCCATGAGGAACAGCATCAGGAATTGCTGGTGATGGACGTGCAGCATCTCTTCGCCCAGTCGCCGCTGAAGCCGGCGTTCGATTCGCGATGGGCGCTGCCTTCGCCGGGACGCGTCGCGCGCTTTCATCGCATCGGCGGCGGTCCGGTGCGCATCGGCGCACAGGACGAGCCGTTCTCGTTCGATAACGAAGGCCCTCGCCACACGGTATGGCTGGAGCCTTTCGACATCGCCGACCGCCTGGTGACCAACGGGCAGTGGATGGCGTTCATGGCGCTGGGCGGCTATCGCCGCGCGGACCTTTGGCTGTCCGACGGTTGGGCGCAGTGTCGCGAAGAAGGCTGGGAAGCACCGCTGTACTGGCATCGCGACGGCGACGTCTGGTCGCATATGACGCCGGCCGGCTGGCGTCCCGTGGATCCGGACGCCGCGGTCACCCATATCAGCTACTACGAAGCCGAGGCTTACGCACGCTGGGCCGGTGCGCGTCTGCCGACCGAAGCGGAATGGGAACATGCGGTGCGTTCGCGCCAAGGGCTGGAACAGGTGGACGGCGTGGCATGGCAGTGGACCGCGAGTGCCTATACGCCCTATCCCGGGTTTCGCGCGGCGGACGACGCGGTGGGTGAGTACAACGGCAAGTTCATGAGCGGCCAGATGGTGCTGCGTGGCGGCGCATCGGTGACACCGCCTTGGCACAGCCGTCCGTCGTACCGGAACTTCTACCGGCCGGGACAGCGCTGGATGTTCTCCGGGCTGCGCCTGGCGCGCGACGTGCATCGCGAGCGCGAGGACGAACGCGACGTGTTCCTGCGCGATACGCTGGCGGGGCTGTCCGCCTCGCCGAAGACGATGTTGCCGAAGTATTTCTACGACGGCGCGGGCTCGGCGTTGTTCGAAGCCATCTGCGGGACGCCGGAGTATTACCCGACGCGCACGGAGAAGGCCTTGCTGGCCGGCATCGCCCCCGAACTGGCCTCATACATTCCCGAGGGCGCGGTACTGCTCGAACTGGGCAGCGGCGCCAGCGAGAAGACGCGCCTGCTGCTCGACGCCGCGCCCGGGATCGTCGCCTATGTGCCGGTGGACATCAGCGTGGATGCGCTGGACGGTGCCACCGAACGGCTGGCGTCGGCCTATCCCGCACTCGCGGTGCATCCGGTGGTGGCCGACTTCACCCGTTCCATCGACGTGCCCCTCGCCCTGGAAGGGCACCCGGTGGTGGCTTTCTTTCCCGGGTCGACCATCGGCAATTTCGAAGCCGAGGATGCGGTGGAACTGCTTCGCTCGGTGCGCCACCGGCTCGGCGCCGAGGCGCGCTTCATCGTCGGTGCGGATCAGGTCAAGGACGTGCCGACCCTGACCGCGGCGTACGACGATGCCGAGGGCGTCACGGCTGCCTTCAATCGAAACATGCTGGTGCGCATCAACCGCGAACTCGGCGGCGACTTCGACGTGGGTTCCTTCGAGCATCGCGCGGTGTGGAACGCGGAGATGGCGCGTATCGAGATGCACCTGGCAAGCCAGCGCGCGCAGCGCGTGACGGTGGCGGGGCAGGTGTTCGATTTCGCCGAGGGCGAAACCATCCATACCGAGAACTCGCACAAGTTCACGCCGGCCTCGTTCGCGGCGTTGGCGAGGTCGGGTGGCTGGGAGGTGGAGCGGCAGTGGGTGTCGGACGATCCCGCGTTCGGCGTGTTCGTGTTGAAGGCGGTGTAGCGCTGGGTTCAGCGAGCGTCGTCCACCGTCATGAAGCCGTCCTGGGCCACGCTCACCACCGCGCGACGATGTCCTTGCATGCGTAAGGCATCGTCCGTGGTGGCACCGATGGCGGCGGCCGTCTCGGCCACGCCCACGGGCAGGTTGCCCCGGCGCTTCTGCTTGCCGGCGAAGCGCCGGTAGTTGTAGCCCGACCAGCTCGTGAAGACGAGCGCGCAAACCAGGGCGCAGATGAACACGATGTTGATGTCGCCGCCGTCGCCGAGCCGATTCACGTGCAATTGCACCCAGGCGTTGCGCAGGCCGAAGGCCCACGCGCCGAGCGTGACCAGGGGCAGCCAGAGAAACACCCAGAACAGCCAGGCGATGACCGTGACGGTGGTGAATACGGCTTTCTGTGCCGCGGACTGGCGCTCGGGGCGCTGGATCATGATCGCTTCGGCTTTCATCGCAGTCCCCGGTCCGGGCTGACCCATACCGCGCGGGTGCCCTTGCGCTTCATCAGCGCCTTGGGCATCGCGACGATCGAGGTCGCCGTGTTGAGCAGCCAGTACACCAGCGGATACCAGATCATCCAGTAGTAATTGCGTCCGATGCGCGTCTCGTAGCGGCGGTCCACGAGCAGGCTGATGAGGAACTGCAACAGGCAGATCGCGCCCAGCACGACGCCGTGCCACTGCGGCAAGAGCGTGTCGATGTACAGCGACGGCGGCAGCGGCGCGAACAGGCCCAGCAGCCACAGCGTGATGATGATCGCCATGGTGTACGACCACACCAGGCTCGCCACATACTCGAAGGCCACGGGCCACATGCGGCGCTGGCGCCATTTCAGCAGCTTGCCGGTATAGCGAAGCAGCACTTCCGAGCCGCCCTGCGCCCAGCGCAGGCGTTGCTTCCACAGGCCGCGCAGGGTCTCGGGCATGAGGATCCAGCACAGCGCGTTGGGTTCGTAGCGGATTTCCCAGTGGCGCATCTGCAGGCGCCAGCTCACGTCGATGTCTTCCGTGACCATGTCGGTGTTCCAGTAGCCCACGTCGTGCAGGGCGCTCTTGCGGAAACAGGCGATCACGCCCGACACGGTGAAGATACGCCCATACACGCGTTGCGCACGCTTGATCAGGCCGATGATCGACGAGAACTCGCCCACCTGCAGCTTGCCCAGCAGGGTGGAGCGATTGCGGATGCGCGGATTGCCGGTGACGGCGGCCACGCGCGGGCTTTCCAGCATGTGCGAGATGAGCCAGTGCGTGGCGTAGTCGTCGAGCAGGGCGTCGCCGTCGACGCAGACCAGGAAGTCGGCGTTGGACGCCAGCGCGGCGGCGCGCAGGCCCATCGCCTTGCCCTGGTTGCTCGACATGTGGATCACGCGCAGGCGCGGATACGTTTGCATCAACTGATCGAGCTGCGCGCCCGTGTCGTCGGTGGAACCGTCGTTGATCGCGATGATCTCGAAGTGGGGATATTGCTGCGAGGCCAGGTGGGCGATGGTTTCGCGTACCTGCTCGCCTTCGTTGTGGCACGGCACCACCAGCGAGACCATCGGGTATTCGGCCAGCTCCGGGGGCCTCACGCGCAGGGGCTCGTTGCGCTCCCAGCGCAGGAAGTAGATCACGCCGCCGCTCATCCAGATGAGCGACATGATCAGCGGATAGAAGAACGCGAATTCGAGCAGTACGTGGAGGATGCCGCCGTTCATCGCGCGGGTTCCGGATAGGGATAGTCTTCGGCGGAGATGAACGGACGGATGCTCTCCAGCGCCGGTCGGTCCTTGAGGAAGTCGTCGGGGTAATAACCGATGTGGCGCGCGCCCAGGGCCTGCACCGCGCGCATTCGCTCGCCCATGGCCGCGGCCGGGATCGGCGCCTTGGTACGCCAGTCCTGCGCGGCGAATTCGAATACCGTGCGGTCGAACGCATCGGGCGTGGCGGCCACGGCGTCGGCCAGCGTGCGGTACCAGCGCAGGGTATCCCGCTGCTTGTCGAGCTGCGGCATCGCCATGAGCGCGGTGAAGTCGTAGGCCTCGTTGAACGCCGCCAGGTTCTGCGCCGTCCAGCCTTCCGCCTTGGGCGTCAGCACCGGCAGTGCGTAAAGGTTGCGCGCGCTGCGCGCCTGTGGACGCCAGCGATGCACGCGGGTCATCAGCTCCTGGGTGAAGGCGATCAGGGCCTGCGTCTTCTGCGTCGGCGTGTCGTGGGCCCAGGGGCCGAGGTTGTCCGTGTCGCGCAGGTAGGCGTCGTCGGAGAACAGGATGCCCGCCGCGTCGGCATGCATGGCGAGGTCTTCGTAGACGTCGCCGATCATCTGCCGCACCTTGGGGTCGTACGGCGCCAGGCGGAAGTGGTCGCCGCCGGGCTTGGGCTCGCCCGCGAGCGAAGGGAGATCCTTGCCGTCGGGAAAGCGGAACGCCATCACGGGCATCCACGCGTACACGCGCACGCCCGCGCGGGTGCGCAACTGCCAGGACACGCGCGAGTAGAGGTCGGCACGCATCGGCAGGTGGCGGTTGGGGAAATACACCGCGTTGGCCACGCCGTCGCCGTCCGGGTCCGCATAGGCCTGCAGCCACACCTGGCTGGGATGCATGCGCTTGATGCGATCGAGCAGCTTGGACAGGTTGCGGTCCTGCTGGGCGGGATCGGGGTCGTAGACGTAATCGAGGTCCACCTGCACGGCGCGCACGGGGTCGACGCGCGAGAGATGGCGCATGAGCCAGCCCAGGCGGTTGGCCGTGATGTTGCCGCTGACCAGCAGGCGCGGGATGGTACCGCCGCCGCCGACCTTCGGCAGGCGGTCGCCGAGGCTGAAGGAAAAGGTCATGCCTTCGCCGGCGGCGATGTTCTGCCCGACCTGGGTGTAGGCACCGTAGGGCCAGACCATGGCGCGCGGATGCACCCCGGTATGCTCGGCGATCTCGTTGGCGCTGTGCGCGAGGTCTGCGCGTACGCGCGCGGTGTACTCGGCTTCGGTTTCGTAGTGCTTCGTGGCCGCGTCGTAGTGCACGTAGGCGGCGGCCGGTTGCAGGTTGCCCTGCGGGTTGCCTTCCATGCCCTGGTGCAGCGCCCAGGAATGCGAACCGAATTCGACCAGGCCCGACTTCTGCATCTCCGCCACCTGGTCCCAGCTCAGGAAGCACGAGCGGTCGCAGTCGGAACCGTTGTAGGGCATGCGCTTCCCGGCGGGCATGTCCATCCACGAACCCACCAGCGCGGCGAGGGCGGGGTAGTGGTAGGCGCGCAGCAAGGGATAGACGCGCGTGTAGAAGCTCTCCAGGCCGTCGTCGAAGGTGAGCAGCACCGCATTGGGCGGCAGCGGCGCGCCGCCATGACCGGCCTGAGCCACCTGCTCGAGGCTCACGATGTTGTAGCCGTTGCCCTTGAGCCAGTCGAAATGGGCGATGAGGTGATCGGTGCTGGTCGCGTCCGGATCGCGGTCGGCCTGTTGGCCGACGTCGTCGCGGACGTCGTGGTAGGCCAGCACGATCAGCGGCGCGTGCACGGGCGCCGCGGGCTGGGCGAAGGCGGGCAGGGCGAGACCGATCAAGGCCAGCAGTGACAACAACGAGCGCATGACGGGTCAATCTCCCCAGTGCAGGGTCAGGTCGAGGACGACGCGGTGTTCGCGGCGGCCATCGTAGGGTTGGTTGTGCCAGCCGATGCCCCAGCCGAGGCGGAAGCCCGGCATCGGGGCGAAAATCTGGCCGTAGCGTACGGTGGCCATCCAGTCGCTGGAAAAGCCTTGCTCGTCGTAGCGGCCGACCGCGACGTCGACGCGCTGCGTCCACGTGCGTTCGTAGAACTGGCTGAGCACGTTTTCCAGCCGGCCGGTGAGAGCGTAGCTCTTGTCGCGTCGCGGATTGAAGTACGGACGCTCGGTCTGCGTATTCATCGAGCCGCCGACTTCCACGCCGCCGTCGAGGGTGAGGTAGGGCGCGGTATGCAGGCGCTGCACGACGGTGGCGAGCCAGCCCGTGCGCTGGTTGCCGTCGCTGAAATGGTCGCGGGTGAGGCCGAGCTTCGCCTCGAACAGCTCGCTGCTGCGGTAGGTGACCGCCGTGGCGAGCGTCTTGGCCGAGATACCGTAGTACTGCGCGCGCAGCGGGGTATCGTCGCCGGCCGTGCTGAAGTCGGCGTTGACCGACCAGTGGTCGCTCATCGCCCAGTTCACGCCGGCCTCGATGGCCGTCTTGCCCACGTAGCGGTCGGCCGCGGGCAGCGCCTGGACATAGGCTTCGAGTCCGCGCGCATAACCGCGCAGCCCCAGGCCCACCCGGCTGCGGCGCACGCTGCCTTCGGGCAGGTCGGCCGTGGCATAGCGGGCCAGGGCCAGCACCCGCCAATGGTCGTCGATCAACGGGCTGGCGACCGTCGCCTGGGTGTCGCCGTCACGGTCGCCGAAGTCGGGGCTGGAGCCCTTGCCGCGCTCGGTGGTGATGTCGAACTGCCAGCCGCGCTCGCGATCCCATGAACGCATCGATCGGTCGACGCGTCCGTTGCGGTCGGCCATCGCGTGCGCGACGGCGAGGTCGTCATCCACCTCGTCGTAGTCATGCAGCGCGCGCGCCGCTTCGGACCGTCCGACGTAGATGCCCACGTCGCGTTCGTCGAGCGTGCCGGCGATGTCGATGTCTTCCTCGGCACGGCGCGGCCACCCGCGGGCCAGTTCGGTCATGCCCAGTTCGCTGCGAAGCTGCGCATTGGCCGGGGCTTCCCGGCTGAGCGGCTCAAGCCGGGCGTAAGCCGCGGCCGGCATGTCGACGTATTCGCGCAGCGTCGCGGCGGCCACGTCGGCATCGACCTTGCGCGGGTTTTCCAGCGGCAGGCGGATACCGGGAACGCGAACCCACGCGGGTTCCTTCGCGGTGAGTTCGTCGATGGTCTTGATGGCCTTCGGAACCTGGTTGGATTCCAGGTAGGCGTACATGAGCCCGATGCGCGGCTCAGGTTCGGAAGGGTCGTAGGGGCCGGGATCCTTGGCGATGGCGTCTTCGAAGAGCGCGGCCGCCTCGGCGGGCCGGCGCTGCGCGAGCAGGGCATCGGCCATCGCGCGTTCCACATAGGGAGGAAACGGGGCGTCGTCCTTTCGGGTGGCGTCGTAACGCTTCACGGCTTCCGCCGTCTGGCCCGCCTGGTCGAGCGCCACCAGCAGGTCGAACCGTTCGCGGCGACGAAGGTCCTTCGGCAGGCCGGCATCCTCGGCCAGCGCCCGGGCATCGGCCACGGCGCGATCCGCCTCGGCGTAGGGCGTGCGAAGGTCGGCCGGCTCGCCGTCGGCCCAGCGGATCTCGTGGCCCACGTCGTCGGCATGCAGGTGGAAGCGGTCTTCCACGCTCTGCGGCGGATCGAGGCGGGCCGCCAGTTCCTTGGCGCGCGTCGTCGCGCCCAGTTCCGTCAACAAAGTGACGTTCATGGACAGGGCCTCGCGGTCGGCGGGCCAGCGGTCGAGGATCGCCTGGCACGTGGCCAGGGCATCGACGCGATGCCCCTGCGCCCGCTCGGCGCGCACCTGCGCCATGAGCGCATCGCGATCGGGCGACGGCGTGGAAGCCAGGGCAACGGAGCCCTGCAAGGCCCATATCAGCGCCAGGCACAGCCTCGCCCGGGGCACGCGCGCGGAGCGCGGAGGTGTCGTGTGAATCAAATCCATCCTGCCTGTTGATCCGCGATCTGCCTTGGCGGACGTGCTTATCCGGCCAGGGAAGTTAAATGTTCCGCCGTCGTCTCCCCACTTCCCGGCGGCAGCCCACCATGATAACCGCAAGAAGCGTGCCGACGTTCTTATCACTTTCGGCCAATTCCGTTCTGAGAACGGTGTCGAAAGGAACGTGATGGCCATGTGCAGATAAGTCCGCGCATACTTTCGTGAATACGGCCCGCGCCTCGAGGAATCGTCATGCTCGATGTTCATCCGCCCCACCGGAAGATCGATGGCGTCAAGGAATTCCTGCTGCACATCCTCACCATCACCGTGGGCCTGTTCATTGCGTTGAGCCTGGAAGGGCTGGTCGAGTCCGTGCATCACCGGCATCTCGTGCACCAGGCCGAAGCCGCGATGCGCAGGGAGGTCGCGGACAATGCCCGTGACCTCTCCCGGATCCGTACGCAGATCGACAAGGAGCTGAAGATGCTCGACGACGACCGCGCCGTCCTGGCGAAGATCGCCAACGCGTCCGCCGAAGGCCAGCACCTGAGCTTCAACATGGAGATGGGGGCGTTGAAGGATGCGGCGTGGCGTACGGCCCAGACGTCGGGCGCCTTCACGTACATGGCCTACGAGGATGCGCAGGACTTCTCCACCGTCTACGCGATGCAGGATCAATTCCGTGGCGCGCAGGAACAGGTGATCAAGGACGTCATGGATGCGGCGGCGACCGTGGAAAGCGTTCCCGACGCGGGACAATGGACACCGGAACGCATGGCGACGGCGATCGATCGCCTGGCGGTGGCCAAGATGCGCCTGACCTATCTGCAAATGCTGGTGGTCGCTATGGACAGGACGTATCGCGCGCTCGACAAGGAATGAACGGGTTTCGCTTCGCGATTATCGGAACGGTTTGAATCCCTGTTTTATACCGGCTCGAATCACATTTTGCCGATTCGATATCGGTCATGCCGTAATTGCCCATTTCCGCCGAATAAAGCGCAGCCCGCGGCTAATGCGTAACGCATTTGCACGCTTGTAGATCGGTTGCCAAATTTATGCATCCGATGAAACCGATGGTCGCGTAGGCTCCACGGCAATCATTCCCCAACCCGCCTTTTAACGCTTGCCCGACGAACGACAGGGGCGGGTTCCTTGCGGCCTCGCGACGTCGGACCGCAGCGTAAATCAACGCGTGCATACCGGGAGCACCATGAGCCAGCGCCGTCTTGAATTCCTCCGCCGCAAATCCATCAGCCGGAGCGTGGGGCTGGCCCTCGCCTCGTTATTGACGATGCCGATGTTCAGTACCACCGCGTACGCGGTGTGTAATCAGGCCGGCACGGTCATTACCTGCACCGACGCCAATCTTCCCGTAACGAGCCCCACCAATGGCGTCACCGTGAACGTGCAGACGGGAGCCAGCGTGTCACCGTTGCCGGCCCTAGGCGGCACGGCGATGACGTTGACCGGCAACGGCATCACGGTCAACAACAGCGGATCGATCGATCCGGGCCTGTTGACCATCGTCTCGGCGGGCATCGAGGCAGGCAACGCGTCGGGTGTCGCCAATACGATCAACATCAGCAACCTCGTCAACGGCTCGAACCGGGGCGTGATCAAGGGGGTGGTCAACGTCGGTTCGCTGGTGGGTGTGGGAGGGCAGGCGATCGCCACGCGAAACGCCGCGGGCGGCGTCACCAACATACGCAACGACGGCGACATCGGCATGGATATCTTCGGCGTGAGCGCGCTGAAGGTTTCCGATGCGCCGGCCATCATTTCCTATGGCGGTGGCCAGACCAACCTCACCAACAGCGCGACCGGCGCGATGGACGGGCGCGTGGCGTTCGCCGGGTCGACCACTGCGGGCGCGGGCAATACGTTCCTCAATGCCGGAAGCATCAACGGAAGCGTCAACCTCGGCAACTCCGTGACCGGAAACACCTTCACGGCCGTGTCGGGATCGTCGGTGCAGAGCGATGGCCTGTCGGTCGTGCTTCCGTTTCTCAGCATCAACGTCACGCTAAGTGCCGCGGGCATCGTCGACGGCGGTGGCCTGAACGACAATCGCCTGGTGCTGCAGAATTCGGCCACGGGTCCGGGCGCGGGCACCGGCGGCGCCGTGTCCTCGATCGATGCGGCGCAATACATCGATTTCCAGCACCTGATCGTCAACAGCGGCACATGGAACCTGCTGGGTGCCGTCGCCGGTGTCGATGCCACGATCAACGATGGCCTGGTCAACTTCAACAACGCCGGCGCGTTCGGCAGCGGCACGCTGAATGCCAACGGCGGCGCGATCGCCGCGTCGGCGGCGGGACTCTCGCTGGCGAACAACGTGTCCCTCAACGTCGGACGGCTCACGCTCGGCGGTACCAACGGCTTCGGCCTGAACGGCGTGTTGTCGGGCGCGGGGGGACTCACCGTCAACGACACGGGCGTGGTCCGTCTCGGCGCCGGGAATCTCTTCAGCGGGGGAATCGACCTCAACGCGGGTGGGCTCCTGCTCGGCAATGCCGGCGCGCTCGGCAGCGGCACGCTGACCGTCGGGGGCAATGCGTCCCTCGATACGACCGCCGCCAACTTCAATCTCGCCAACAGCATCGTCGTCAATGGCGGGGCGACGCTCAACCTGCTCGGCAGCAACGCGCTGGCACTCAACGGCACGTTGTCCGGCGCGGGCAACCTCACCAAAGGTGGCGCGGGTACGCTGACGCTGGGCGGCGCGAACGGGCTGACCGGCAACCTCTCCCTGACCGGCGGCAGCCTCGCGCTGGGCGCGAACGGCAGCCTTTCCGCCACGGGAGCGATCAGCCTATTGCCCGGGACCAGCCTGGACATCTCCGCCGCGAACGCCGACCAGACCATCGGCTCGCTGGCGGGCACCGGGGGCGCCGTCAATCTCGGCGCGAGATCGTTGACGCTGGGCGGGTTGAACACGAACACCTCGTACGCCGGCACCATCGCCGGCACGGGCGGCCTCATCAAGGTCGGCACGGGCGTGCAGACACTCGGCGGCAACAACGTCGGCTTCAGCGGCGGCATCGCCTTGAACGGTGGTGGCCTGTTGCTCGGCGGCAACACGTCGGCGGGCACGGGCGCGATCAGCGTCGGCGGCAGCGGCGTCACGCTGGATGGTACGACGTCGCTCTCGTTGGGCAACGCGCTGAATCTCGGCACGGGTGCTTCATTGATCTTGACCGGAGGACAGGATCTCACGCTCGGCGGAACGGTTTCCGGCGCGGGCAGCCTGGTCAAGAATGGTGCTTCGTCGCTGACCCTCAACGGCGCCAACGCGTTCGGTGGCGGCCTCACCGTCAACGGGGGCGGCCTGCTGCTCGGTACCGACACGGCCCTGGGTACCGGAGCCCTGACCGTCGGCGACGGCATCACGGGGATCACGGCGACGATCGACGGCTCGTCGTCGGCTCCCGCCGGTGGCCTCGCGCTGAGCAACGACGTGAACCTCGCCGCGGGCTCCACGCTGAACGTGCTGGGCTCGAAGGCGCTCACGTTCGGCGGCGCCATGTCCGGCGCCGGTGGCCTGGTCAAGAACGGTGCGACCACGCTCACGCTCAATGGAGCCAACACGTTCACTGGGGGACTGAACGTCGCGGCGGGCACCGTCGCGCTCGGTGAGGGTGGCAGCCTCGCCGCCACCGGCGCGGTGACGCTCAGCGGGGCGGGTGCCAATCTCGATATCTCCCTCGGTGGCGACCAGACCATCGGCGCGCTGTCGGGCGTGCTCGGCACGACGGTCGCCCTCGGCGCCAACACGCTCACGTTCGGCGACGCCACCGGCCAGACCTATGCCGGCATCATCAGCGGCACGGGATCGCTGGTGAAGAACGGCACGGGAACGCAGACGCTCACCGGCGCGAATACGTTCAGCGGCGGCACGACCCTCAACGCCGGTGGTCTGTTGCTCGGCAACAGCGGCGCGATCGGAACCGGCGCATTGACCGTGAACGGCGCCGCCACCCTCGACGGTACGACGGCACTCAACCTGACCAACGCCGTCAACCTCGGCGCGGCACTTACGCTGCCGGGCACCCAGGACGTGACGCTGGGCGGTGTCCTGTCCGGCACGGGCAGCCTCACGAAGAACGGCGCCTCGCTGCTCACGCTGGACGGCGCGAACACGTTCAGCGGCGGACTCAACCTCAACGCCGGCGGCTTGCTGCTCGCCAACGGCAATTCACTCGGCACGGGTGCGCTCAACGTCGGCGGCGCGTCGACGCTCGACGGCAAGACGGCGCTCGACCTGGGCAACGCCGTGAACCTCGGCGGCTCCCTGAACCTGCTGGGCGGTCAGGCCATCACCCTCGGTGGCGTGGTGGCGGGCACGGGCAACCTCATCAAGAACGGCGCCTCGGTACTCACGTTGAACGGCGCCAATACGTTCAGCGGTGGACTCACCGCCAACGCGGGCGGCCTGGTGCTCGGCAACGACGGCGCTCTCGGTACCGGCGCGCTGAACGTCGGCGGCGCGGTCACGCTGGATACCAGCGTGGCGGCCAACCTCGCCAACGCGGTGAACCTCGGCGCAGGCAGTACCCTCAACCTGCTGGGCGGCCAGGACATCACACTCGCCGGTGCCGTAACGGGCACCGGTGGCCTGGTGAAGAACGGCGCCTCGTTGCTGGCCCTCGACGGCGCGAACAGTTTTACCGGCGGCGTGACCCTCAACCAGGGTGGCCTGCTGCTCGGCAACGGAAGCGCGCTGGGTACGGGTGCGCTCAACGTCGGCGGCAACGCCACGCTCGACACGAGCGCCCCGATCAACCTCGCCAACAACGTGGGACTGGCCGCGGGAGCGAACCTGAGCGTCGCGGGAAGCAACGCCCTGACGTTGGGTGGCGTGGTGTCCGGCACGGGCGGACTGATCAAGAACGGTGCGGCGACGCTGACCCTCACCGGTTCGAACACCTACACCGGCGGCACGACGGTCAACCTGGGCACCCTCGCGCTCGGCTCGGGCGGCAGCCTCGCCTCGACCGGCGCGGTAAGCCTGGGCGGGGCCGGTGCCACGCTCGACATCTCCGGTACCACCAGCCAGACGATCGCCGCGCTATCGGGCGTCGCCGGCACGGCGATCAACCTGGGCGGCAATACGCTGACCTTCGGCGATGCGACCGACCAGACCTTCGGCGGCAGCATCGGCGGCAACGGTTCGCTGGTGAAGGTCGGCGCGGGCGTGCAGACGCTCGGCGGCGCCAGCACGTTCAGCGGTGGCGTGTCGTTGAACGCCGGTGGACTCATCGTCGGCAACGACGCGGCGCTGGGCATCGGTACGCTGACCGTCGGTGGCGCGGCCACGCTCGACGCGAACGCGGCGGTGACGATGACCAATGCCATCGTACTCAACGCGGGCCTCACCGTGTTGGGCAGCAACGACATCACGCTCGGCGGCGCGCTGACCGGTGCGGGTGGACTGACGAAGCAGGGCGCCGCCACGCTCACCCTCAACGGCATCAACAGCTACACCGGCGGCACCGAGATCGCGGCGGGCACGCTGGCGCTCGGCGCGGGTGCAAGCCTCGCCGCCAGCGGCGTCGTGAACCTCGCCACGGGCGCCACGCTGGATCTCTCCGCGGGCAACGGCACGCAGGTGTTCGGCACGCTGACCGGCAACGGCACGGTCAACCTGGGCGCGAACGACATCACCATCGGCGGTCCCGCCGACGGTATCTTCAGCGGTTCCATCGGCGGCACCGGTGGCCTCATCAAGCAAGGCGTCGGCACCGAGACGCTGACCGGCGCCAGCACCTTCACCGGCGGCACGCTGATCAACGCGGGCACGCTCGCCATCGGCGCGGGTGGCAGCCTCGCCGCGACCGGCGCGTTGACCCTGGCCGCACCCGGTACCGGTTTCGACATCTCGGCGGGCGGCGACCAAGCCATCGGCGTATTGAACGGGGTTGCGGGAAGCACGGTGACGCTCGGCGGCAATACGATCACGCTGGGTGGCGTCGCGAATGGCACGTTCGACGGTGTCATGGCCGGCACCGGAGGCCTCGTGAAGAATGGCCTCGGCATCCAGACGCTGGGTGGCGCGAACACGTTCAGCGGCGGCGTGGGTCTCAACGCCGGCGGCCTGGTGCTCGGCAACGGCAGTGCGTTGGGCACGGGCCAGCTCACCGTCGGCGGCGACGCCACGCTGGACACGAGCGCGGCGCTGAACCTCTCCAACGCCATCGACCTGGATTCGGGCATCAACCTCAACCTGCTCGGCAGCAATGCGCTGACACTGGGCGGTCCGATCGTCGGCGCGGGCGGGCTGATCAAGAACGGTGCGGCGACGATCACGCTCACCGGCGCGAATACCTACACCGGCGGCACCACGATCAACGACGGCACGTTGGCGATCGGCGCGGGCGGCGGCCTGTCGTCCACCGGGGCGGTGAACCTCACCGGCACGGGCACGTTCGACATCTCGGCCGGCGGCAACCAGGCCATCGGTTCACTCGCGGGCGTGGCGGGCAGCACGGTGTCGCTCGGCAGCGGCACGCTCACGCTCGGCGGCACGAGCGACACCACGTTCGCGGGCAGCATCATCGGTAACGGTGGCCTGGTGAAGAGCGGTGCGGGCGTGCAGACGCTCGACGGCGCGAGCAGCTTCAGCGGCGGCGTGACCCTCAACGCGGGCGGCCTCTTGCTGGGTAACGATGCCGCGCTGGGTACCGGCTCGCTCACGGTGGGCGGCAACGCGACGTTGGACTCGAGCGGCGTGGTGACGCTCGCCAACGACATGGTGCTCAACGCCGGCCTGACGGTGCTGGGCACGAACGACATGATCTTCAACGGCGATCTCACCGGCACGGGCGGGCTCACGAAAGAAGGCGCGGCCACGCTGACCTTGAACGGCGCCAATACCTATACCGGCGGCACCCAGATCAACGCCGGCACGCTGGCCCTCGGTGCCGGCGCGAGCCTCGCCGCCGCGGGCATCGTGGACATCGCCACGGGCGCCACGTTCGATCTCTCCGCGGGTAACGGCACGCAGGTGTTCGGTACGCTGACCGGCAACGGCACGGTCAACCTCGGCGCGAACGATCTCACCGTGGGCGGCCCCACGGACGGCACGTTCAGCGGCTCCATCGGCGGCTCGGGCGGCCTCGTCAAGGAAGGCACCGGCACCGAGACGCTGACCGGCACCAATACCTTCACCGGCGGCACGCTGATCAACGCGGGCATCCTCGCGATCGGCGCGGGCGGCAGCCTTTCGCCCACCGGCGCGGTGACGCTCGCGGCGGCGGGCACCGGCTTCGACATTTCCGGCGGCGGTAACCAGGCCATCGGCGCCTTGAACGGCGTGGCCGGCAGCGACGTGACGCTCGGCGGCAACACGCTCACCCTGAATGGCGTCGGCAACGGCACGTTCAACGGCACGATCGGCGGTACGGGCGGCCTGGTGAAGGAGGGCGCGGGCGTGCAACTGCTCGGCGGCGCGAACACCTTCAGTGGCGGCGTAGCGTTGAACGCGGGGGGGCTCGTGGTGGGCGACGACGCGTCGCTCGGGTCGGGCGCGTTGACGGTGGGCGGCGCGGCCACGCTCGACGCGAGCACGGCAGTGACGCTCGCCAACGACGTGGCGCTCGACGCGGGCCTCACCGTGCTCGGCAGCAACGACGTGACCCTCGGCGGCGCCATCACCGGCGCGGGCGGTCTTACCAAGAACGGCGCGGCGACGCTGACGCTGAGCGGCGCGAGCTCATACACCGGCGGCACGCTCGTCAACGACGGCACGCTGGCGATCGGTGCGGGCGGCAGCCTGTCGCCTGCCAGCGCGGTGAACCTCGCCGGTGCGGGTGCCACGCTGGACATCGCCGCGGGCGGCGATCAGGCCGTCGGCTCGCTCGCGGGCGTGGCCGGAAGCAACGTCACGCTGGGTGGCAGCACGCTGACGCTGGGCGGTACGGCCGATGCGACGTTCGACGGCGTCATCGACGGTGCGGGCGGCCTCGTGAAGAACGGCGCTGGCGTGCAGGTGCTCAACGGCGCGAATACCTTCACCGGTGGCGTGACCCTCAACGCGGGCGGCCTCACGCTCGGCAACGACGCCTCGCTCGGCACGGGCAGCCTGACCGTGAACGGCGGTGCGCTGGATACGAGCGCACCGTTGACGCTGGCGAACGACGTGACCTTGAACGCCGGGCTGACCCTGTCGGGCAACAACGCGCTCACCCTCGACGGCGAGATCTCCGGCGTGGGTGGCCTGACCAAGAACGGTGCGGGTTCGCTCACCCTCAATGGCTCGAGCGCCTTCAGCGGCGGTACCGCGGTCAACGGTGGATCGCTCGTCGTCGGCAGCGACACGGCGCTGGGTACCGGCGATCTCTCGATCGACGGTGCCAGTCTCGAAGCCGGCACGGCGGTGACCCTCGCCAACAACGTCATCCTTGGTGCCAACGGCGCGACCGTCACGGGCGCGCAGAACCTCACGCTCGACGGCGACCTCGCCGGCAGCGGCGGTCTGGTCAAGGAAGGCAGCGGCAGCCTGGTGCTCCATGGCCTGCTGGCCAATTTCAGCGGCAAGTTCGCCGTCAACGCGGGCACGCTCACGGCGAGCCATCCGTACCAGGGCGGCATCTCCGTCGGCGCGGGCGCCACGGCCAACCTCGACGGCAGCGGCAACGTGCTGACGGTCGCCGGTCCCATCGCCGGCACGCTGAACCTCGGTGGCGACAGCAGCCTCGACGTGAGCTACGGCGACCTGCCGACCGTGACCGGCACGGTCAACGGCACGGCGCCGGGCACCACGCTGAACATCACCGGCAACGGCCAGGCGAGCCTGCCGGGCGCATCGCTCAACGGCATCACGAACCTCAACGTCGATGCGGGCACGCTGTCGGTGGATGCGGGTACCTCGGTCAGCTTCAATGGCGGTACGACGATCGGCGGCAACCTGGTGGTGAACGGCAATCTCGGCGGTCCGGTGACGGTCAATCCGGGTGGCGGCGTGGTCGGCGGCGGCACCGTCGGCGGACCGGTGACGGTCGGCGACGGCGGCACCATCGCCCCGAGCGGCATCGATGGCGCCACGGGTCCTGCCGGTGGCAGCGGTACGCCGGGTACGACCCTCAACACCGGCGGTCTCGTTCTCGCCGCCGGCTCCACGACGCAGATCCGCACCAACGCGGGCGGAGCGCACGACAGCATCAACGTCAACGGCCCCGCGACCGTCGGCGGCCAGCTCGTGACGCTGCCGTCGGCAGGCACGTATGCGCCGGTTACCAACTATTCGATCATCAACGCCACCGGTGGCGTCACCGGCAGTTACGCCAGCGTGGTGCAAAACACGCTCCCGTTCCTCGATGCCAGCGTGAGCCAGCAGGGCAATCAGGTGATCCTGACGCTGACCCAGGCCGGCAGTGGCGCGGGGACAGGTGGCACCCCGTTCGACCAGTTCGCCGGCCTCAACGGCAACCAGCAGGGCATGGCCGCGGCGTTGCAGACCATCGCCACCTCGGGCGGCGATCCGCTGCCGACCTTGCTCGGCTACGTGCGCGGCTTGACCGGCGACCAGGTGGATCGGGCGTTCGACTCGCTCACCGGCGAAACCTATGCGTCGGCCGCCACGGCGGAGCTGCAGGGCCAGAGCCAGTACCAGGACTCGGTGTTCTATCGCCTGAAGCTGGAACGCGACACGAACGAGCAGGGCGCGGCCGTCTGGGCCGAGCCGTATACCTCGAGCAGCGACCTGTCGCGTAGCGTCGACGTGGCGCGCACCGATTACCGCATCAACGGCATCGTGATCGGCGCCGATGCGCCGGTGACGCCCGACCTGCGCATCGGCGTGCACGCCAACGTGGCCAACTCGCGCACCGAGGTGGATCGTCGCGGCGACTACACCGACGTGGACCAGTACGCGGTGGGCGTGCACGCGCAGTACTTCAACGAGCACCAGTGGTGGTTCCAGGGCCTGGCCTCGTACGGCTGGCAGAACGCCGACAGCTCGCGTCGCGTGGCGGTCGGTCCGTTCAACCCGGAAGCCACGGGACGTTACGACGGCAAGACCACGAACGCGGCATTGGAAGGCGGCTACCGCTTCCCGCTCGGCCAGAGCATGCACCTGGAGCCGTTCGTCGGCGCGTACTACACCAAGGTGAAGTACGACGGCTTCACCGAGCGCGGTGCCGGCGACGCGGACCTGCGCGTGGGCCGCATCGAAGCGCGCAGCATGCAATACGGCGTGGGCGCGCGACTGGTCGGCGACGTGGACCTGGGCGTGGAGGGCACCAAACTGCACCCGATCGTGATCGTGCGCTACCTGCACAACACCAAGGACGACACGGTGACGGTGGACAACGCCTTCGCCGGCGTGCCGACCACCGGCTTCACGGTGCAGGGTTCGCGTCCGGTGAAGAACCACTGGCAGGCCGGCGTGGGCATGAGCTTCGACATCACGCCCGCCGCGAGCACGTACGTGTACTACAACGCCGATCGCGCGTCGCACACGAAGAGCGATTCGGTGAACCTCGGGTTCCGCTGGAACTTCTGATCTGCCATGACCATGGCGTGGTTTCCATGGCTGGGGGCGAACACGCCCCCAGCCATGGAAAAGGCCCCGGTTTTCCGTGACGAATCCGGACCGCTCGGGATTCAACGTCTTGCCGGATCGCCGGGAAGGGAACGCCGTCGTGCATCCCAACCCCTGTGTGGTTCCGGACCGACCCGCACCTCATGACATTTCCGCTGGGATGTCGCCTCCCTGTTTCCTCCGTGCGATTGCCGTCAGTTCCGTGCCTGCGGGACAGGCCGATTTCGCCGCCGTGATGTCGGGATCGTTCGCGAAGGTTTGAGCGGACGCGTTATTCCGAGTTCGGCCGCGCACGTACGAGACGAGTGCTTAAAGAAGGGCCTCGGAAACCCCTTTATCCTCCAGCTTCCTCAGGCAAGAGGTCCGTGCCGGTCACGAATCACGAGCGCAAGGCTTGAGGCTTCGTGCCCACGGTGGCCGCCGCCGTCAGCCATTAACCAACTTGCCAAAAAATAACCAACTAGGTTAGGATGAGCCGTGGAGAAAGGAACTCCTCACCACAAGCTGTCTGTCGTCAGGGCATGGGTGGAAGCGGGCAGGGTTCGCGCTACGTACTCCGCGACGCGCGGAGCGTCCCATCTAGGCCTCGAGATGTCGGGCATGCTGGATGTACTCATGGCGTTGTCGTCGACGGATTTTTACAAGAGCATGACCACCTACGCCGATCACACCCTGTGGCATGACGTCTACCGTGTCGGTACGCGGGTGGGTGACGTGTATCTGAAGCTGACGATCATCGACGAGGTGGTGATCGTGTCCTTCAAGGAGCTATGACGATGAAATGCCCTGCGTGTGGTGCCGCCGAACTGATTCGCGATAGTCGGGATATGCCTTACACCTACAAGGGTGAGACCACGGTCATTCCATCCGTGGCCGGCCAATTTTGCCCAACCTGTGGCGAAGCCGTTCTCGACATGGGCGAGTCGATCCGAACCAGCGAACTGATGATGCAGTTCAACAAGCAGGTGAATGCCGCCATCGTCGACCCCCAGTTCATTGCAAGCGTGCGCAAAAAACTTCACCTGGACCAGCGTGAGGCGGCCGAGATCTTCGGTGGCGGCGTCAATGCGTTCTCCCGCTACGAGAACGGCAAGACGAGGCCGCCGTTAGCCTTGGTCAAGCTGCTCAGATTGCTGGATCGCCATCCTGATCTACTGGACGAAGTCAGGCTCGCCTGACGCGTCGGTACTCCACGAATACCTGACGTGTGCCGTGACGTCAGGTATCCGGGCATTCCGCCTGCGCCCACGTCATGCGCGCATGGGCTTGCGCGGCACACTGCACACCCATATGCATCAGCGTGGCGATGGCCTCCAACGCCAGAGCCATCGGCCCACGCGGCTACCCGCCGGGTGAAACGGCCGAGAGATATCGTAAAAAGACGGCTGCGCCGCGGTTCTTCCACCGTGTCTGCGGGGGACGCAGACGGCCCGGTAACCGGCGGGGATGTCGCCGGGGGGATTCGGCGGGCGAACGGGTGCCGTATGATGGTGGTCAGCCACGATCAACTCCTGGACAGTTGGTTTTGGTGAGCAGCTCGGAGGTGGTCGAAACACCTCCGGCCCGCGCGTCTTCACCGCATCGAGCGATGTTTGCCCGCGACGCGTACATGGCAAGAGCGCGGGCAACGCGACTGCCCCAGCAAAACAACGTCGGGTTGTCTGTCATCCTGCGCAGCGCGCCGGACATGTTTCGGGATGCTCAATCGAGGAGGCTACATGAAGGTCTACGTCACGTCCGCGTGGTTCGCGGTTTGCCTTTCGCTATGCGCCGCCTTTGTTCCCGCACACGCCCGTGGCGGGAATGTCGCTTCGACATCGTCGAACGAAGCGAAAGCCTCGATGGAAACCATGCAGATCCCCAGCCACGGATCGCCGATGAATGCGTTGGTCTACGTGGCCGCGGGCGCCGGTCCGCATCCGGTGGTCGTGCTGCTGCATGGTTTCCCGGGCAACGAACGAAACCTCGATCTCGCACAGGACATGCGCCGGGCGGGATGGGACGTTCTCTACTTCAATTACCGTGGTGCATGGGGCACACCGGGGGATTTCTCCTTCTCGCACGCCATCGAGGACGTGGCGGCGGCGCTGGCCTATCTGCGCGAGCCGGAGAATGCCAAACGCCTGCGCCTGGACCCGTCGAGGATCGTGCTCGTCGGCCACAGCATGGGCGGGATGATGGCCGTGCAGGCCGCGGCCGCCGACCCCGCCATCCAGGGCGTGGCCCTCATCTCGGCCGCCGACATGGCCGGGCGGGCAGGGCAGTTGCAGGAACGGGATTCCCGGGCGAACGCGATCACGAAGACGGCGTCGGCGCTGGCCGCCGAAGGCATGGCGCCGCTCAGCGGATGCACGCCCGATAGCCTGGCGACGGAGCTGTCGGATCATGCGGCGGACTGGGCGTTGGTCTCGAAGGCTAAGGCGATCAAGGATCGGCCGGTGCTTGTGGTCACCTCGGACGACGGGCTCGCGTCCGCCAATCAGGCGTTCGTTAATGCACTTCGTCAGGCGGGCGATGCGCGGATAGCGACACTTCACCTGCCGACCGATCATGCGTACTCGGACAAGCGGACGGAGCTCTCGCAGGCCCTGCTGAAGTGGCTTGCGACGGCACCCCGATAGAAAACAAAAGGCCAGAGCGCGATGCCCTGGCCTTTTGTCTCTGGATAGTTGGTGGAGCGGAGGAGGATCGAACTCCCGACCTTCGCATTGCGAACGCGACGCTCTCCCAGCTGAGCTACCGCCCCACGAGCCGTGCATCTTATCAGCGATGTTCGGCTCTGCCAACAGGGACTCACCGATGGCCGGATGGTCCGTCGGCAGGCCCGCCAAGCCGCTTCTCCCGTCGCCGCTCCATGCCGTCATACAGCACCGGCAGCAGCACCAGGGTGAGCAGGGTGGAGGTGATGAGGCCGCCCACCACCACCGTCGCCAGCGGCCGCTGGGTCTCGGCGCCTACGCCCGAGGACAGCAACATGGGCACCAGGCCCAGGATGGCGACGCTGGCCGTCATCAGCACGGGCCGCAGGCGCAGGGCGGTGCCCCTCACCACCGATTCGCGGATACCCAAACCGGCCTGTCGTTGCTCGTTGAGGAAGCTCACCAGCACGATGCCGTTGAGCATCGCCACGCCGAAGACCGCGATGAAGCCGATGGCCGAGGGCACCGACAGGTATTGCCCGGTGACGTAGAGGCCGACGATGCCGCCGATGGTCGCGAACGGTACGTTGGCGAGGATGAGCGCCGCATGGCGCACCGAGTTGAACGCCGTGTAGAGCAGCACGAAGATGAGGAAGATCGTCGCCGGTACGATGACGGCCAGGCGCTTCAGGGCGCGTTGCTGGTTCTCGAAGGCGCCGCCCCATTCGGTGTAATAGCCGGTCGGTAGCTTCACCGCCCGGGCGATGGCCGCGTTGGCGTCCTGCACGAAGCCGTCGATGTCGCGGCCGCGCACGTCCATCTGGATCACCGCGTAGCGCTGGAGCTGTTCGCGGCGGATGAACGAGTAGCCCTCGGCCGTGCTCACGGTCGCCACCTGGTCGAGCCGTACCAACGCACCCGACGGCGTGCGCATGGGGATGCGTTCGATATCCTGGATCGTGGCCTTGTTCGCGTCGTCCAGGCGCACGGTCATGTCGAATCGCCTCACGCCGTCGAGCAGCGTGCCGACCGGCTCGCCGCCGATGCCGTTGCGTACCACGGTGAGGATGTCTTCGGCGTTCAGGCCATACCGGGCAAGCGCGTCGCGATCCACGTCGATGCGGACCTGCGGCTTGCCGAGGTTGGCCTCCAGGGCAAGGTCGGCCACGCCCGGCACGCCGGCCAGTACGTTCTTGATCTTCGCGCTGGTGCGGTCGAGCTCGCCCAGGTCGTCGCCGTAGAGCTTCAAGGCGAGGGTGGCACGCACGCCGGAAATCAGTTCCTCGATACGCATCTGGATAGGTTGGGTGTAGCTCACCACCGCGGTGGGCAGGAGGTCGGTCAATTCCGCCTGCATGTCGTCCTCGATGCCTTCGAGCGTCTGCCCCTTGCGCCATTGCGCTTTCGGCTTGAGCGGCGTGTAGACCTCCATGTAATTGACGTCGGCGGTTTCGCCCTTTTCCGCGCGGCCGATCATCGCCAGCGTGGTGTCCACTTCGGGGAAGCGTGACTTGATCCGCTCGGCTACCCGGTGGGAAATCGCGATGGATTCATCCAGCGACGCCGAAGGAATGGAGGTGATGCGCCACATGATCGCGCCCTCGCGCAGGTTGGGCATGAACTCCTTGCCGAGGAAGGGAAACAGGGCGAGGGCGCCCAGCAAGGCAACGGCCGCGATGCCGATCACCGATTTGCGATGGCCTAGCGACCACGCCAGTACCCTTCCGTAGGCGCGCTTGAGGCAGGCGACGAGGCGGGTGTCTTTTTCCTCCTTGGGCTTGAGGATCAAGGCGGCGAGTACGGGAATCAGGGTCAGCGAGAGCAGCAGCGATCCCGCCATCGCGAAGCCGATGTTGAACGCCATCGGCTTGAACATCTTGCCTTCGAGACCCTGCAGGCCGAACAGCGGCAGGAAGACCACGATGATGATGAGGATCGCGAAGGCGACGGGGCTCGCCACTTCACGCGCTGCGTGGAGTACGGCGGCGGTCTTGTCGACGGGTTCGCCGCGTGCCTTCGTCTCCGCCATGATGCGGAAGGCGTTTTCCACCATCACCACGGCGCCGTCCACCATCATGCCGATGCCGATGGCGAGTCCGGCCAGGGACATCAGGTTGGCCGAGAGGCCCGCCCGTTCCATGCCGATGAAGGCGATCAGCATCGCCAGCGGCAGCGTCACCACCACGATGAACGCGCTGCGCAGTTCGCCGAGGAAGAGGAACAGGATCGCCGCGACGAGGATGGATCCTTCCACCAGCGCGCGCACGGCGGTGCCGACGGCGGCGTCGACGAGGTCGGTGCGCTCGTAGACGGGTTTGACGACGGTGCCTGCGGGCAAGGCCCGCTTCACCGTGTCGAGCTTCGCCTTGACCGCATCGACCACGCTCTTGGCGTTTTCCCCGATGCGGGCCAGGGCCTGGCCCATCACCACTTCCTTGCCGTCGCGGGTGACGGCCCCCGAGCGCGGCGCACCGGCTTCGGTCACGCTGGCGACATCGCGCACGTAGACCGGCGTGCCGTCTTCGCTCTTGAGCACGATGTTGCCGATGTCCTTCGCGTCCTTCACCAGGCCGAGCCCGCGCACCAGGTATTGTTCGCGACCCACGTCGATGACGTTGCCGCCGACCTGCGCGTTGTTCGCCTCGAGCGCCTGGATCACGTCCTTGAAGCCGAGCTCGTGCGCGATCAGCCGCATGGGATCGATGCGCACCTGGTATTGCTTCTGCCGGCCGCCCCACGACGTGACGTCGTCCACGCCCGGCGCGGTGCGCAGGATCAGGCGCACCGTCCAGTCCTGGAGCGTGCGCAGGTCCATGTCGGAGGGCGCGTTCTTCAGGGTGTCGTCGGCGCGCTCCACCGTATACCAGAACACCTGGCCGAGACCGGAGGTGTTGGGCCCCATCTCGGGCTTGCCGTAGCCCGCGGGCAGGCGGTCGCCCACCTGCTGCAGACGCTCGTTCACCTGTTGCCGCGCGAAGTAGATGTCCACGTCGTCGTCGAAGTACACCGACACGTAGGACAGGCCGAAGAGGCTCACCGAGCGGATGTCCTGCACCTTCGGCAGGCCGGCCAGGGCGGATTCGACCGGGGTGGTGAGCAGTTGTTCGACGTCTTCGGCGGCGAGGCCGGACGCCTCGGTGTAGACGTTGACCTGTACCGGGGTCACGTCGGGAAACGCGTCGATCGGCAGGCTTCTCACCGCCCGGTAACCCAGCGCGCCGATCACCGCGAAGGCGATGAGTACCAGCACCTTGTACTTCAAGGACAGTTCGACGAGGCGTGCCAGCATCACTCGTCTCCCAGCTGCGAACGCAGGACGCGCGCCTTCAGGACGAACGCGCCCTTGCTCACGTAAGGCGTGCCGGTGGAGAGTCCTCGCTTGATCTCGGTCCAGCCGTCGCGGGTGTCGCCGACGTCGACGGCGGTCGCTTCGAACTGGCCGGGCCGCTTGCCGCGGGTGAACACGCTGGGCTGGTTCTGCAACAGCACGACGGATTCCGCGGGCACCGCCAGGCGTTCGGTCGTGGACGGCATGGTAATGCGGCATTCCACCAGTTCGCCGGGATGGAGCAGGTCGTTCTCGTTCGGCACCTGGATGCGCACGGCGACGGTGCGCGTCTTCTCGTCGGTCTGGTGGGAACGCTGTATGACGCGACCTTTTCGCTCGGCGCCGTGCGCGAGAACGGTCACGGATGCACCGGGACGCACCTGTTCGGCCATGTCCGGCGCCAGCCGCGCTTCGACCCATACGGAAGATTCCGCCGCCAGCGTAAACAGGACGCGGCCCGGCTCGATGCGTTCGCCCACGACGAAGTCGTCGGTGGTGATGCGTCCGGCTTGCGTCGCGAGCAATTCGAAACGGCCGTCGGCAGCGGCGGAACCGCGTTTGACGAGGTGGGCGATCTGGCCGTCGGAGAGCCCGTACGCTTTCAGCCTGGCCTTGGCCTGGTCACGCTGGACCAGCGCCTCGTTGTAGCGTCGCGCGGACACGGCTTGGGGACCGAGCGAGGCCACGCGGTTCCAGTCCTGGCTGGCGACGATGAGCTGTCCCTGGGTGTCGGCGACCTCGACGCTGGAAAGCACCACCAACGGCTGGCCGGCTTTCACCACGTCACCGAGTTTCGCCTTGCGCGCGACGACCTGGGATGCCACGCGCGGCGAGACCAGCGCGGTGGAATAGGCATCGACCTTCACCTCGCCCGGCGCGCGCACCTGGTCGGTCAATGTGCGCCGGTTCGCGGTGCTGACGGTGATGCCGGCGGCCTTGATAGCGGCGGCATCGAGGAGGAGGGGACCGGCGTCCTGCGCGAAGGCGGCCGGTGCGCGGGCAAGGGCCAAGGAAAAGGCGACGACGGTAAAACGAAAGTAGGTGCGCGTCATGGGGAGGAATCCTTGAGGGAGCCGTCGACCCATTCGGTCAGGCGGCCGGCGGCGGCGAGGTAGTCGAACCACGCCCGCCAGGTCTGGTTTTCGAGGGCGATGCCGGAGAGGGCGGTGTCGAGGCTCTGCTTCAACTGCACGAGGTAATCGGAAGTGCTGATCTCCCCGGCCTGCCACAGGCGGTCGAGCAGCCGCGCCCGTTCGTCGAACGCACCCGTGCGGCCACGGCGAAACCCCTCGCTGGCCGCGCGCATCGCGTCGTAGGTGGCCCGCGCCTGCTTGAGACGAGCCTCCGAGCGCAGCATCGCCGCGCGGTGCGAGGCGAACGCCGCATCCGCTTCCGCCCGGGCGGCGCTCACCGCGTAACGACCGTTGTCGAGCACGGGCAGCGGAATCGATACGCTGACGCCGATCACGCGATCCGTGCGGGGACCGCTGCGAACGCTGCCGCCGGCCAGGCTGACGGTGGGATCCGGCCGACGGGCGCGATCGGCGACGACGACGGCGGCTTCCGCTCGCGCTTGCTCCGCCCCTGCGCGAATCAGCTCGGGGCGTTCATCGACCGGTACGGCCGACACCGACGCCGTCTCCGGCGGAAGGTCGTGAGTCAGGGCAGGGAGATCGCCGTTCGGATCGCCGCCAAGGGAGGCGAGCGTGGCGAGCGCGTCGGCGCGCTGGGCGTCGAGTGACGCTTGCTGCATTTGGGCTTCGCCCAGCGCCAGTCCGGCCAGGTCGCGTTCGGGGCTGCTGACGTCGCCCACTTTCAGCCGTTGCGCGGCGAGCTCGTCGAAACGCCGCATGAGTTCCAGGCGGCGACGACCGAGTTCGCTTTGCTCACGCGCCAGGATTGCCCCGGACCAGGCTTTCAACCAGTCCAGGGCGGCATCGCGACGCGCGAGGACGTACGTCGCCTGCTGGAGGCGTACGTTCGCATCGCCTTCGCCGACGCGAGCCCTGCGCTTGCCGAAGAGGTCCAGCGTGAGGCTGGCACCCGCGGTGCGCCGATCGACGTCGGCGTTTTCTCCTTCGAGCTGGATCGATGGGTTGTAGACCGGCCGGGCGGCGCCACGCGTGCGCTCCCGCGCGGCACGAAGCATGGCCTCGGCGGCCTGCACCTGGGGATTCGTATCCCACAGTTCGCGGATGGCACGGCGCACGGGGGGCGGGGAAGGGGGAAGCGCGGTGGTTTCCGCCGCGCCGGCGCCGGTCATGGCGGAGGCGGCAAGCAACACGCACAAGGCGCCGCGCGGCGCTGCACGTCGAAAAAACATGGGGGATATCTCCTAAGGCACGAACGATTCGCGCCGCCGCGAATGCGGCGGCGCGCCTATCGGGCACTCAGGCGATGGGTGGGCGTAACAGGGAGCCGATGGTGCGCAACGAGGGCGTGACCGGTGGATGGATGTCCACGGGCATCGGGCGAACCGTCAGTGCGAGGTGGAAGGCGACGGCCGGCAACGTCATGGCGTGGGCGCAGGCGCAATGGCAACCGCCGGATTCGCCGAGCAGGCAGTCGTCACCCTGATCGTCGATCGTCTGTGCCTGCATCGCGATCTCGCTCGCGGCGACCGCGGTGGCATCGACGACGCGCGGGCCGTCCAGCATGCATGCCGTGGCCGTCATGATCTTGATGAGGATCGCCGCGAACACGAGCATCCACGCTCCCTTGTGGGAGCGCAGGCATCGGAACACGTTGGCCGGACGGGAAGGCATGGCGGGCGAGGATAGGTGCGGCGAGCGGTGTTAGACAATCACGCGGGCAGCGAGGCGATGTCGGTGCGGTGCGTCATTCCCACGAGAAAACGTCCCCGATGGGCTTTCCGAAGACCTCGGCGATGCGAAAAGCACACTCCAGGCTGGGCGAATACTTGCCCGCCTCCACGGCGGCGATGGTCTGGCGCGTGACGCCCACCCGTCGACCGAGATCGGCCTGGGTCATTTCGCCCGCCATGAAGCGCAGCGTGCGGATGGTGTTGGTGATGCGCCGCTCAGACACGCAGGCCCCGGCGGTAACCGACGATGATAAGGCCGTGGTGCACCACTTCGGCCACGGCGATGGCCAGGACGGCGGCGTTCACGATATCCCAGCCGCCGGCACCGAACGGCATGACGCAACCGACGAGGATGATGCCCGCCATCAGTACGCGATAGGCCACGGCCGATGCCTTGTTCTCGATGGCGCGGTCGCGCTCGTCTTCCGCGTCGTCACGGGTGCGGCGAAGATACTGGGCGAGCCAGGTGCCGGCCGCGACGAGGCCCAGTGAGCCCAGCACGATCGCCAGAAGACTGATCTGCTGGCCGACGGATAGCGACAAGCGGGGTTTGGCCAGGGTCAGGAACGAAAAGTAGGCACCGAACACGATGACCTGCGCACCCACCCATACGAACGCGAAACGCTCTCTCGGCAACATTGACGGGTCACTCCTGGCAATGGGTGACCGAAATGTATGCCCGGCCTAACCTCGTGTCAAATATTTTTGACACGAGGTTAGGCTGAACTAACTCTTTCCCACTAGCTTGGCAGCAGCGAGGACAGCCGTTCGTGCAGCACGTCGCGGCGCCACCCTTCAAGGGCCTCGGGCCAGGCGCCCCCGCTCATCACGAATTCCTCCAGCGAACGGCGCGAGCACAGCAGGCCGGCGGGGAGGTCGAGTTGGGTCGCGATCTCGTCCACCGCCGTGCGCATGTCGTTGATGGCTCGCTTGGCATCGCCGAAGGGATGACCGACCACCGGTGCCGTGGCCTCGATTTCGTCCGGCTCGACGGGGCGCTGCAAGACGGCGAACAGTTCATTGCGCTGTTGCGAGCGCAGCGCGCGCGTGCCGCGCGTACGCTCTTCCAGAGCGCCGAGCGAGGTGGCGGGCTTGTCGACGAGGTCGAGGGCATGGGCGTCTTCGAGCAACCAAGAGCGCGGCTTGTCGAGCGCGCGTGCGGTGGCGTCGCGCCAGCGCAGCACGCGGCGGAGAAGGGCCTGGCGCTCGGAACTCCATTCGGCCGCGGGTTTGAAGCCGCGTTGCGGCTGCGGATCGCCGTCGCGCTGGCTGGCGCGGCGTTTCATGCGGGCGCAGTCTTCCGCGTGCCATCGGGTGCGATCGCGCTGGGCCAGGCGCTCGGCGAGGATCGCATGCACGGGATGCAGGTGCACCACGTCGAGGGCCGCGTAGCGCTTCTGTGATTCGGTGAGCGGGCGTTGCAGCCAGTCGCTGCGCGTTTCGCCCTTGTCGAGTTCGTCGCCCACCAGTTCGGCCACCAGGGCCCGGTAGCTGATGCCCAGGCCCATGCCGACGTAGGCCGCCGCGATCTGCGTGTCGAACAACGTGTGCGGGCCTTCGGGCAGGAAGGGCGACAAGGCTTCGAGGTCTTCGCCGGCGCTGTGCATCACGGTGACGACGGGCTGCGCGGTGAACGTGCGCGCCAGCGTGTCGCCGAACGGGACGGCGAGCGGGTCGATCAGCGCGTAGCGTCCGTCGTAGGCCAGCTGGAGCAGGGCCAGTTGCGGATAGAACGTGTTCCGCCGCATGAATTCGGTGTCGAGTCCGACGACGGCGCCGGGACCGATCGGGGCGAGCCATTCCACGAGGGCGTCGTGGCGGTCGATCCAGGGAGCGTGGGGAGCGAGATCGCTCGGTGGCATGCATGGGTCCTTGTGGGATCGGGGACACGCGTCTGCGTGTTGCCCTGCAGCGCGCGATTCCCTAAGGTGGCAACGCACGATAGCAGGCCCACGCGGAACAGCACACCATGCCCAACACCGAGACCGTCCGCCGACAGCGTGCCATTGGCGGCGCGATGGGTGTCGCCGTGCTCGGTTTTGCCTTGTTCTATCACTTTTTCCCGCAGCTGCTGCACGTGCAGCCCAGCCAGAACACGCCGCGTTCTCCGCTGCGCGGCCAGCCGACCCCCATGGGCTTCGACCAGCGTCCGCAGGCCGCCGCGCCCGTCATGGCCTCGGAAGTGGATGCCGGGCCGCCGCTGGTGCTGGCCCCGGCCTCCGTGATCGCCGCGCGTCGTCGAGAGAAGAACGACGAGATCCAGCTACCCGCGCAGAAAACGCCGGACAGCCCCGAACTCACGGCCTTGCTCGACCGCGCCGACAAGGCGCTGTCGTCCGACCGCCTGGTGGGCAAGGACAGCGCCTCCTCCCTTTTCATGGCCGCGCTCAAGGAAAAGGCCGACAGCCAGCGCGCTACCCAGGGCATGAGCGAAGTACGCGCGCGTCTCGTCGCCGAGATCGAACAGGACATCGCGCTGGGTGACGCCGACGCGGCCCGCGATTCGCTGGGCGCCCTCAAGTCGCTTCCCGACAGTGCCGGCGATGTCGGACCGCTGCAACAGCGGTTGGGCGTGCTCGACAAGGTGCGACCGCTGTTGGGCAAGGCGGCCGATCAATTGCGCGACAACAAGGCCACCCAGCCGCGCGGCGACAGTGCGCTGGACACCTATCGCCAGGTGCTGGAACTGGACCCGGATAACGCCGTGGCCGTGCAGGGTGTCGCCCAGGTGCAGCACGTGGTGCTCGACAGGGCGTTGGCGGCCGTGGCGCAGAACGATTTCAAATCGGCCGACGCGGCCCTCGCCGAAGCGGCCGTCATCGAGCCCGAGTCCCAGGCCTTGCAGGATACGCGTGGCCGCATCGAGGGCATGCGCCGGCAAAGCGCCTCGGGCGTGCTGGCGCAGGCGCGCTCGGCGCTCGACGCCGGCAACATCGAACTCGCCCAGCAGCTCGCCGCGCAGGCGCAACAGATCAGCCCCGACGTCGCCGGTATCGACGACTTCAACGAACGCCTCACCAACGCGCGCCTCTACGCCAGCTACAAGCCGGGCCAGGTGTTCGCCGACCGCTTCGTCGACAGCGCGGGCCAGGCGCCGGCGATGGTGGTGATACCCACCGGCAAGTTCCTGATGGGCTCGCCCGACGGCGAGCGCGGTCACGATGCCAACGAGTCGCCCGTGCATGAAGTGCAGGTCGACAAGGGATTCGCGATGGCGCGCAGCTCGGTCACCATCGGCCAGTTCCGCGATTTCGTGCGCGCGAGCGGCTACGTGCCGCAATCGCAATCGTTGCAGGGCGGCAGCGTGTACGACGAAGCCAGCGGCGGCCTGCGCGACGATGGCGGGGCCACCTGGGAAGACGATTACCTGGGGCGGCCCGGGCAGGAACGCCTGCCCGTGGTGAACGTGTCGTGGAACGACGCCAAGGCCTATGCCGACTGGCTCTCGCAGCGCACCGGCAAGAAATATCGCCTCGCGAGCGAGGCCGAGTTCGAGTATGCGTTGCGGGCCGGTACCACCACGCGCTACTGGTGGGGCGACGGCACGCCCGCCAGCCGCGTGGAAAACCTCACCGGCGGCAACGACCGCTCGTCGTCCGGACGTCGCTGGAGCAATGCCTTCGTCGGGTACAAGGACGGCTACTGGGGGCCCGCTCCGGCGATGAGTTTCTCCCCCAATGCCTTCGGCCTGTACGACATGGGCGGCAACGTCTCGCAGTGGACGGCCGACTGCTGGCACGACAACTACATTCGCGCGCCGCGCGACGCCCAGGCCTGGGTAAACCCGGGGTGTAGCCGGAGGGTGATCCGCGGCGGTTCCTGGGGCAGTGCGCCCGATATGGTGCGCTCGGCCTATCGGCAGGGTGCCTCGGCCGACGTGCGCAGCGCCCGCGTGGGCTTCCGCGTGGTACGCGAACTCCAGTAGGGCCTTGCCTCCACGGCAAGTGGTACCATGTTGGACTCAACAGTCCATAATGGTGATCCATGGCCAGGCCACGCGAATTCGACAGGGATACCGCCCTGAAGCGTGCCATCGAAGTCTTTTCCGCGCACGGCTTCGAGGGCACCTCCACGCCCATGCTGCTGGAAGCGATGAAGATCGGCCGGCAGAGCCTCTACGACACTTTCGGCGACAAGCGCTCGCTGTACCTGGAAAGCCTTTCCCGTTATTCGGAAGAAAGCACGTCCGGCACGATCTCCAGGCTTTTCTCGGAGCCTTCCGTGGCGAAAGGGCTGCGCCGATCCCTTTACGGCTTCATCGATGAAGCCATGGCGGACCCCGCGCGGGCCTGCCTGGGCGTGCACTCGGTCGCCGAATTCGGCACCTCGTCGGCCGAGGTGAACGCCATCAACGTCGCCATGGGCGACAAGACCCAGCGAGCCGTCGAGGCTAGGCTCCGAGAAGGGCTCGAGCGTGGTGAAATCGCCCGTTGGGTAGAGCCGGCTACCGGGGGCGGATTCTTCATGGCGACCCTGGTCGGGCTGAAAATCGCGGCGCGAGGCGGTGCGGGGGCGGACGAACTCCGCCGGATCGCGGACCTTGCGCTGCGCGCCCTTGTTGTGGAATGATTAGTCCATAAATAACGGTAAGGCCTTCGAGACAAGAGCGGCCAGAGCGTTCGCTTTTGAGTCGAAGGCCTTTTCTTTCGCCTAATAATTGATCAATCAATCTAAAATAGAGGTAAATCATGGCTACGTTGAACGGTAAACATGCTTTCGTGACGGGCGGCTCCCGCGGTATCGGCGCGGCCATCGTCCGCCGCTTGGCGCGCGAGGGTGCCAAGGTGACGTTCACTTACGTATCGTCCGAGGAAGCGGCCCAGGCCGTGGTCGCCGAGGTCGCCAACGACGGCGGCACGGCGCGCGCCGTGCGTGCGGACAGCGCGGATGTCCAGGCCCTGGCGGCGGCCATCGACGACGCCGCGAAGCGCGAGGGAGGCATCGACGTGCTGGTGAACAACGCCGGCATCATCTCGCTCGGTTCGATCGACGAAGCCGGCGTGGAAGCGTACGACAAGATCTTTGCCGTCAATGTTCGCGCGGTGTACGCCGGCACTCATGCCGCCGTGCCGCACATGAAAGCCGGTGGCAGCATCGTCAACCTCGGCAGCGTGGTGAGCGATCGCTCGGGGTCGCCCAACGGGGCTCTCTATTCGGCCACGAAGGGTGCCGTGGAATCGTTGACGCGCGGTCTGGCGCGAGACCTCGGTCCGCGTGGCATCACCGTCAACAACGTCTCGCCGGGCCCGACGCTCACCGCGATGAACCCGGAGGAGTGGCACGACCATCTGAAGGGCCTGATCGCCCAGCAGCGCATCGGCGAAGACTGGGAAATCGCCGGCATGGTGGCGTTCCTCGCCGGTCCCGAGGCGCGTTACGTGCACGGCGCCAAGCTGACGGTGGACGGCGGTTACCTCGCCTGAGCGAAGGTCATTTCGCCAACTGGCGAAGCCCCAGCGCCACGATGATCGAGCCGCAGGCGCGGTCGATCCAGGCCTTGTGGCGACGATAGCGGTGGGCGACGCGCGGGGTGGCGAACAGGATCGCCACCGCGCCGTACCATGACGACGCCACGACGGCCACCGTGCCGAGCATGCCCAGAAAGGTGGGCATCGACACGTGGGCCGGCGCGGCGGCGGCGAACACAGCGGCGAAGAACGCCATCGACTTCGGATTGACCAGGTTGGTGGCGATGCCTTCGCGGAACGCCCGACGAACGCCGCCCTGTCGGGCCGTCGTGGGCGTTTCGCCTTGCGCGCCGGCTTTCCAGATCAGCCGGCCGCCGAACCAGACGAGATAGCCGGCACCGGCGACTTTCACCGCCAGCGCGATCCAAGGGAACGCGGCGAAGACGATGCCGACGCCGAGGATCGCGCAACTGGCCCAGAACAGGTTCACCAGCACGATGCCCGCCACGGTGCCGAATGCCTCGTGCACGGTAGTGGAGGCGGCCTTGTGCGCCACGGCGACGAAGTTCGGACCGGGCACGATCACGCCGACGACGTAGACGGAGAGAACGATGGCGATGGCGTGGACGTCGAACATGGCGTACCTCTTGAGCTTGTCGCGAATTCGTTGCCGATAGGATCGACTCCCGTCCTCGGCCATCGGTTCTTCCGAGCCTGGCTACCGGAGGCGGAGGAGTGGGAGCGGACCGCGTCCGCGATGCCCGCGGAGCGATGTCTTCATGCCGAAGCGGCGACCCTCTTGCGCGACATGGCTTCGGTCACCGCATCCATCGCTTGCTTCCATACGACCTCGGCCGATGCCGTCGCATCGATCTGAACCTTATGCTCGAGCGTCATCGCCTTGAAGATGGCTCGGCAGCGGGCGAGATTGTCGTCGGTCTCGAAGTGGTTGGGTTTGTCGCCACGCCGACGGATACGCTCCAGGCCCACCGACGGCTCGAGGTCGAGCAGCAGCAGAAGGTCCGGGCGGGGGGCGAAATCGTTCTTCGCCAGCACGGCGCCCACGTCCAGCCCCGCGGCACCCTGGTAGGCCACGTTCGAGGGGAAATACCGGTCGAGGATCACGACCTCGCCGCGTTCCAGGGCGGGGCGGATCAGGGTGTCGACGTGTTCGCGGCGGTCCTTGATGAGCAGGTCGAGTTCTTCGTCGGGCGTGAGACGACCCGTGGAGGCCGATTCGCGCAGCCGCGTACCCCATGGACCATGGGTCGGCTCCTTGCTCAGCATGACCGTCGTGCCCCCGGCGGCGAGGGTGTCGCGAAGGGTCTGGGCGAGGGTGGTCTTGCCGGCGCCGTCGATGCCCTCGATGGCGATGAGCAGGCCGCCGGGAATGGGAAGGAATGCCATGGGCTGGGACTTTACCTCATGCGAAGGGAGGCCGCGCGGGCACGCCCGGGGCATGAAAAAAGCCGCTCGAAAGCGGCTTTAGCCATTGGTGCCGAAAGTGGGACTCGAACCCACACGATATCACTACCGGCGGATTTTGAGTCCGCTGCGTCTACCGATTCCGCCATTTCGGCTTGAACCCGCGATTATGCGCGAATCAGTGGACGCGGTCGAGACCCAGTTGGCGTTCCATGCGCTGGTAGAGATCGCCGCCCTCGGGATTGAATACGGCGCACTGGGTCATGCGCCCCGAGTAGATGTGCAGGCTGACCGCCACGGCGTCGTCGCTGGGGTTTCGGATGGTGTGGTACTCGTGCGGCGGAATCAGGCTGCCGGCCGAACCGGGACCGGCCTGGATCGAGCCGACGGCACGGAAGCGGTAATGCTCCGCCTCGTGTCCGAGCAGTTCGTACTGGACGATTTCCAGCGCGCCGTTCCATACCCCCTCGACGCACCACATGCCGCTGTGATCGTGGATCAGGGTGCCCTGGCCAGGCCCCCAGGTCATGGCGACCACGCTGTACCCATGCTCGTCGCTACGGTAGAGCTCGCGGCGGGCATAGCGGTCGCCGGCGGTCTCGAATACGCAGGCGGGCAGTTCGACTTCCTTCGACCGGATCAGCTTGCACAGCTGGTTGCGCAGGGTGTCGGTGATCTGGGGCGTGGTGGGCTGGGCGACGGAGGCGTCGATGGCCTCGATCAGCTTGCGACAGCCGGGGAACTCGACCGTGATCATGGGGTGGGGCCTCTTCGGATGCGTCGCCGCGGGAGGGCGCGGCTGGCGTACATCATAACAGGCCGGCCGGGAGGCGATCACGCCAAAATGTCGCTTGCACTTGCGCGGCGCCGGTGCGACGGATAGCTAGATCGAGGCGAGAAACCCGCCGATCGCCCGGCTGTAATTCTCGATGTCCACCAGGAAGGCATCATGCCCCTGCGGCGAATCGAGCGCGACGAAATCCACCGAGGCGCCTGCCGCCTCGAGGCCGCGCGCGATGGTCTCCTGCTGTTCCAGCGGGAACAGGATGTCGGTGCTCACGCCGATGACGAGCGCGCGCTCGACCCGGATGCGTTCCAGCCCGCGCATCACGTCGCCCTCGCCGTATTCGGACACGTCGAACCAGTCGCTGGCGCGCGAAAGGTACAGGTAGCTGTTGGGGTCGAACTGGCGGTTGAAGCGGCGCGCATGCCCTTCGAGGTAGGACTCCACCTGGAACTCGAAACCGAACGGTTCGTTGCCGTCCCGTTCGTCGGCATCCAGCCGGATGCGCGCGAAGCGACCGTTCCACTCCATGGCCGAGCGATAGGTGATGACGCCCAGCTTGCGCGCGATGCTCATGCCGTGCTCCGGCCATTCGTCGCCTTCGTATCGGCCTTCGTTCCAGTGAGGGTCCAGGCGGATGGCTTCGCGTTGCAACGAGCGGATGGCGATGGCGAAGGGCTGCGCCTGGGGCGCGGTGTCCACGCTGATGTGCGTGCGGGCCGCGCCGGGATGCAGCAACATGTAGGCCAGCGCGCTCATGCCTCCCATCGAGCAGCCGACGAGGCAGGCGAGCCGAGCGATGCCCAGGCCCTTCACCGTTTCGTACGCGGCGTTGGCGACGTCTTCCAACGACAGTTCGGGAAAGCTGAGGCGATAGGGCTCGCCGGTGGCCGGATCGATCGACGCGGGGCAGGTGGAGCCCTTGTCGCTGCCGAGCGAATTGACGCAGATCACGTGGAAACGGTTCGTGTCGAACGCGCGGCCGGGTCCGATCATCGCTTCCCACCAGCCCGGCGCGGGATCGTCCGCGTTGGACGCGGCATGAGCGCTGGGCGACAGGCCGGTGAGGATCAGCACGGCGTTGTCGCGCGCCTGGTTGAGCGTGCCCCAGGTTTCGTAGGCCACGCGGGCGCCGTGCAGTTCGCCGCCACGCTTCATGCGGAACGGCGACGGGAGGGCGTGGTAGCGGCGGGCATCACCCATGGGGAGCTCCTTCTTGCGATCCGCGGATGGTGGCACGAAGGGCGCGCGTGCGCCTACTCAGTTCGAGGTGGGCTTCGCCGAACGCTCGTCCGCCAGCGCGATCTGCTTCGCCACGGCGCGTGCCACGTTCGAGTCGGGATCGAGCAGCGGTTGCAGTTTCTTCCACGTGGCCGATGCCTCGGCATAGCGCTGCTGCTGGAAATCGCTGATGCCGAGCAGCCACAGCGCGCGCTGGCTGGTCGGCTCGATGGCGAGGGCGGATTCGAGCAGTTCGCGCGAGCGCCCTTCGATGAGGTGGTCGTCGCGCACGAGCGAATCGGACTCGGCCCAACCCACCATCGCGACGACGTTGCGCGCGTCGGCATGCAAGGCGCCGTCGTAGGCCTCGCGGGCTTGCGCGGGTTGCTTGAGCATCGTGAAGGTCTGGCCCAGCAGCAGCCACGACTGGAGGTCGTCCGGATGGGCCTTGACCTGGGCGCGAAGCGCGACGATGCCCTGGTCGACGGTCATTTCCTCGGCGGGTGCCACGCCGCCGAGCGTGGCCGGACGGCCGACGAGCAGGTACGTGCCGACGCTGGCCAGCGGTACGAGCACGGCGATGGCGACGGCCGTGGCGAACACGCCGCGGGAGCGCCCCTGGCGACGGCCGTGGCGGACGAGGGGAACGAGCAGGAGCGCGAGGGCCACCGCGAGCATCGCCGCGGCGACGAGATAGAACGCGACAGTCACCAATCGTCCCCGTCATCGATGTTGGAAGCCGGCGGCGTGGCACCGGCCTGGAGCCGTCGGCGACGGCGCACGTTCACGTACACCACCAGCGCCCCGGCCAGCAGCAGCACGAACGGGCCGAACCACAGGAACCAGGTCGAGGGCTGCACGGGAGGCTTATAGAGCACGAAGTCGGAATAGCGGTCGACGAGGTAACGCTTGATCTCGGCGTCGCTCTTGCCTGCCTGGATCATCTCGAACACCTGGCGGCGCAGGTCGTGCGCGATGGGCGCGTTGGAATCGGCCAGCGTTTCGTTCTGGCACATCGGGCAACGCAGTTCGGTACTCAGTTTCTGGAAGCGGACTTCTTCCGCGCGGTCGCGAAAGGGCAGCGGCTGGATCGCCTGCGCCATCGCGAGCAGGGGCAGCAACGCGAACGCGAGCAAGGCGCACAGGCGGCGGATCACGGCGACTCCTTCGCCAGCGCGGCGAGGGCGGGCTTGATCTCGCTCTCGATGACGTCCGGCGTGATGGGGCCGATGCGCTTGTAGCGGACGATGCCCTTCGCGTCGACGAGGAAGGTTTCCGGCGCCGCGTACACGCCGAAGTCCAGGCCCGCGCGGCCGTCGCGATCGGCCACGATGGCGTCGAAGGGATTGCCGTGCTCGCCGAGCCACGCGGTGGCCGCCTGCGGATCGTCCTTGTAGTTGAAGCCGACGAGCGGCAGGCCGAGCTGCTTCATCGGCCCCATCAGCTCGGGATGCTCGTGCACGCACTCGATGCACCAGCTGGCGAACACGTTGAGGAAATAGGGCTTGCCCAGGAGGTCGGTCTTGCTCACCGTGCGCGAGGGATCGTCGAGGCGGGGCAGCACGAAGGCAGGCGCCGGCTTGTTGATCAGGGGCGACACGATCTCGTGCTGGTCGTGCCGCGTGTTCCACCAGATGCCGAAGCCGAACAATGCCACGAGCAGCAGGAAGCCGAACAACGGTGCGAGGCGGCTCATGCGACCGACTCCGTCGCCGGCGCGGCCACCGCCTCGCGGACCTGCTTTTTCACGCGGAAACGCCGTTCGGCGGCGGCGAGGAAGCCGCCGGCCATCATGAACAGGCCCCCCAACCAGATCCAACGCACGAAAGGCTTGTGATAGAGGCGCACGGCCCAGGCGCCTTCGGGATGGTTGGCGTCCATGGGTTCGCCCAGCGCCACGTACACGTCGCGGAACAGGCCAGGATCGATGGCCGATTCGCTCTGCACCTGGCCGCGCGAATAGGTGCGCTTTTGCGGATGCATCGTGGTCATCAGCGCGCCGTCGCGCATGACCGCCACCTCGCCTTCGTCGGCGGTCCAGTTGGGGCCTTCGGTTTCGCGCACGCCGTCGAAACGGAACTGGTAGCCGCCCACGGATTCGGTCTGCCCCGGCGCGAGGCGAACGTCGCGCTCGACGCTGAGCGATTCGGACAGCATCACGCCGACGATGAAGATCGCCACGCCGGCGTGCGCCACCAGCATGCCCGCCATCTCCGCGGGATAACGACGGCCGAACGGCATCTCGCGCCAGCGCTTGACCGTATAGGTGAGCGTGCCGGCCGCCACCCAGACGGCACCGGCCACGCCGGCGACGGCGCGCAGGCGGCCGTCGGCGAACCAGGCGGCGGCGAGGGCGCAGATCATCGCGGCCACGCCCGCGCGGAGGCTCATGGCGGTGAGTTGACGTCCTTCGGCACGGCCCCAGCGCAGGTAGGGACCGAACGGCAAGAGCAGTACCGCGGGCGCCATCAGCAGCACGAAGAGGAAACCGAAATAGGGCGGCCCGACCGAGATGCGGCCGAGGTTGAAGGCGTCGCCGATCAGCGGGAACAGCGTACCCAGCAGCACCATCGCCGCCGCCGTGGTGAACAGCAGGTTGGCGACCATGATGCCGGTCTCGCGCGACATCGCGTCGAACGGCTTGCCGGTGGCCACCTTCGGCGCGCGGATGGCGTAGAGCAGCAGCGAACCGCCGATCACCACCACCAGGAAACCGAGGATGTAGAGGCCGCGGCGCGGATCGGAGGCGAAGGCGTGCACGGAAGTGAGCACGCCCGAACGCACCAGGAAGGTACCCAGCAGCGACAGCGAGAAGGCGAACAGCGACAGCAGCACCGTCCATGCGGGCAGCGAGCCGCGCTTTTCGGTGACGGCCTGCGCGTGGATCAGCGCAACGCCGACGAGCCAGGGCATGAACGAGGCGTTTTCCACCGGATCCCAGAACCACCAGCCGCCCCAGCCGAGTTCGGCGTAGGCCCACCAACTGCCTGCGACGATGCCCATGGTGAGAAACGCCCAGGCCACGTTGGTCCAAGGTCGCGCCCAGCGCACCCACGCCTGCTCCAGTTCACCGCCGAGCAAGGCGGCGATGGAGAACGCGAAGGCCACCGAGAAGCCCACGTAGCCCATGTAGAGCACCGGTGGGTGGAAGGTCATGCCCGGATCCTGCAGCACCGGGTTGAGGTCGCCGCCGTCGGCGGGCATCGGCAGTTCGCGCAGGAAGGGATTGGAGGTGAACAGGATGAAGGCGAGGAAGCCGACGCCGATCAGGCCCAGCACGCCCAGCACGCGCGACAGGAACGCCGGTGGCAGGTGGCGGCTGAAGGCGGCCAGCGCGAGCGACCACACGTTGAGGATGAATACCCACAGCAGCATCGAGCCCTCGTGCGCGCCCCATACCGCGGTGATGCGGTAATACCAGGGCAGCGCGAGGTTGGAATTGTCGGCGACGTAGGCCACCGAGAAATCGAAGGCGAGGAAGGCATGGATGAGGATCGCCATCGCGGCGAACACGAACACGGCCTGGCCGGCGGCGGCGGGGCGGGCCACGGCCATCAGCGCCGCGTTGCCGCGCCAGGCGCCGACGATGGGCAGGATGCCCTGGGCCAGTGCCAGCAGCAGGGCCAGCACCAGCGCGAACTGGCCGAGTTCGGGGATCACTTGGGCGCGTCCTTGGTCGGCGTGTCTTCGATGTGGCGCTTGTCGTGCGCCTTGGCCATGGCGTCCTTCAGTTCCTTCGGCATGTAGTTCTCGTCGTGCTTGGCGAGCACTTCGCTGGCGATGAAGCGGCCGTCGGCCATGCGTCCCGTGGCGATCACCGACTGGTTGTCGCGGAACAGGTCGGGAAGGATGCCGGTGTATTCCACGGGCATCGCGCCGCCGTCGTCGACCACGATGAAACTCACCTTGAGACTGTCGCCGGCACGCTGGATGGAGCCGGATTTCACCATCCCGCCCAGGCGGAAGGTGGCGTACTGCGTGGCCTGGCCTTCCTGCACCTGGCTGGGGGTAAACAGGTAGTTCATGTTTCGCTGCAACGCGAACACGGTGAGGCTCACCGCGACGGAGGCGGCGATGACCACCGAGATCACGATGGCGAGGCGGCGTTTACGGGTGGGATTCATGGACTCTGTGCGGTTCCGGGCCGGCGGCGGTTTTCCTGTCGTGCGAGTCGCGCACGCAGTTCGCGCAGGTTGCGCCGGCGCCGCGCGAGCGGTCCCAGCGTATCGATGAGGAGCACCACGACGAAGATGGCCAGCGACGACCACACGTAGAGGCCGTAATGGCCCATGGCGAGGTCGGTCATGCCGATGGATCCTTCGCTTCGTTGCCCAGGGCGAGCTCGCGCACCCAGCCCTTGCCGCTTTCGGAGGCGATGAGATCGGCGCGCACGCGCGCGAACAGGCTGGATACGTAGTAGCACTTGGTGGCCGCCATCATGGTGAGCAGCGGCCAGACCATGCTGGCGTCGATGTGCGACGGGCCGAGCAGGCGGATGGTGGAGCCCTGGTGGAGGGTGTTCCACCAGTTCACCGAGAAATGCACGATGGGCACGTTCACCGCGCCGATCAGCACGAGGAAAGATGCGGCGCGCGCGCCCTGGCGGCGATCTTCGAAGGCGTGGTAGAGGCCGATCACGCCCAGGTAGATGAACAGCAGCACCAGCTCGGACGTGAGGCGTGCGTCCCATGTCCACCAGGTGCCCCACATCGGCTTGCCCCAGAGCGAGCCCGTGGCGAGGGTGATCAAGGTGAACGCGGCGCCGACCGGGGCGGATTCCATGGCCACGGTCTCGGCGAGCTTGATGCGCCAGACCAGGCCGATGAAGGCGGCCAGCGCCATCGCGCCGTAGATGAACAGGCTCATCCAGGCGCTGGGCACGTGGATGAAGATGATGCGGTAGGCGTCGCCCTGCTGGTAATCGGCGGGAGCGACGAAGAGGCCGCCGTAGAGCGCGACGGCGCCGAGCACCAGGGCCAGGCCGAGGGCCCACGGACGCACGGCGCCCGCGAAACGGTAAAACACCGGTGGCGATCCCAGACGGTGGAGCCAGAGCGGTACCCAGTTAGCCATCGGTCCTCGTTACAGAATTCGGTGCATCCATGGTGAGTCCCTCCCGTCCCGTGCCCGGTTGCATCGGATCAGCTGTCCAGCGCGATCCGCAGCGCCGCCGCGCAGGCCAGGGGGCCAAGCACCACGGCCAGCGCCAGTCCCGCGCCCAGCCACGCCATCGGCGCGATCCAGGGCAGCCCTTGCTGCGCCGCCGAGACGGCTCCCGCGGCGAAGATCACCACCGGTACGCACAAGGGCAGCAACATCAGCGCCAGAAGCATACCAGAGCGCTTCGCGCCGCCCGCCAACGCCACCAGCACGGCGCCCAAAAGGCTCAGGAGCGGCGTGGCGAGCACGAGGGCGAGCACCAGCACGGGTAGGGTGCCGGTGGGAAAATGCAGCATCGACGCGAGCACGGGCGCCACGACGATCAACGGGAGCGCCGAGGTGATCCAGTGCGCGAGGATCTTCATGCCCACCAGCAGGGCCAGCGGCTGCGGCGCGAGCATGAGCTGCTCCATCGAGCCGTCTTCGATGTCGCCACGGAACAGGGTGTCGAGCGATAGCAGGATCGACAGAAGCACGGTGACGAACACGACGCCCGACGCGATGCGCGCGAGCAGGGCGGGTTCGGGACCGATGGCGAACGGAAACAGCGTCCCCACGATGAGCGCGTAGAGCACGGGCATCGCGATGTCTCCGCGACGGCGCCAGGCCAGGGTGAGATCGCGCCTGAGCAACGCGGCGCAGGCGGCGCCCAGGTGCCCCGGCGTCATGCGTGCAACCGGATGCGGCGGGGCGCTTCGCCCGCGAAACTGACGGCGCCATGGCTGGTGACCAGCGCGGCGCCGCCACGTGTGGCATGGGCATCGACCAGGCGGTTGACCAGCGCGATGCCCTCGCGATCGAGGTTGGCGTAGGGTTCGTCGAGCAACCAGATTCGGGCGGGCAGCAGAAGCAGGCGTGCCAGTGCCGCGCGTTTCTTCTGGCCGGCCGACAGGCGGCGCACGGGCTCGTCCTCGTAGCCGCCCAGGCCCACCTCGACCAGGGTGGCGGTGAGGGAGGCCCCTTCGCGGCGGCCATAGAGCGCCTGGGCAAGGGCGAGATTCTCGCGGGGGGAGAGGTCGTTCTTCAGGCCGAGCTGATGGCCGAGGAACACCACTTCGCCCGCCACTTCGTCCAGTGCGAACGGCGTGCCGTCGAGGAGTACCTCGCCGCCGCCCGCGCGCAGCATGCCGGTGAGCACGCGCATCAGGGTGGTCTTGCCGCTGCCGTTGTCGCCTTCGACGAGGGCGATCTCGCCCGCGTGCAGCGCGAAGTCGATGGGCCCGAACACGGGTTCGTCCTGGCGCAGGAAGGTCAGGGCGCGTGCTTCGAGCAGGGGCGGGGCAACGGCGGTCATCGGGGGATTGTTGCGGGAGGCGCGAGGCTTGTCCATTTGCCTGTCGCGGACCCTGTCCGCGAATCAATCCCGCTCGAACGCCTGTGCAGGCAAGGGCGGCAGGGTGGCTTCCAGGGCGCGAACCGCCGCATCGAGGTCGACGGAATCCACCGACGCGTGTCCCTTCAACAACTGCTCCACCAGCACGTCCTGTGCCATGCCGCGCTCCAGCGCGTAGGCATACGGCAGGTGGGTGAAGGTGACCATGCGATACCGCGGCATGTAATGCGTGGGTGAGCGCTGCGCGAGCAGCGTGCCGAGTTCGCGCATGCGCAGGAAACGCGGATCGGCCACCTTGTCGCGCATCTCCACGTAGTTTTCCAGCGCCATGCGTGCGATCGCGTCGGCATTGGGCTTGCGTTGCGCCTCGAACGCCGCGAATACGGCGGCCGGATCGTCCGGCATCGCCTCGAACAGCGACGCCAGCTCGGCGGCATCCTCGAATCCGCAGTTCATGCCCTGGCCGTGGAACGGCACGATGGCGTGCGCGGCATCGCCGATGAGCAGGGCGCGCCCGCCGATGTGCCAGCGGTCGAGGTACAGCGTGGCCAGGGTACCGACCGGATGCGTGGCCCAGTCGGCGGCGAAGTCGGGCATCAAGGCCAGTGCATCGGGGAAATCGGCACGGAAGAACGCCTCGGCGGCGCCTGCGCCCGAGATGCTGCGGAAACTCGGATGCTCTCCGTCGTTGGGCAGGAACAGGGTGACGGTGAAGCTGCCCTCGCGATTGGGCAGCGCGATGCACATGTAATGACCCCGCGGCCAGATGTGCAGCGCGTTGCGTTCGATCGCGAACGGCGCGGCGGGATCCGTGCCGGGAGGGATTTCCAGTTCCTTGTAACCGTGGCCGAGTTCCTCCACGCGTTCGCCGAGCGGCGCATGCCGGTGCATGGCGGCGCGCAGCGCGGAACCGGCGCCGTCGGCGCCGATCACCACGGGCGCGTCGACGGTGCGCTCGCGGCCAGCGTCGTCGCGCAGGGTGAGCGTGCCAGCGTCGAGGTCGGCCCCGGCAAGGCCCTGGTCGAAATGTACCGTGGCCCCGGCGGCCTCCGCCGCATCGAGCATCAACGCATTGAGCCCGCCGCGCGACACCGACCAGATCACTTCGGAGTCGTCGACACCGTAGCGTTGCAGGCCGCTGTGCCCGGCGGGATCGTGCACCATCCGGCCGCGCATCATCACCGCCTGGGCCAATACCTTGTCGGCGAGTCCGGTGGCCCGCAAGGCGTGCAGGCCGCGCTCGGCGAGGGCCAGATTGATCGAACGGCCGCCCTGGAAGCCCGCTCGGCGCGGATCGGGGCGTTTCTCGTAGACCGTGACGCGAAAGCCGCGCTGGGTGAGCAGGGTGGCGACCAGGGCGCCGACCAATCCGGCGCCGACCACGGCGATGTCGTTACGGGGCATGGGCGGCGGTATCCGCGGATCGCGATATTGCGGGGCAGCGCATCGTGCGCCGCAGCGCCGCCGCAGGCAAGCCCGGGCGGCGGCGCAGGAGGATCAGCCGGTCTTCTTGCCGGTGCGGCCGTGCGGGGCCGGGCGCGCCGGTTCGGGCGGCCGGCCGGTGGCCGCGTCGAGGAAACCGCGCTGCATCGTCTTCCAGACGTCGAGGTTGCGCTCGGTCATGTCGTTGAGCATCGACCAGGGGGTCTGGCCCATGAGGCTGTTGAGCTGGTTGCGGAACTGCTGCTGCTGGTCGAGGAAGACCTGCAGGCTGCGCTCCAGGTAGGGACCCATGAAGCCCTGTAGCGGGTCGCCGTAGAAGCGGATGATGTGGGAGAGCAGCTGCGTGGAGAGCATCGGCTGGCCGTGCTCCTCGTGCTCCGCGATGATCTGAAGCAATACCGAACGGGTGAGATCCTCGCCGGACTTGGCGTCGCGGACCTCGAAAGTCTCCCCGTCGAGAACCAGCTGGCGCACCTCCTCCAGCGTGATGTAGCTCGAGATTTCCGTGTCGTAAAGACGACGGTTCGGGTACTTCTTAATGATGCGTAGGGTTTGTGCCATGCGGCGAAAGCTACCACGAGGTATTGCGCCGCACCAGTTGCGGCAAGTCACGGTATTGCCTTGTCGATTTCACCGACCTCTTTTAGATCGATTCAATCGATGATCCGTCAATGACCGGCGGCACCCCCGGCATTGCCGAACGGCGGCCTGGCAAGCCACAGGACGGGGATGAGGGCGAGGAAAAGGATGGCGCAACTGAAAAAGACGTCGTTGACCGCCAGCGTGAGGGCCTCGCGGTTGAGCACCTGGTCGATCACCCCCAGCGCCGGCTGCCCGTGCGCTCCCATCGCCGCCAGGCGCTGCGTGTAGGCCGTGGTGGCCGGCGAGGCGGGGTTGACGTATTCGGTGAGCGACGCGTGGTGGAACTCGCCACGGTGCTGCCAGAGCGTGACGGTGATGGCGGTGGACACGCTCGACGCCAGCGTGCGGCAGAAGTTGGCGAGGCCCGATGCGCCCGCGATCTGCTCGGGCGCCAGGCCGGAAAGGAAGATCTGGTTGAGCGGAATGAAGAAACAGGCGATGGCGATACCCATGATGAAACGCGGCAACACCAGCGTGGCGTACGACGCGCCGCTGTTGAAGCCGGCGAACCAGAACGAGGTGAAGGCGAACACCAGGAAGGCGAAGGTCACCACGGCGCGCAGTTCCAGGCGCTGGATATTGCGGCCGATGATCGGCGAGATGAGGAAGGCGAGGATGCCCACCGGCGCGGTGGCGAGGCCGGCCCAGGTGGCGGTGTAGCCGAGCGTGGTCTGCAGCCACAGCGGAAACACCACGTTGATGCCGAAGAAAGCCAGCATGCCCAGCGAAAGCGCGATCACGCCTACCGTGAAGTTGCGCCGCTTGAACAGCGAGAGGTCGACCACGGGATATTTCGCCGTGAGCTCCCACACGATCAGGAACACCAGCGCCACCAGCGCGACCAGGCCCAGGGCGAGGATCATCGGCGAGGCGAACCAGTCGTGGTCGTTGCCGTTGTCGAGCATGAACTGCAGCGAGCCCACGCCCACCACGAGCAAGGCCAGGCCCACGGTGTCGATGGGCGCCCGCGTGGTTTTCGTTTCGCGATGGCGCAGGATCGACCAGGTGACGACACCGGCCGCCGCGCCCACGGGCACGTTGATGTAGAAGATCCACGGCCAGGAAAAATTGTCGGTGAGGTAGCCGCCGAGGATGGGCCCGAAGATCGGCGCCACCACCACGGTCATCGCCCACATCGCCAATGCGATGCCTTGTTTCGTCTTGGGGTAGCTCGACAGCAGCAGCGACAGCGACAGCGCCACCATCGGACCCGACCCCGCGCCCTGCAGCAGGCGGAAGATCACCAGCATGGGCATGTTCGTGGCCATGCCGCACAGCATGGAGAAGAGCACGAAAAGCGTCACCGACGCGCAGAACGTCTTCACTTCGCCGAAGCGGCGCGCGAGCCAGCCGGTGAGCGGCTGCATGATGGCGCTGGCGAGCGCGTACGAGCTGATCGCCCAGGTGCCTTCGCTGGCGCTTACGCCGAGGCTGCCGGCGATGTGCGGCACGGCCACGTTGACGATGGTCATGTCGAGGATCTCCATGAAGGTGGAGAACGCGACGGCGATCGTCAGCAGTACCAGCGGGCCGCCGTGCAGCGGCTTGGGGCCCGCCGGCGGCGCGTCGGGGAGGGCGGCGGCGTCGCTCAAGGCACGTCCGTCCCGAGATTCGACGCCACGATGGCATCGGCCGCCGCGTCGGCTTTCGCGGCAACGTCGTCGTATACCGTGGTCTGCGCCACCGCCCCGGTGGAGGGCGACTTCGCCAGCACGTCGCCCTTGTCATCGGTGATGTCGACGGTGACGGCCGTGGACAGGCCGATGCGCAGCGGATGCGACTGGAGGTCCTTCGGATCGATCGCGATGCGCACCGGCACGCGCTGCACCACCTTGATCCAGTTGCCCGTGGCGTTCTGCGCGGGCAGCAGGGAGAACACGCTGCCGGTGCCGGCACCCAGGCCCACGACCTTGCCGTGGTATTCGACGCCGCCGCCGTAGATGTCGGCTTCGATCTTCGCCGGTTGGCCGATGCGCACATGGCGCAACTGGCTTTCCTTGAAGTTCGCATCCACCCACAGGTCATGCAACGGCAGTACGGTCATCAATGGCTGCCCCGGCTGCACGCTGTTGCCCACCTGCACGCTGCGCTGGGCGACGTAGCCGTCCACCGGCGCGACGATGGCATTGCGCTGCGCGGCCACCCAGGCCTGGCGGTAGTTGGCGCGGGCCTGTTGCACGGCGGGGTTGTCCTGCACGTCGCTGCCGTCGACCAGCGCACGGCTGGCGTCGGCCTGGCGTTGCGCGGATTCCAGCGCCGACCGCGCGGTGTCCACCGCGTCGCGCGCATGCTGCACTTCTTCGGGAGCCACCGCCTTTTCGGCGAGCAGCGGCAGGCGGCGCTTGAGGTCATCCTGGGCCCGCTTGAGGTCGAGGCGGCGCGCGGCGAGCGCGGCATCGGCACTGGCGGCGGACTGGGTCTGCTGGCGCACCTGGCGCACGGCCTGGGCCAGTGCGCTGGCGGCCTTGCGCAGGGCCACGTCGGCATCCGTGGGGTCGAGGCGCACGAGCACCTGGCCGGCATTCACCCGTTGCGTGTCGTCGGCATAGACCGCCGTGACGATGCCGGGCACCTGCGCGGAGATACCCACCTGATTGCCGCCCACGTAGGCGTCGTCGGTGGTTTCGCGGGTGGAAAAGACGAACAGCCAAAGCAGCAGCCAGAGGGCGGCGGCGAGCACGAAGACCAGCAGCACGACGAGCAGCGCGCGTGCCCGTTTGCGCTTGTCCTTCGGCGCGTTGCCGCTTTCCCGTGTCGCGGCGTTCGTGTCGTTGGGGGTGGCGCTCATGGGGTGGGGGCTCCGTCGGTGCGAGAGGAGGAAAGGGAGGTGACGGGTTCGGCGCGATAACCGCCGCCGAGCGATTTCACGAGGCCGACGTCGGTCGACAGGGCCTGGCCATGAAGATCGGTGGACATGTCGCGCTGCTGGATCGCCGCGGCCTCGGCGGCGAGCGATTCGCGATCGTCGCGCACGCCGCGCCTGGCGCGGGCCTGCGCGCTGGCGAGCAATGCCGAAGCCGCATCCACCTGTTCGGCCTGCTGCGCGCGACGTGCGGCGATCTGTTCGGCACCCAACGCCTGGGTGGCGACGTCGCGCGCGGCCGCCGCGACGGCCGCGTCGTATTGCGCGATCGCCGCACCCAGCTGGGCCCGGCTGACGCCATGCGCGGCTTCCAGCGCGCCGCCCTCGAAGATGGGCAGGTCGATGGCCGGGGTAAGGGAGAACACGCGGCTGCTGCGCGAAAACACCTTGTCCATGTCGATGCTGGACAAGCCGGCCATCGCCCTGAGGCTGACGTCGGGGAAGAACTGCGCACGGGCGGCATCGGTGTTGCGCAGAGCGGCCTCGACCTGCCAGCGGCTGGCGGCGATGTCGGGTCGGCGGGCCATCAGGTTGGTGCCCGTGTCGGTCGGCAGGCCGGGGGCGACCTCGGGCAGCGGCCGGGGGGTGAGCACGGGCAGCGCCGACGGCGAGACACCCACGAGGGTGGCTAGCGAAGCGCGACGGATGTCCGCGGAGCCTTGCAGGGCGACCTTCTGCTGGCGGGCGGCGGCCAGTTCGGCCCGTGCCTGCTGGGCGGCATCGGGAACGTCGACGCCCTGATTCACGCGCAGTTCGGCGATGCGCAGCGCGCGCTCGCGAGCTGCCACGAGCTGGTCCGCCAGGGCCACCCGGGCTTCGTCGGTGAGCCAGCCGAAATACGTGTCGGCCACCATCGCCTGGATCGAGAGCGATGCCGCGGAGCGCTCGGCTTCGGCGGCGCGGGCGCTGTCGATGGCGGCTTCGATGGCATAACGCTTCTTGCCCCACCAGTCGAAGTCGTAGCTCACCTGCAGCCCGAGGTCGGCCTGGTTGTACCAGGTGAAGCCGAGGAACTGCGACGGGATCAGGCCGTGTTCGCTCAGCCGCTGCCGGGTGGCCTGGCCGCTGGCGCCGACACGCAAGCCCGCCTGTGCCGCCGCCACGCGGATGTTCTGCTGTGCCGTGTCCACGCGGGTCTTGGCCTGGGCGAGGTCGGGCGCGCCGCGCAAGGCCAGCTCGATGAGCGCGTTCAACTGGGGATCGCCGTAGGCGCGCCACCAGTCGGCGGCGGGCCAGCCGGGGCGGCTGGTCGTGGCAAGGCCGGCAAGGGGTGCCTCGTCGCGAAGGGCGGGCCGATCGATCTTTGCCGGTACGTGGCAGGCGGCGAGCGACACGGCCACCGCGCCGGCGAGCAGGGCGTGGCGTAGCGGGGATCGGATCATGGGCTGGGGGCCACCGGGTCGAGATGCAGGGCAAGCTTTCTGAGCAGGCGCTCGAAGGTCTTGCGTTCGGTGTCGCTGAAGCAGGAGAACTTGGCCACCAGCTCGGGAAACATGGGCGGCAGCAGCTTGCGCACGAAGCGCCTGCCGTCGGCCGTGATCTTGAGCACGACCTGGCGCCGGTCGTGCGTGGCATGGGTGCGCGTGATGAGGCCACGCTTGGCCAGCATGCCGGTGATGCGCGTCATGTTCGTGGGCTTCTGCTCGGCCAGCGCGCAGAGTTCGCCCGGCGTGGACGTGCCGTCGGCGGACGAGTACAGCATCATCAACGTGCGGAAATCGCTGTCGTTCATCTCGAACGGCTTGAGCTTCGTCTCGACGTCGCGATGCAAGGCTTCGCCGTTGAGCAGCAGCAAGCGGATGAGCAGCACCTCGCACTTGGGAAGGCCGGGAATGTGGTCGGCGACACGCTCGACGCCCTCGTAGAGGGCATCGACGCACGGTTTCAGGCTGGACATTTCGCTGGATGATATTTCGCTGGTGAAATATCAGGCTAGCAAGCGGCGCCGCGTAGGGCAAGTGTCCGCGAAACCCGGGGCCTCAGTCGCCGAGGGAAAACAGCGCCTCGGCATTCCGTGTCGTGGTCGCGGCGATTTCGTCGATCGTCGTGCCCCGTAGCGCAGCGACGGTCTCCAACACGTCCACCATGAATGCCGGCTCGTTCCGTTCCCCGCGGTGATGCGCGCACGGCTGATCGGGCGAATCGGTCTCCAGCAGCAACCGCTCCAGCGGCATCGAGGCGACCACGCGGCGAATGCGCTGCGCCCTGTCGTAGGTGACCGGCCCGCCGATGCCGATATGGAAACCCAGGTCGAACAGCTGTCGTGCCTGCTCCTCGCTGCCGGAATAGCTGTGGACCACGCCGCGCATGCCGCCGACGCGGCGCAACGTGTGGATGGTTTCCTCGAAGGCGCGGCGCGCATGCACGATCACCGGAAGGTCGTGTTCCTTCGCGACCTGCAGCTGGCGTTCGAACACCTCGCGCTGGCGCGCCGCATCCAGGCCCTCCACGTAGAAATCCAGGCCGATTTCGCCGACGGCCACCGCGGCATGCCCGTCCAGCCAGGAGGGAAGTTCCTCCAGGTGGGCGTTCGCGTGGCTCGCCGTCCACAGGGGGTGCAGCCCGTAGGCGGGAAAAACGCCTTCACGCGACTTGCACAGCCGTTCGATGGCCTCCCAGTTGCCGCGATCCGTCGCGGGCACGATCCAGCGACGCACGCCGGCCTCCTCGGCGCGCTCGAACATGAGCGGACGATCGACGTCGAAGCTGCCGTCGTCGAGGTGGGCGTGGGTGTCTACGAGGTCCGGCATGCGTTCAGGGCGTGGATGGCGTGTGGATAGTCAGTCTAAGGCGTCGTTCAGTTTAGCGATTGTCAAATGGCACCGAGGCGACTTCCTTCGAAAGATGGGCGATTGCGCCATCGGGGGTCGCGGACTTCGTTAGGAGACTAGGGTTATGAGCAGGTTGAAGATTTCCGTCCTGAACGCAGGTTTGGGCGCGGCCTTGGTGTTGAGCCTTTCCGCCTGCAATCGCGATGCGAATGCCGACGTGGCCGCCGGCGGTAATGGCCCGGCCTCGGCATCCGTGCCCGCCGGTCCGAAGTACGGCCGGGTGGTCAGCGTCGAGCCCGTGCGTGAAACCACTTCCACGGCGCCGCAACGCGAGTGCCACGACGAGGTCGTGACCCGCCGCGCGCCGGTCAAGGACCAGCACCAGATCGCCGGTACGGCCATCGGCGCCATCGCCGGCGGCTTGCTCGGCAACCAGGTCGGCGGCGGCAAGGGCCGTACGCTCGCCACGGTGGCGGGCGCCGTCGGCGGCGGTTACGCCGGACACGAGATCCAGGAGCGCCGCCAGGAGACCAACACGGTCACCAGCACCGTGCGCAAGTGCGATTCCGTACCCGGAAAGAGCAGCGACAGGATCGTCGCCTACGACGTGCGCTACGAGTACAACGGCGTGACCCGCACCACCCGCATGGACCACGATCCGGGCGACCGCGTGGAAGTGCAGGAAGGCGTCAGCGTCGTTTCCGATTCCCGCTGATCCAGCATCATTCCATCGAGGACGTCACCATGCACAACTTCGTCCAGAAAGCGGGTATCGTCGCCGCCGCGATCGCCACCCTGTCGCTCACGGCGTGTTACGAGGAGCCGCGCCGGGTATACCGGGAAGATCGCGTGGTCTATTCCGGCCCGCCGCGCGGGTGCCAGCAGTGCGGCACCGTCGAGGACGTGGAACAGGTCTACACGCAACGCGATTCATCCCCGCTGGGAGCGGTGATCGGCGCGGTCGCGGGTGGCCTCCTGGGTAACACCATCGGCAAGGGCGACGGACGATCGGCCGCGACGGTCGGCGGCGCGGTGGCCGGCGGTTTCGTCGGTAACGCGGTAGGCAAGCGCAACGGTGACGAAGCCGCGTTCCGCGTCCGCATTCGCCTGGACGATGGGCGTTGGGCCACCGTCACGCAACGCGAGGATCCGCAGTTGCGTCGCGGCGACTACGTCGAGGTGCGCGGCGATCACGTGTACCGTCGGTGATATGGATGTTTAGGTGGCTAAAAAAGCCCGCTACGGCGGGCTTTTTTTTTTGATCCGTGCCGGCGCCGTCGCGAAAATTGTCGCGTAACGATTTTTGCCCCGATCCCCGCCGGGCTTTTCCATGGGCAATTTTCCGCAGGCAAAAAAAAGACCCTCATCCGAGGGCCCCTTTTCCCGGGAATCGCAAGCTGCCCGCCTCGATTCCTTTTCCCCGCACGTTTTGGCGCTTCGTCAGTTGACGGCGTAGAACGCGTGGTCTCCGATCTTGCGAACCACGCGGCTGCTCGACCACGTGGGCGAGACGGCGACGGTGGCGAAATGATCGGCCTGCGGCACGTAGACCAGGCGTTCGCCCTTGGGCAGGCTCCAGTTGTTGATGGAGTCGCCGGCGATCTTCCAGGCCTTGGTCCATGCGACGAGATCGTTGACTTCGAAATCCTTCGGCGTGGTGGTGATGGCGAATTGCCGCGGTGCGGAAACGACGTCGCAGATGTTGCTGCCGCCCATGCGTCGGTCGCGACGGCGAAGGGCGACTTCCGCCACGGCGTACTGGCCGATGGTGGGTTCGCTGCGTGCCTCGAGGTATACCGTCGTCGCCAGGCACGTCTGGTCGGCGAGGTGGCTTGGAAGGACGGACGCCATCCAGAGCAATGCGGAAAGTTTCATGTGTATCTGCCTCCAACGAGCTTTTCCGTCACTTGCGGCCTTGGAAAAGAGCCATGGGAGACGTATGAGCGGTAGACGGGCGGGCAGGCCGTTACTACCTGGACCAACCGATGGCATTCACTGGGGTTCGTTGAAGTGAATGGCTCGGGCGTCACACACTGTGACTGAACCAGACGGACGTCCGCATCCGTCGGTATGGGGTTGCACCGAAAGGGAGCGGCTCGCGCTGCGGCGGCTCCGTCGGCTGACGGCGCGCTGGCCTGGGGAAGCCGCGCGCTGCTTGATCCTCCGGCCTTTGCCGGGTCGCGCCAGTACCGTCATCGTCGACGGTTCGTCGCGTATGTGACCTCGGTGAAACACCATGGCCACGAAAAGTGGATCGGCGGAGCCTAGTGGCGCATCACCTTTTGCGCAAGTGTAGGCACTGCTTGGTTCAGGCTCCGCTCACACGCGTTCAGGAACGCATTTTTACGAGCGTGCCGCGAAATCACGCGGCGAACGTGGATAAAACGTGTAGACGGATGCTCTCGTTTTCAACAGTGTCCGCCTGCGACAACGCGTCGTCGAGTACGACCAAAGATGTAAGCTTCGGTGCCGAGGCGTTGTGCATCAGTACGATGCCCGCATCGCGGCCGTCGATGCGCAACGATCGGCCTTCGCGCAAGGGAGCGTCGGATTCGACGATGCGCAGATGACGCTTGTGTCCGCCCAGGAAGTGCAATCGCGCGGCGATTTCCTGACCCGGGAAACAACCTTTGTCGAACGCTACCGCACCGAGGCGTTCCATCGAGAGTGCGGGCGGAAGCAATTCGTTCAGAGCCTCGTCGGGAAGCCATGCATATCCCTTTTGCACGTGGCGGGCGACCCATGCATCCGCATCGTCCCGCCTACCGACGTGGATCGATGCGTCGCCTTCGCCGAAGACGAACGTGCCGTCGTCGAGCGTGCGTGCGTGCCCGTCGTCGTATGCGTCGCCGTCGGCCACGTGCGATGCACCGAGAACGGTCACCGTCACCTTCGAACGGAAGACGAAGCGCTTCAGGTCGTTTGCCAGCGCCTCGCCGTCACCACCGCGCGGCAGGACCAGCAGGCCGTCGTCGAGGCGGGCCACCTGGAGCAGGGCGCGCACGCGGCCCTTGGGGTCGAGCCAGCCGCTCCACTGCCATCGGCCCGTCGCCAGCGAGAGCACGTCGCTGGTGAGCTGGGCGTTGGCGAAGCCGACCGCGTCGGGACCGGCGAGGAGGATGGGGCGAGTGGTACGGCTGGACATGGGCAGGCGCGATCCGGGACAGGGGAGTAAGATATACGGTCGCGCCAAGGCCAAGCCAAGGCCGGCGGCTTAGCCGAAGGTTGTGCTGCGATGGCACAGGTATTACGCTTTTAGGGCTTTATAACCATGTCCGACCATCCCTCCGAGCCCGAAAACGCGAACGATTCCGCTCCGGCGAAACCGCTCGTACCGCCGGTCGTCCCCACGAACGGCGAGCCAGGGGTCGAGAAAGCGCCATTGGACCCCACGCGTTACGGCGACTGGGAAAAGAACGGACGCTGCATCGACTTCTGACCGGAAGGCGACGAGGGAGCGGTTGGGCATCGTAGCGATTCCAATCCAGGATAGCCGCCATGGCACAAACGGGACGACCGCTTTCACCGCATCTGCAGGTCTACAAATGGCAAGTGCAGATGCTTACCTCCATCCTGCATCGTGCCACCGGCATCATCCTCGCCGTCGGTAGCCTGATCATCGTCTGGGGGCTCGCGTCCCTCGCCGCCGGTGAAGAAGCCTTCGCCACGTTCACCGCCTGCGCAGCCAGCCCCCTGGGCATGATCGTGCTGATCGGCTGGACGCTCGCCTTCTTCTATCATCTCGCCAACGGCATCCGCCACCTGGTGCAGGATACCGGCAAGGGCTACGCGATCACGTCGTTCGTACGTTCCAGCTGGATCTCGATCATCGCCGCCATCGTGCTGACCGTGCTGGTGTGGGGCTACGTGCTCGCCGGAGGCCACGCATGAGCAAGGACTTGCGCAATCCGCTCGCCCGCGCCCGCGGCCTCGGCTCCGCCAAAGACGGCGTCGGCCACTGGATGCTCCAGCGCGTCACCGCCGTGGCTCTGGTGTTTCTCACCGTCTGGCTGCTGTGCACTATCCTGAGCCTGCTGCACGCCGATTACGCCACGGCCCGTGCCACGCTGATGAAGCCCTGGAACGCGGTGCTGCTGATCGCCTTCGTGGTCACGATGTTCCGCCATGCCGTGATCGGCCTGCAGGTGATCATCGAAGACTACGTCCATACGCGCTGGGTCGAAGTGACCTCGCTCATCGTCATCAAGTTCATCGCCGTACTCGCCGCGCTCACGGGCGTGCTGGCGGTGGTGCGCGTCGCGCTCGGAAGCTGATCCATGGAAGCCTACAAGGTTCAACAACACAAATACGACGTGATCGTGGTCGGCGCCGGTGGTGCGGGCCTGCGCGCCACCTTCGGCCTGGCCGAGAAGGGCCTCAAGGCCGCGTGCATCACCAAGGTGTTCCCGACCCGCTCGCATACCGTGGCGGCGCAGGGCGGCATCTCGGCGGCGCTCGGCAACATGGGCGAAGACGACTGGCGCTTCCACTTCTACGACACGATCAAGGGCTCCGACTGGCTCGGTGACCAGGACGCCATCGAGTACATGTGTCGCGAGGCCATTCCGGCCATCATCGAGCTCGAGCACTACGGGGTGCCGTTCTCGCGCACCGAAGAGGGCAAGATCTACCAGCGCCCGTTCGGCGGCATGACCACGCACTACGGCAAGGGCACCGCCCAGCGCACCTGCGCGGCGGCCGACCGCACCGGGCACGCGATCCTGCACACGCTCTACCAGCAGGCGCTGGCGCACGACGCCACCTTCTTCATCGAATACTTCGCCATCGACCTCGTCTTCGAGGACGGCAAGTGCGTGGGCGTGCTCGCGCTCGACATGAACGAAGGCACCTTGCACCTGTTCCGCGGCCACGCCGTGGTGATGGCCACGGGCGGCTACGGCCGCGCCTACTTCAGCGCCACCTCGGCGCACACCTGCACGGGCGACGGCGGCGGCATGGTGCTGCGCGCCGGCCTGCCGTTGCAGGACATGGAGTTCGTGCAGTTCCATCCCACCGGCATCTACGGCGCCGGCTGCCTCATCACCGAGGGCGTGCGCGGCGAGGGTGGTTACCTCACCAACTCCGAGGGCGAGCGCTTCATGGAGCGCTACGCGCCGAACGCGAAGGACCTCGCCTCGCGTGACGTCGTGAGCCGCGCGATGACCATCGAAATCCGCGAAGGTCGCGGCGTGGGCCCGAACAAGGACCACATCCACCTCAACCTGATGCATCTCGGCCCCGAGGTGATCCACGAGCGCCTGCCGGGCATCGCGGAGTCGGCGCGCATCTTCGCGGGCGTGGACGTCACGAAGGAGCCGATCCCGGTCCTTCCGACCGTTCACTACAACATGGGCGGCATCCCCACCAACTATCACGGCGAAGTGGTCACCAAGCGCGACGACGATCCGGATTCGGTGGTGCCGGGCCTGTTCGCCATCGGCGAGGCCGCTTGCGTGTCGGTGCACGGCGCGAACCGCCTCGGCTCGAATTCGCTGCTGGATCTGGTGGTGTTCGGTCGTGCCGTGGCCAACCGCTGTGCCGAGATCGTCAAGCCGGGCATGCCGCACAAGGATCTCCCGGCCAACGCGCTCGACAAGGTGCTGGGCCGCTTCGATGCCCTGCGCAATGCGAACGGCAGCCTGCCGACCGCGCAGATCCGCGCCGAAATGCAGAAGACCATGCAGAACGACGCGGCGGTGTTCCGCACCGGCGAGTCGCTGAAGGACGGCTCGCGGAAGATTTCCGAGGTGTACGCCAAGTTCAAGGACGTGAAGGTCTCCGACCGTTCGCTGGTGTGGAACTCCGACCTGATCGAGACCCTCGAATTGTCGAACCTCCTCGCCCAGGCCGTGGCGACCATGCATTCGGCCGAACAGCGCCCGGAAAGCCGTGGCGCGCATGCCCGCGAGGATTTCCCCGATCGCGACGACCACGACTGGCAGAAGCACACGCTGGTATGGATCGATCCCGAGGGCAAGTCCAGCTTCGATTTCCGCCCGGTGCACATGTACACCCTGACGGACGACGTCGAAGTCGTGCCGCCGAAAAAGCGCGTTTACTGATACCGGACCGGAGAGGCAATCGTGGCAGAGTTCACGCTACCCAAGAATTCCCAGATCACGGCCGGCAAGCATTTTCCGGCGAAGGGCGCGAAGAACGTGCGCACCTTCAAGATCTACCGCTGGACGCCGGACGACGGCCAGAACCCGCGTACCGACACCTACGAGGTCGACCTCGATACGTGCGGTCCGATGGTTCTCGACGCCCTGCTGAAGATCAAGAACGAGATCGACTCGACGCTCACGCTCCGCCGCTCGTGCCGTGAGGGCATCTGCGGTTCGTGCGCGATGAACATCGACGGCACCAATACGCTGGCCTGTACCAAGGCCATCTCGGACTGCAGCACCAAGTCGGTCAATATCTACCCGCTGCCGCACATGCCGGTGGTGAAGGACCTGGTGCCCGACCTCACGCACTTCTATGCGCAGTTCGCTTCGATCAAGCCGTGGATGCGCACGCAGAGCCCGGCCCCGGCCGACAAGGAGCGTCTGCAGTCGCCGGAAGACCGCAAGAAGCTCGACGGTCTCTACGAGTGCATCCTCTGCGCCTGCTGCTCCACGTCGTGCCCGAGCTACTGGTGGAACGGCGATCGTTACCTCGGCCCGGCCATCCTGCTCCAGGCCTACCGCTGGATCGTCGACAGCCGCGACGAGGACACGGGCAACCGCCTCGACGACCTCGAAGATCCGTTCAAGCTCTATCGCTGCCACACCATCATGAACTGCGCGCGCACCTGCCCGAAGGGCCTGAACCCGGCGAAGGCGATCGCGGAGATCAAGAAGCTGATCGTTCAGCGTCGCGGTTGATCGGCGGCGCGCCCCATCGCGGACAGGGTCCGCTCCCACCCTCCGGTAGCAAGGTTTCTACCGGAGGGTGGGAGCGGACCCTGTCCGCGATGGGGATCGCGATTCGCTAGCCGGAGCCCTCGAATGGAAGAAGCCCGCCTCAAACGCCTGCGCTGGCGCACCCGCCGCGGTACGCGAGAACTCGATCGCCTGTTCGGCTGGTGGCTCGACGAGCGTTTCGCCCACGTCGACGAATCGGCGCGACTGGCATTCGACGAGCTGCTCGACGTGCAGGATCCCGATCTTTGGGATTGGGTGATGGGCCATGCCCGCGCCCCGCGCGACGACTGGCAGGCCATCATCGATGAGATCCGCTCGAGGCATCACCTTTGAAACCCGGCCGCCGGTCGCGCTGATCCATCTTCTGAGGTTCGTCGTAGGTGCCGGCGCCGTGGCGCCGCTGTTCACCGACTGGCCCTGGTACGCGGGTTGGTCCCTCTCGATGGCGTTGGCCGCGCATGGGCTGGTTCGGATCAGGCGGCTCGTCAGGGGGCCATTGGCGGTGGCCGAATGGGCTTCCGATGGCGTCTGGGTGGTGATCGACCGGCATGGTGAGGTGTTTCCGGCCGAACTCGAAGGCTTTCGCGTGGTCGGTACCTGGGTGCTGCTGAGGCTGCGTTGGGAAAACGGGCGAAGCCCGGTCTTCCTTTGCGACGACAACGCCCATCCCGACGACCTGCGGGTGCTGCGGGTCCGGTTCGCCGGCCGATCCGGCGCGACCTTGCCGTAGGCCCCGGCATCGGGCACTCTGCCGCGCGGTGACCGTCTTTCGTGGCGGCTCCCCCTTCACAAGGCTTTCCGACAGGTATGTTCAGACCCCTCGAGCTTTTCGTCGGCCTCCGGTACACGCGGGCCAAGCGACGCAACCAGTTCATTTCGTTCATTTCGACGGTGTCGATCGTCTGCATCGCGATCAGCGTGACCGCGCTCATCACGGTGATGTCGGTGATGAACGGCTTCGACGCCGAGCTGCGCACGCGCATCCTCGGCGCCGTGTCGCACGTGACCGTGTCCGGCATCGACGAGACCGTGCAGGACTGGCAGAAAGCCGTTTCCACGGCGAAGGGCATCGGCCACGTGAAGGGGGCCGCGCCCTACGTGGAAATCCAGGCCTTCCTGCAGGCCCGACGTTCCAGCGGCGCGCTCATTCGCGGCGTGGTGCCGTCGATGGAGCCCGACGTGTCCGACCTCGACAAGCACATGGTCGAGGGCAAGATGACCGACCTCACCGACCGCAGCTGGAACATCGTGCTCGGCCGTGAGCTGGCCCTGACGCTCGGCGTGCAGAAGGGCGACAAGGTGACGGTGGTGGTGCCGCAATTCACGGCCACCCCGATGGGCGCGGTGCCCAAGCTGCGCAGCTTCACGGTCAGCGGCATCTTCGAACTGGGCATGCAGGAATACGACGCCAACCTGGCGCTGATTTCGATGCCCGACGCCGAGCGTCTCAACGGTTTCGACGGCCCCACGGGCATCCGTCTGAAGCTGGACGACATGCGCGAGGCCTTTCCGGTGGCGCAGGAACTGGTCAACAAACTGGGCCAGTCGTACCGCGTGGAAACCTGGATGGACACCCACGCCAACTTCTTCCGTGCCATCGACATGGAGAAGAAGGTGATGTTCATCATCCTCTCGCTGATCATCCTCGTCGCGGTGATCAACCTGATTTCGATGCTGATGATGCTGGTGACCGACAAGCAGGCCGATATCGCCATCCTGCGCACGCTCGGGTCGACGCCACGTAGCATCATGGGCATGTTCATGGTGCAGGGTGTCCTGGTGGGCGTCGTCGGCATCGGGTTCGGCGTGGCACTCGGCGCCTTGCTCTCGTACAACCTCCCCGCCCTGGTGAAGTGGGTCGAACACGTCACCGGGCAGACCTTCCTGTCGCCCGACGTCTATTACATCAGCGAGTTGCCGAGCCAGTTGCTCTGGTCCGACGTGGGCTGGGTGGTGCTGGTCACCTTCGCCTTCTCCTTGCTCGCCACGCTCTATCCGGCATGGCGTGCCTCGCGCACTCAGCCTGCCCAGGCGCTTCGTTATGAATGATTCCAACGATATCGTGCTGCGCGCCACGGGCGTCGCCAAGGTCTACGAAGAAGGCGACCTTCGCACGGGCGTGCTTTCCAACGTGAACTTCAGCCTGCGCAAGGGCGAGACGCTCTCCATCGTGGGAGCGTCGGGCTCGGGCAAGTCCACCTTGCTGCACATCATCGGCGGCCTGGATACGCTCAGCGCCGGGTCGGTCGAGGTGAACGGGCGCGTGCTGTCGGACCTTTCCGACGCCGAGCGCGGCCGGGAGCGCAACCGTTCGCTCGGTTTCATCTACCAGTTCCATCACCTGCTGCCGGAATTCACGGCGCTGGAGAACGTCTGCATGCCGCTGCTGATCCGGGGCGTGTCGATCTCGCAGGCGCAGAAGGAAGCCACGGCCCTGCTCGAGCGCGTGGGGCTGGGTTCGCGCCTGCGCCATCGCCCGGCGGAGATGTCCGGCGGCGAGCGCCAGCGTTGCGCGGTGGCGCGGGCGTTGGTGACACGCCCCGCCTGCGTGCTGGGCGACGAGCCCACCGGCAACCTCGACGAGGCGAATGCGGCTCACGTTTACGAGCTGATGCTTGAACTCAACCGCGAAATCGGCACGAGTTTCGTTCTGGTCACGCACGACTCGCGATTGGCGGGGCGGATGGACCGCACGCTCGAACTGCATAACGGCGAGTTGCACGAGCGGTAGGCTCGTCGCACCGGCGCAGGCCGGTTCGATGCACGCTTGGGAAGCGGGGCTAGATCGAACGCCCCACCACACGCTGCGCCGCCAGCCGGCCCGCTGCATCGGCCAGCGCGACCACGGCGTAGTTGTGCCCATCGCGCGACCAGTAATCCGCGAGCAAGCCATCCTGCTCGCGCTGTCCACGCGGCAACAGGTGACGCACCGGACCCGGCGGCCGTACGTAGAAACTCACCGTGTGCCCGTTGCCGTCGTCGTAGAGCAGCATGGCGGCCGGGCCCTGGCTGGTGGCGAACAGCCGTCCGCCCATCGGACGGAAACCGGCATCGGCCAGATCGGGAAGATGAACGTCGGGATCCACGCGACCGGCCACCCACGAGCGCAGGTCGCCCTCGTTGCCTGTCGTGATGTCCATGCCCAGGCCATGATCCACCGCAAGCAAGCGATAGGCTTCCATGGCATCGGCCATCGGCTGGCTGTCGCCGGCGCCCATGCCGCGGGCCGCCCAGCCGGCCACGCCACCCACGGCCAGGCACAAGACGAACGCGGCGGCCATGGCCAGGCGTGCGATTCGCCTCTGTCGTTTCCGCGCGCGCACCAGGGCGGGGTCGAGGGTAGCCGAGGGCACCATGTCGCCGGCGAGTAGGGCCCGCAGCTGCTGGGCGTCCTGCCGCCATGCCAGCACCTCTTCTTCCCGTTCCGGATTCCGCGCCAGGTAGCGCTCGACTTCGCCACGGGCCGGACCATCGAGATGGCCGTCGACATAGGCGTGGATGTCGTGCTCGTTGGGTGGGGTCTGGGTCATTTCAGGAGCCGGAGGGCAGGGGATTCGGGGACGTGGCCTTCACCCAACTGGCGGAGGGCGCGGCGCGCGCGGGAGAGCCGCGACATGACGGTACCGATGGGCACTTGCAGGATGTCGGCCACTTCCTGGTAGCTCATGCCTTCGACGGTCACCCACAACAGCAGGCTGCGCTGTTCCACCGGAAGCGAGGCGAACGCGGCCAGGGTGGAATGGGCCACCGCCACGCGTTCCGCCGACGGCCAGGTGGGTTCTTCCTCCTGGGCCAGGGAGCCCAGGATGCGAGCGTAGAAACCGGCCCGGCGTTTGCCGTCGAGGTAAATCCTGTACAAGATCGCAAACAGCCAGGCACGTAGGCTTTCGGCCTCGCGGCGGGTCGACCACCGGGAGAGGGCCCGTTCCACCGTCGATTGCACGAGATCGTCCGCGGCATTGGGGTCGCGGGCCAGCCAAAGGGCGAAGCGCCGCAATCGCGGAAGCAGCGTGCGCAGGGCTTCGTCGATGTGTGGGTCGGTCATGGCCTGGCCTCGTGCCTGAGCGTGTCGCACGGAGGTACGACGATTGGCGAGGCTGATTATTCCCCCGCGAGGGAATAAAAGTCGTGGACGTGCGTCCCACCCTGTAAACCTCGATCCCGAGGACGGAGACATACCACCATGCGCGACACTCCCTCGAAGCGGCCGCCACACCCGATCGGGCGTTGGGCCCTGATCCTCGCCGCCGTGGCGGGCTCGGCGGCCGCCTTTGGCTACGTCGGCGGCTGGCTGGCCCCAGGCCGGCTCAGCCCCGCGAAGATGATCGATACCCTCCAGGCCAACAGCGGCGGCGCCCATCCGGGTTACCGGCGCAACCACGCCAAGGGCATCTGCGTGGCCGGGTACTTCGAGTCCGATGGCGCCCTCGCGCCGTATTCGTCGTCGCCCATGTTCGGCCCGGGCCGTACGCCGTTCGTCGGCCGCTTCGCCATCCCCGGCGGCAACCCATACGCGCCCGACAGCTCGGTGCCGATCCGCAGCTTCGCCCTCCGCTTCGACCTCGCCGACGGCGAGCAGTGGCGCACGGGCATGAACGCGATGCCGGTCTTTCCGGTCTCCACGCCCGAAGCGTTCTACGAACAGCAGGTGGCGAGTCGGCCCGACCCGACCACGGGCAAGCCCGATCCGGAGCGTATGAAGGCGTTCTTCGCCTCGCACCCGGAGACCACCGCCTTTCTCGCCTGGGTGAAGACCGCCAAACCCTCGCCGAGCTTCGCCACCGAAACCTACAACAGCATCAACGCCTTCTACCTGCGCGACGCGGCAGGCGATCGGCGGGCGGTGCGCTGGAAAGTCGTGCCCGATGCCGCCTCTCCCGGCGCCGCACCGCCCACGGGCGAGAAGAATTACCTCGACGCCGACCTCGACAGCCGGCTCGCCACGGGCCCGCTGCGCTGGCACATGATCATGACCTTCGCCGCGGACGGCGATCCGGTGGACGATGCCGCCAGCGTCTGGCCCGACGGCCGCAAGGAGGTCGATGCCGGCACGGTGGTGGTCGCCAGCGTGACGCCGCAGGACAGTGGTGCCTGCCGTGACGTGAACTACGATCCGACCGTGCTTCCGCGCGGCATCGAGGTGTCGAACGATCCGCTGCTCGCCGCCCGGTCGGCCGCCTATGCGGACTCCTACCTGAGGCGGACCTCCGAAGAGGGCCACCTGCCGGGAACGGCATCCAAGAAGGAGGCTTCCCGATGAACGGCCCGACGATGTTCCACCCGTTCGCCCGCGTTCTGCATTGGTTGATGGCCATCATGATCCTCGCGATGCTGTTCATCGGCGCGGGAATGGTCAGCACGCTGTCCGAGAAACACACGTGGCTGGTCAACATCCACAAGCCGCTGGGCATGGCCGTGTTCGTGCTGGCCCTGATACGCCTCGGTTTTCGCCTCACCCATCGCGCGCCGCCGTTGCCGTCCGATCTTCCGGCGTGGCAGAAGCTGGCGGCCCATGCCTCGCACTGGATGCTCTACGCGCTGATGCTGGCCATGCCCCTCATCGGTTGGGGCATGCTTTCGGCAGGCGGTTATCCGGTGGTACTCGGTGGCGGCGTGCGCCTGCCGTCGATCCTGCCGGCCGATCCGGCGCTGTTCGCGTGGTTGCGCGAATCGCACCGTTACCTCGCCTGGCTGTTCTTCCTGACCTTCCTGGCCCACATGGGCGCGGCGCTCATGCACGGCCTCATCCGCCAGGACGGCGTGCTGCGCAGCATGACCGGCGGTCGTCGGCGCTAGCGAGCAGGCGCGCATGCCCGGCACAATGCGGGCATGCGCGTCCCCCTGATCGCCTTAGTCGTCCTGCTGGCCGGATGCCGTTCGCTCGGCTATTACGCGCACGTCGCGCATGGCCAGGCGTCGTTGATCGTGCATCGTCGTTCCATCGATGCGGTGGTGGACGATCCGAAGACACCCGACGCCACGCGCCGCCGCCTCGCGCTCGCCGCCGAGGCGCGCCGCTTCGCTTCGAGCGCGCTGGGCCTGCCCGGGAATCGCAGCTACACCTACTACGTGCAACTGGACCGCCCATGGGTGGCCTGGAACGTCTTCGCGACGCCCGAACTGTCGGTGGCGGCGGTGCAGCACTGTTTTCCGATCGCCGGATGCGTGGCCTATCGCGGGTATTTCCGCGAGGACCTCGCCCGGCGCGAGGCCGAACGGGAGCGGGCGCTGGGACATGACGTGTCGATCGGTGAGGTGCCGGCCTATTCCACGCTGGGATGGTTCGCCGACCCGGTGCTGAGCAGCATGCTGCGCTGGGACGACGACACCCTGGTCGGCACGATCTTCCACGAGCTGGCGCACCAGAAGATCTACGTGAAGAACGATTCGTCGTTCAACGAGTCGTACGCCACCTTCGTGGAGGACGAAGGCGTGCGGCAGTGGCGACGGTCGCGTGGACTGGGGGCGCCGGACGAGAAGGGCGATCGGCTGGAGCACGGTTTCACCGCGCAGGTCCTGGCCCTGCGCGACAGGCTGGGGGCGATCTACGCGCAGCCCTGGGGCGACGACGCGAAGCGTGTCGCCAAGGCCGAGGAGTTCGAGGACTTTCGCGGACGCTACCTGGCATGGCGCGACGGCGAGGCGGGCGGCGATCGCCGGTACGACCGATGGATGGCGCAGCCGTTGAACAACGCGCGGTTGTTGCCGTTCGGTCTTTACGATACGTGGGTGCCGTCGTTCGCGGCGTTGTTCGATCGCGCGGGGAGGAATTGGCCGCTTTTCTACGCGGCGGTGCAGCGGTTGGCGGCGTTGCCGCCGTCCGATCGCACGCGTGAACTCGAGCGACTGAAAGAGGATTGAATCGCGGACCCTGTCCGCGAAACTACGGAGCGGTCACCTTGCGCCCCGCCATATGCTTCAGATAAGCCACCAGATCGTCCAGATCTCGATCCGACAGCACCTTCGCGTCGAATCCGGGCATCTTCGCCTGAGGCCAGTGACGCAGGTTCTGCGGATTGCGCACCAGCGTGCGGAGCATGTCCTCGCGAAGGTATTCCGTGGGATTGTGTGGAAGGTTCAGGTCGGGTCCCAGTTTCGCGTCGCCCTGGCCGTTGAGCGTATGGCACGTGATGCAGTTGCGCTGGAAGACCGCGAAGCCACGCACGGGCGCGGCCTGTGGCGGCAGGGCCGCGTCGGGACGCATGGCGGGAAACCGCCGGGCCGGATCCTGCAACACCTTCACCGACGCCACCTGGTAAGGCCATTGCTCGGGTCCGACATGTCCCTTGGAGGGATTCAACCAGACCAGGTAGAACGGCCCCGCGCTCGGCTTGCCGTCGCCCAGCGGCGGCCAGTGCGCGTCATCGGGTTCCACGGCGAGCCAGGCTTCCGCGCCATGCCCATCGAGGATAAGGGCGGCCGGGATCTCGGCGGCGAAGCCGTCCAGCGCCGTGAACTGCAGATGCGCGTCGGGAGGCACGCCGTCCAGGAGGGCCTTCATCGGTACGGCCCGGTAGGTTCGTTCCGCGTGATAGGACACGTCGCCGGGCACGCGGATGTCCCGCGCATCGGGGCGGGCGAGCAACTGGGCCGTCGTCCACGGACGGGCGCCGTGCCCCGCATCGGTCGTGAGGGTGGCCGCGTACGCCAGACCGGCGAAACACAGCGACAGCAGCAGGGCAATGACCGAACGCACGGGTAACCTCTTCCTGGCGGGCGACGGAATGTCGCGCTACCCTCGAATTATGGCCTCGCCGCCCTCACGTGGGCAGTTCGACCCGATCACGGATTCCCGCATGGCCGACACCTCCGTTCCCGAGTTCTTCGAGCGCTTCCCGATGACCCGCATCGACAGCGCCGGACTCGACGCCGACCTCGCGGCCGACGACGACCGCCTCGTCATCCTGTTCCTATGGGGACGCGACTGTCCCAATTGCGACATCGCCAAGCGGCAGATCCTGCTGAGCGCCGAGCGCTTCCGGCGCGACGACGTGCGTTGGCTACACGACAACGTCTACGACGATCCGGCCATGGCCACCCGCTTCGGCCTGCATGGCATTCCCGCGTTCTTCCTTTTCCATCGCGGTCGCAAGCTGGGCCGCATCACGTCATGGCCCGGCACCGACCGATTCCTCGAGGCGGTGGACAAGCAGGCGGCACTGACCGGAGCCCACGCATGATCGTCAGCTCGCTGCTCGACACCGATCTCTACAAGTTCACGATGATGCAGGTGGTGCTGCACCAATATCCCGCGGCGCAAGTGGAATACCGTTTCCGCTGCCGCACCCCGGGCGTGAACCTCGTGCCGCTCATCGGCCGCATCCGCGAGGAGATCGATGCCCTGTGTTCGCTGCGCTTCACGCAAAGCGAACTGGACTACCTGCGCGGCCTGCGTTTCATCGACAGCGACTTCGTCGACTTCCTGGGCTTGTTTCAGCTCAACGCCAAGTACGTCACGGTGAAGCCCGCCGATGCGCCGGGCGAGATCGAACTGGTCATCGCCGGCCCCTGGCTGCACACGATCCTGTTCGAGGTGCCGTTGCTGGCCATCGTCAACGAACTGTATTTCGCCGGTACGTATCCTGACGTCGACCTCGACGAGGGCAGAGCGAGGCTCCGGGCGAAAATCGAGCTGCTGCGCGACACCCCGGGTTACGACAAGGTCCGCGTGGCCGATTACGGCACGCGCCGGCGATTCTCGCGCGCCTGGCACGAGGAGGCCCTCGGTATCATGAAGGCCGGTTGGGGTTCGCAGTTGGCCGGCACCAGCAACGTCTGGTTCGCGATGCGCCAGGGTCTCGTACCCATCGGCAGCATGGCCCATGAATACCTGCAGGCCTTCCAGTCGCTCGGCCCGCGACTGCGCGATTCGCAGACCGCGGCGCTCGAGGCCTGGGCGCGGGAATACCGCGGCGACCTGGGTATCGCGCTATCCGACGTCTACGGCATGGATGCCTTCCTGCGCGACTTCGACATGTATTTCTGCAAGCTCTTCGACGGTGCGCGCCACGACTCGGGCGACCCGTTCGACTGGGGCGATCGCATGCTGAAGCATTACGAAGCCAATCGCGTCGACCCGCGCACGAAGATCCTGGTGTTCAGCGACGGGCTCACCATCCCGAGGGTGATGGAGTTGTACAAGCATTTCGAGGGACGCTGCGTCCTCTCGTTCGGCGTGGGTACCAACCTCACCAACGACGTGGGGCCGTCGCCGCTCAACATCGTGATCAAGATGACCCGCTGCAACGGCCAGCCGGTGGCGAAGCTGTCGGATTCGCCGGGGAAGAGCATGTGCGACGATCCGGCGTACGTGGCGTATCTTCGTCGGGTGTTCGAGTTGCCTGTGGTGGCTTGATCGTTCGAGGCAGCTCGTATCGCGGACCCTGTCCGCGATCGGCGTGTCAGAACGCCGGAATCACCGCTCCGCCGTATGTTTTCTCGATAAACGCCTTCACCTCCGGCGAGGTGAGCGCCTTGGCCAGCTTCTGCACGCGCGGGTCGTCCTTGTCGTCCGGACGCGCCACCAGCGAGTTCACGTACGGCGACTCCTTGTCCTCGATCAGCAGGGCATCCTTGATCGGGTTGAGCTTGGCCGCCAGGGCGTAGTTGGTGTTGATGAGGGCGAGGTCCACTTCGTCGAGCACGCGCGGCAGCATGGCGGCTTCCAGTTCGCGGAACTTCAGGTTCTTGGGATTGGCCGCGATGTCCTTCAGCGTGGCGAGGCGATCGTTCGGGTTCTTCAGTTCGATCAGATGATGCTGGGCGAGCAAGAGCAGGGCGCGGCTGTTGTTGCTGGGGTCGTTCGGGATCACCACGTTCGCGCCGTCGGGCAACTGGTCGATGGAGGTGTACTTGCGCGAATAGGCGCCGAACGGCTCGATGTGCACGCCGATCACCTTCACCAGGTCGGTGCCGCGCTCCTTGTTGAAGGCGGCGAGATAGGGGTCGGATTCGAAGAAGTTGGCGTCGATCTGCTTCTGCGCCACCTGCAGGTTGGGCTGCACGTAATCGGTGAACACCTTGATCTGGAGATCCACGCCTTCCTTCGCCAGCAGCGGCTTGATCTCCTTCAGGATCTCGGCGTGCGGCACGGGCGTGGCGGCCACGGTGAGGGTGGCCATGCCGCCGTCGGCCTTGCCGCCGTCGCCGCCGTTCGAACAGCCGGCCACGAGCAGGGCGAGGGCGGCGGCGAAGGGCAGGAGGTAGTTCTTCATGGCGGGCACGTCCGATCGTATGCTGCGGTGCGTCAGCATAGACGTCCATACGTCCGGATGCAAAAGCCCCGGAAGGCGGCGTTCAGCGTCGGCTGTAACGGGCCACCAGGCGGTCGCCGAGCATCTGCAGCACTTGCACCAGCACGACCAGCAGCACCACGGTGACCAGCATGTAGTCCGACTTGTAGCCGTTGTAACCGTACTGGTAGGCGAGGGCGCCCAAGCCCCCCGCGCCGACGATGCCGCCCATGGCGGTATAGCCCACGAGGGCGACCGTGGTGACGGTGGTGGCCGCGATCAGGCCGGGCCGGGCCTCGGGCAGGAGCACCCGCGAGACGATCTGCCAGGTGGTGGCACCCATGGCCTGGCTGGCCTCGATGACGCCACGGTCGACCTCGCGCAGGGCGCTTTCCACCAGTCGGGCGAAGAACGGGGCGGCGCCGATCACCAGGGGCACGATGGCGCCGCGGATGCCGATGCTCACGCCCGTGATGGCCTTGGTGAGCGGAATCAGCAGGATCATCAGGATGATGAAGGGGATGGAACGAAGCACGTTCACCACCACCGACAGCACGCCGTAGAGTCCCGGCCTGGCGTGTTGCTGGCCGCGGGCGGTAAGGAACAGCCATACGCCCAGCGGCAGCCCGAGCACCAGCGTGAACGCCAGCGAGCCACCGAGCATCACGAGGGTGTCGAGGCAGGCCTGGGCGATCTCGGCCCAGTCGATATTGGGAAACAGGGTCTGCACGAAGCTCATCGGGCCATTTCCTCGACATCGACGCCGGCGGCGCGTATCTGGACGAGCGCGTCGTCGAGGCGCTCGCCCTGCATGGCCAGGGTGAGCTGGCCGTAGGGGGTGTCCTTGATGCGGTCGACGCGGCCGGACAGCAGGTTGTATTCCACGCCGGTGTCGCGCACCACCCGCGAAAGCAGCGGCGAATAGGTGGCGTCGCCGCGGAAGGACAGGCGGAACAGGCGGCCGGGCACGCCGGGGTAGTCGGGGCCCTTGCCTTCGCGATGATCGGCCTCGGCGACGAAGCGTCGCGTGGTGGGGTGGCTCGGATGCAGGAAGACGTCGGTGACGGCGCCCAGTTCCACGACCTGGCCGGCATCGAGCACCGCCACGCGATCGCAGACGCGACGGATCACGTCCATCTCATGGGTGATCAGCACGATGGTGAGGCCCAACCGGCGATTGATGTCGGCCAGCAGTTCGAGCACCGACGCGGTCGTCTGCGGATCGAGCGCGCTGGTGGCCTCGTCGCAGAGGAGGATCGACGGCTTGCTGGCCAGGGCGCGCGCGATGCCGACACGCTGCTTCTGGCCGCCCGAGAGCTGGGCCGGATACTTGCGCGCGTGATCGGACAGGCCCACGAGGGCGAGCAGTTCGCTCACGCGCGCGCCGATGGCCGCCTCGTCCATGTCGCCGTGGAGGCGTAGCGGAAAGGCCACGTTGTCGGCCACCGTGCGCGAGGCGAGGAGGTTGAAGTGCTGGAAGATCATGCCGATGCCCGCGCGCAGGCGGCGCAGTTCGGCGCCCTGGGCGTGCGTGACGTCGCGCCCGTCGATCAGCACCTGGCCCGAGGTGGGGCGTTCGAGCAGGTTGATCAGCCGCAGCAGGGTCGACTTGCCCGCCCCCGAATGGCCGATGATGCCGAACACCTCGCCACGCGCGATCTCGAGGTCGACCGGATGCAGGGCGGGCACGGCCGAGCCGTTGACGCGATAGGACTTGGAGGCTGCGGCGAAGCGGATCACGAAGGGCGTCTTCTGGCCGGAAAAGGTGTCCATGGTATCCGAAGCGGGCGCACGCACGGGCGAGTCCGGCGTAGACTGCGCGCACTCCCGCCACGCACGAGGCTGCCCGTGACCAGCATCTACGATTTCTCCGCCCGCGACATCGATGGCAACGAGCGCTCGCTCGCCGAATTCCGCGACAAGGTGCTGCTGGTGGTTAACGTGGCATCCAAGTGCGGTTTCACGCCCCAGTACAAGGGACTGGAAGACCTCCAGCGGACGTACGGGGCCCAGGGTTTCGAGGTGCTGGGGTTTCCCTGCGACCAGTTCGGTCACCAGGAGCCGGGCGACGAGGCCGAGATCCGGAATTTCTGCTCGACCACCTATGACGTCAGCTTCCCGATGTTCGCCAAGATCGATGTGAACGGCGACCATGCGCATCCGCTCTATCGCTGGCTGAAATCGAGCAAGAAGGGATTTCTCGGCACCGAGGGCATCAAGTGGAACTTCACCAAGTTCCTGATCGACCGTCGCGGCGAGGTGGTGGAGCGTTACGCGCCGACGGATACGCCGGAGAAGATCGGCAAGGATCTTCCGAAAGTGCTCGGCTGAGAGCTTCGCCGATCGTATCGGCGAATGCTACGGAGCGTCAGAGAATCAAGTTAGCCTCGGCCAGCATCACGGCGATGGCATCCACCTCCGCCGACACCGGTGCCGCGTTCGACGGCGCCCGATAGTTGTTCAACACGATCGCGAAGGCCAACCGCTGTCCCGAGCGCGTGGTGACGTAGCCCGCCAACGCATTGACGAAACTCATGCTGCCGGTCTTCGCCTGCACGTTCCCGGCGGCGGCCGTGTCGCGCATGCGATGGGCGAGCGTGCCGTCCACCCCGGCCACCGGCAGAAGATCGCGCCAGCCGGCAACGCCATCCATCCGCGCGAGCAGGTGCGCCAGCGCGGCGGCCGTGGTGAGGTCATGCCGCGAAAGCCCCGTGCCTTCGACGAGGGTGGCCGACGACGGGCCGATGCCCTTCGCCGCCAGCCAGTCGGCGAGCGCGGCGGCCGCGCGGTCTTCCGTGTGCGATTCGTTGCCTTCCGACGCCAGACCGGTAAGCAGGAAGACGCTTTGCAGGTAGAGGTTCTGCGAACGCTTCAGGCCGGAACGTAGGATCTCGGAAAGCGTCGGCGAGGGCAGGGAGGCGATCGTCTCGCCCGTCGGCGCGGGTACCGGCCAGTGCACGCTGCGCGCTTCGCCGTCCACGCGGATGCCTTCGCGCTCCAGCGCGGACTGCAAGCGGCGCGCGGCGGTGAGCGCGGGGTCGGGCAGGGACAGGCGCTGGCGACCGGTGACGTTACCCAGAAGGTGAAGCGTGGCGCTGCCTGGCTCGCGGTAGAGCTCCGGCGTGGCGGCCGCCTGGGGCGCCATCGCGATGGCCGCGTCTTCCGGCGATAGTTCGACGCCCGACGTCGCGACGCCGACCGTCATCGTGTTCTCGTCGACGACGAGCGCACCCGTGGCGGCACCGTAGGCATGCGAAAGGTCGTCCACTTCCCAGCCGCTGCCCTGCGGTGGCCCGGCGAAAGCCGTGTCGTCGCCGACGATACCGCCGTCGATGCGGCGGATGCCGCGTGCCTCGACCTGGCTGGCGAGCGTGTCGGCCCACGCGGTGCCGGAAAGCGTGGCGTCGCCGCGGCCACGAAGCACCAGCGGTCCGCGCAGGCGCCCGCGTTTCACCTCGCCCGCGGCGATGACGTCGGTGTGCGTGCGGTAACCGGCCCCCAGCCGGTCGAGCGCGAACGCGGCGGTGTAGAGCTTGGCGGTGGACGCGGGCAGGAGCAGGCGACCGGCATCGTGCTCGTAGACGACGTGACCGTCGTCGAGCGATACCACGGCGATGCCCCAGGAGGCGGACGCGAAGCGCGGTTGGGCGATGTGCGTGTCGATGCGCTGGGCGAGGGTGTCGGCGTGCGCGGGGAGGGCGAACAACCAGCCCAGCAGCAACCATGGGAGCCGGCTTCGCGCGCCTGCTTCGCAGAAGGGCGTAGCGACGAGGGTCAAGCCAGCCACGACGGATGGCTTTTCGAAAGGAAGGCCGAGAGGCCATCCTGGCCTTCGGCGGAAACCCGAAGCCGTGCGATCAACGCGGCGTTTTCGGCGTCCACCGTTTCCATCGCCGCCTCGGTCATGCCGCCCATGCCCAGGGCGAGTTTCTTCGCTTCGCCCTGCGCGACGGGACCACCCTTGCCGAGGAGGTCCAGCACCCTGTCCACCGCCGCGTCGAGCCCGTCGGCGGGCACCACGTCGTGCACGAGTCCCATCGCCTGCGCGGCGGGCGCGGCGAACACCTCGCCCGTGACGAACAACCGTCGCGCCTGGCGCAGGCCGATGGCGGCGATGACGTAGGGCGAGATCACCGCGGGTACGAGCCCGAGCTTCACCTCCGATAGCGCGAACTTCGCGCCCTCGGCGGCCACGGCGATGTCGCAGCAGGCCACCAGGCCCACGCCGCCGCCGAAGGCGGCACCGTTCACGCGCGCCACGGTCGGTTTCGAAAGAAATTGCAGGCGGCGCATCAGCCGGGCGAGACGCAACGAATCTTCGCGATTTTCCGACTCACCGGCATTCGCCATGCCGCGCATCCAGTGAAGGTCCGCGCCCGCGGAGAAGCTGGCCCCGGCGCCGGTGAGCACCACGGCACGCACCGCGTCGTCACGATCCAGTTCGTCGATGGCGGCGGTGAGATCGGCGATCAGCGCATCGTCGAATGCGTTGTGCACCTCGGGGCGGTTCATCGTGAGGCGGGCGACGGCACCCGAACGGCTGATTTCGACGGCGGACATGCGGAAAGACTCCGGAAAACCAAAGTTCACGATCATAAACGGTGGATGCCGTCCGCCGGCCCACGGCGCGCGCTTTTCGGTCGCACCCCATCGTGGGATGCAGGCCACGTGCCAAGGGCATATAATGCGAACAGTTCTTATTTGAGTAAGCCCAGTGCGCCTCTCAGACGCGCCGAAAGGTGCCCAAGCCGTGGTCCAGTCCGTCAGTGATGCCCATCCCGCCGATCAGATCGCACAGCGACTGCGCGACCTGGGCTTCGTCGCGGGCGAGCCGGTGCGCCTCGTGGCCCGCGGGCCGCTGGGCGGCGATCCCCTGCTCATCCAGATCGGTTCCACGCGTTTCGCCTTGCGGCGCAACGAGGCCGACCGTGTGGAAGTGACCCTGGAGGGCGCCGCATGAGCGCCTCGTCGATGCGGATCGCCCTGGTCGGCAATCCCAATTGCGGCAAGACCGCCCTGTTCAACCAGCTCACCGGCGGCCGCCAGAAGGTGGCCAACTACGCGGGTGTGACGGTGGAACGCAAGGAGGGCCGTTTCGTCGCGCCCTCTGGCCGCACGCTCCAGGTGCTCGACCTGCCGGGCGCCTATTCGCTCGACGCCACCAGCCCCGACGAAGCCATCACCCGCGACGTCTGCCTGGGGCGCTATCCCGGCGAGGCGGTGCCCGACCTCATCGTCTGCGTGGCCGACGCCACCAACCTGCGCCTGCACCTGCGGTTCGTCCTCGAGGTGCGCCGCCTGGGCCGCCCGGTGGTGCTCGCGCTCAACATGATGGACGCCGCGCGCCGTCGTGGCCTGGTCATCGACGTGGCGGAACTGTCGCGCCGGCTCGGCGTGCCCGTGGTCGAAACCGTGGCCGTGCGTCGCGGCGGCGCCAGGGCGCTGGTCGAGCGCATCGACAGCGTGGTGCCCGCCATCGAGCCGATGCCCGTCGACGAGGCGGGCGTGGAACAGCTGCACGCCGAGGTGCGCGCCATCCTCGCGGCCACCGTGACCACGCCGCGCAGCACGGTCGCCCTCGACGATGCCATCGACCGCTGGGTGCTCCACCCGGTGTTCGGCCTGGGCATCCTCGCGGTCCTCATGTTCATGATCTTCCAGGCGGTGTTCTCCTGGGCGCAGCCGGTGATGGATGCCATCGAAGCGGGCGTCGCCGCCCTGGGCACGACGGTCACGGGCTTCCTCCCCGAAGGCAGTGCCTTGCATAGCCTGCTCAACGACGGCGTGTTCGCCGGCCTCGGCGCGGTGCTGGTGTTCCTGCCGCAGATCCTCATCCTGTTCCTGTTCATCCTGGTGCTCGAGGAATCGGGTTACCTGCCGCGCGCGGCCTTCCTGCTCGACAAGATGATGTTTCGCGTGGGCCTGACGGGCAGGGCGTTCATTCCTCTGCTGTCGAGCTTCGCCTGCGCCATTCCCGGCATCATGGCCACGCGCAGCATCCAGGACCCGCGCGATCGCCTCACCACCATCCTCGTCGCCCCGCTGATGACCTGCTCGGCGCGCCTGCCGGTCTACACGCTGCTGATCGCCGCGTTCATTCCCGACCGCGCCGTTTGGGGCGTGTTCAACCTGCAGGGCATCGTGCTGTTCGTGCTGTATTTCGCCGGCATCTTCAGTGCGCTGGCCGTGGCCTTCGTGATCAAGCGGCTGCGCAAGGACAAGAGCGAACACGCGTTGCTGATGGAGCTGCCGTCGTATCGCCTGCCGAACGTGCGCGACGTGGCGCTCGGCCTGTGGGAACGCGCGCTCATCTTCCTCAAGCGCGTGGGTGGCATCATCCTCGCGCTCACCGTGCTGCTGTGGTTCCTGTCCAGTTTTCCGGGGCCGCCGGAAGGGGCCACGGCACCGGCCATCGATTACAGCATCGCCGGCCGCCTCGGCCGCCTGCTCGAATACGTGTTCGCGCCGATCGGCTTCAACTGGCAGATCTGCATCGCGCTGGTGCCCGGCCTCGCCGCGCGCGAAGTGGCGGTCGCGGCGCTGGGCACGGTGTATGCCATGTCCGGTAGCGACGACAGCGTGGCTGCGCAGCTGGGCCCGGTGATCGCGCACCAGTGGACGCTCGCCACGGCCCTCTCGTTGCTGGCGTGGTACGTGTTCGCGCCGCAATGCATGTCCACGCTGGCGGTGATCCGCCGCGAAACCAATTCCTGGCGCAACGTCGCGGTGGCCGCCGGTTACCTGTTCGGGCTGGCCTACCTCGGTTCGCTGCTCACCTATCAGATCGCGAGGGCGCTCTCGTGAATACGTTCGACATCGTGCAGGGCGTGGTCATCGGACTGGCGGTCCTCGTCAGCGCGTACGTCGCCTATCGCAAGCTGTTGCCGAAGTCGTCGACGCGGGTGATGGCCCGGGTGTCGGCGAGCCTGAACCACGATGGCCGCCCGGCCTTCGTGCGTGGCATGGGGCGGCGGTTGCAGCCCGCGGCGGCCACGGGAAGCTGTGGCGACGGGTGCGGTTCGTGCAACAGCTGCGGACCGGCGACGGCGCCGGCGCGTAGCGATGCGCAGCCTTTGACTTTCAAGTCGCGGCACTGAGATCGCATCGCGGACCCTGTCCGCGATTCAGTCTTGCGATGGCGGTCTTTGCTTGCGCCGCTTCCGCATGTTCCACCAACTGATGCCGAGGTTCACCGCGAACCACGCCCCGACCAGCGCCAGGGGCCACGCGATCACCGCCGGCCACAACACCGCCACGAGCGTCAGCACCAGCGCCACCAGCGCACCGGCCAGCAACGGCCCGCTCTCGGTATCCCCCAGCACACGATGCTGCGTGATCGCCGCGCCCACCGTATTGGCCAAGCGCAACGCGCCGGCCGCCGCCCGGCCCGAGCTGCCACCCCCACGACGCGGTCGCGGAGGCCGTGGCGAGCGGCTGCGCATGCGCTCGTTGCCTGTGCGGCGGCTGCGCGGGCGCAGCAGGATCTCGGTGGCGTTTTCCAGGTCAGCTTCGTATTGCTCGGCCAGTTGCGAGGCGAAGCCCACGTCCTCGATGGCCACGTCGATTTCGCGATTGCTCAGCCAGCTGGCGATGTTGAGGTTGGACGAGCCCACGCGCGCCCAGCGGCGGTCGGCCACGGCGGTCTTCGCGTGCAGCATCGAACCGTTCCACTCGAACACCCGGATGCCGGCCTTGAGCAGGGGGCGGTATCCCGAACGCGACATGCCGGCGACCATGGGGATGTCGCTGCTTCCCGGGACCAGCAGGCGCACGTCCACGCCGTCGCGCGCGGCGGCCGACAGCGCCTGCACGTAAGGCGCCACGCCCACGAAGTAGGCATCGGTGAGCCATAGCGTCTCGCGCGCCATCGCCGCCACCATCTGGTCGAGGCGGTACATGCCGGCCGTGCTGGGCTGGGTGGCGATCACGCGCAGCGAGACGCCCCCGGCCGTCGCCGTGGCGGAAGGCGGCAGGCCCGTGGGCAGGGGATCCCCGGTTTCGCGCCAACTGTCGGCGAAGGCCTGCTCGATCTCGGTCACGGCGGGGCCGCGCAGCCTCACACCGGTGTCGCGCCAGGGCGGCACGCTACGGGAGGGGTCGCCGAGCCATTTCTCGCTGATGCAGACGCCGGAGAGGAAACCCACCTCGCCGTCCACCGTCAGCACCTTGCGGTGGTCGCGGCTGACCCAGCCGAAGGCACTGCCCAGCTTGGGCGGATTGTAGATGCGCACCTGGCCGCCGGCGGCGCGCAGGTCGTTCCAGAAAGCGCTGCGGGACTGGCCCAGGCAGCCGCCCCAGTCGGCGATGACGGCCACGAAGACGCCCGCCCGTGCCCGCTCCGCCAGGGCATCGAGGAAGCGCCGGCCCACCGGATCGTCGCGGATGATGTAGTTCTCGAGGAACACATGGCTTCGCGCGGCCGCGATGGCCTCCAGCCAGGCGTCGTAATGGGCCTGGGCGTCGATCAGCAGGTCGACGGCATTGCCCTCGATGAGCGGGGCGCCGGCGCTGCGGCTGAGCGCCTGTTCGGCGAAGAGGCGGTTGAAAAGGCCGTGACGGTAGCGGACGTTCATGCGGGCGAGTGTAGCCGTCCTCCGGCCTGTCACGCGCTTGCGCTAAAATGCCCGGCTATGACCGAAGACCTCTCCAGCCGCCCGCGACCCGCGGAAGCCGGTGCCCGCCGCCCCAGCACGGGAGTGCAGATCGACCGTGTGACGGTCGGCGGCGGCGCGCCCATCGTCGTCCAGTCGATGACCAACACCGACACCGAAGACCCGGTATCCACCGCCAGGCAGGTGGCCGAGCTGGCACGGGCGGGCTCGGAGCTGGTCCGTATCACGGTGAATACGCCCGCCGCGGCGGCCGCCGTGCCGCGTATCCGCGAGCGGCTCGACATGATGGGCATCTCGGTGCCCCTCATCGGCGACTTCCACTACAACGGCCACCAACTGCTCGAAGGCGAGCCGGCCTGTGCCGAGGCGCTGGCCAAGTACCGCATCAATCCGGGCAACGTGGGCTTCGGCAAGAAAAAAGACGCCCAGTTCGCCTCGATCATCGAGATGGCGATCCGCTACGACAAGCCCGTGCGCATCGGCGCCAACTGGGGCTCGCTCGACCAGTCGATGGTCGCCGCGCTGATGGACGAGAATTCGCTGCGCGCCGATCCCTGGGATGCCGGCCACGTGGCCCGCGAGGCGCTGATCCGCTCCGCGCTGGATTCCGCCGCGCGGGCGGAAGACCTGGGCCTGCCACGCGAGCGGATCATCCTGTCCTGCAAGGTGTCCGGCGTGCAGGAACTGATCGCCGTCTATCGCGACCTGGCGCGTCGCGGCGATTACGCCCTGCACCTGGGCCTTACCGAGGCCGGCATGGGTTCCAAGGGCATCACGGCGTCCAGCGCCGCGCTGGCCGTGCTGTTGCAGGAAGGCATCGGCGACACCATCCGCATCTCGCTCACGCCGGAGCCCGGCCAGTCGCGCACGGGCGAGGTCATCGTGGCGCAGGAGCTGCTGCAGACCATGGGCCTGCGCGCCTTCACGCCGCTGGTCACGGCCTGCCCGGGGTGTGGACGCACCACCAGCGAGTTTTTCCAGGAGCTGGCGAAGACCGTGCAGGGCCATGTGCGCGAGCGCATGCCGGAGTGGCGCGTGAAGTACGACGGCGTGGAAAACCTCACCCTCGCCGTGATGGGTTGCGTGGTGAACGGTCCGGGCGAGTCCAAGCACGCCAACATCGGCATCTCGTTGCCGGGCAATGGCGAGGCGCCCTCGGCGCCGGTGTTCATCGACGGCGAGAAGGCCATGACCTTGCGTGGCGACAACATCGCCGACGAGTTCGTGGCGATCCTCGACGACTACGTCGAGACGCATTACGCGGTCCGGCACGATTGATTCGCCGATACGATCGGCTCCCACCCCTTCGGTAGCACGTTTCCTGCCGATGGGGTGGGAGCCGATCGCATCGGCGAACCCTGCGAAGCGCAACCGTCACACCTTGCATGCGCTGTTACCGTCATCATGATGGGTGGCATATCACTGCAGGAGACAGGCATGACGCAGTCCGTACCCACCCTGAAGTTCAACGACGGCCACGCCGCGCCGCAACTCGGTTTCGGCGTCTTCCAGATCCCCAGCGACGAAACCACCCGGGCCGTGAAAGCCGCGCTCGACGCCGGCTATCGTTCGATCGACACCGCCGCCATCTACAAGAACGAAGAAGGCGTGGGCGAGGCCCTGCGCACGTCCGGTGTCGCTCGCGAGGACATCTTCCTCACCACGAAGCTATGGAATTCGGAGCAGGGTTACGACGCCACGCTGCGTGCGTTCGACGAAAGCCTGAAGAAGCTCGGCACCGACTACCTCGACCTTTATCTCATCCATTGGCCCACGCCGAAGAAAGACCGCTACGTGGACACGTGGAAGGCCTTCATCGAACTGCGCAAGCAGGGGCGCGTCCGTTCGATCGGCGTGTCCAATTTCCAGCCGGCGCACCTGGATCGCATCGTGAAGGAAACCGGCGTGGCGCCGGTGGTCAACCAGGTCGAACTGCATCCGGATTTCGCCCAGAACGACGTGGTGGCCGCCAACCGGAAGCACGGCGTGATCACCGAGGCATGGAGTCCGCTCGGGCAGGGCGGTGACCTGCTGAAGGACGACACGCTCGTGACGCTGGCGAAAAAGCACGGCAAGACGCCCGCGCAGGTCGTGTTGCGCTGGCACGTGCAACTGGGGCACATGGTGATCCCCAAGTCGGCCACGCCCGAACGCATCCGTTCGAACATCCAGGTATTCGATTTCGAGCTGTCCGGCGAAGACATGGCCGCCATCGCCAGGCTCGACAAGGGCAACAGGATGGGCCCGCACCCGGACGAATTGAACTGATCGCGATACGGGCTTCACGCCGGCGGGGCTAGGGTCGTTCCGGTAGCGCCGCCGTCGTGGCGCATCCGGAGAGGTCCATGCGATTGCGTGTCCTGATGCTGGCGCTGTGCCCGGTGGTCGCTTTCGCGCAGACCAACCCGGCCGGCGCGCCGTCCCCGACCGACGCCGCCAAGCCCAACCCCGCCATGGCGCCGGTGCATTCCTCCACCACCGCGGGGCACCTCCCGCCGGTGCAGCCCGCGCCTGGCGTGACCCAGCGTGTACGCGAAGCGAACACGCATGACGTGGACGCGCAGGGCCATACCCTCGACCCCCACGGGAAACCCGTGGGGCAGTCGCCGGCACCGGCCTCGTCGCGCTGACGCACTCGCACGCTCTTGCGGGCGTGCGTTACCATCCGGCGGATACCGTCCCGCGGGGAGTTGCGATGAAACGAGCGTTCGCCATGGCTACCCTCGCCGTCGTGCTGGCGGGCTGTCAGGGCATGGGCGCGAAAATGGCCCGGCTCGACGTCGGCACGGGTCGCGACGAGGTCATCGATCGCCTCGGGCGGCCCGATTCCGATCGCACCATGGTCGGTTACGAGGTGTTGAGCTGGATCGATCGCCGGCCGTCGCGCTTTTCCTTCTCCCATAAGGACTACACCGTCGTGTTGAAAGACGGAAAGGTCACCCAGTTCGGGCCGGGGTTGATCCGGCGGGACGGGAAGCAGTCGTTGCAGATCGAGACGGATAACCCCTGAAGGTTCACGCGCATCCGGCCGGTGCCTACGGCGAGAAAATGGGTTTTCGCGATTACATCCACCCGCGCCGCCGATAGATCCACCCCGCCACGTATTCGTGCAGCGCGCGCGCCGTCAACGTCAGCGCATCCCTTCGCGGCAGCCATGCTGGCGCCCGAAGCAACCCGTCGCGATCCTCCCTCGCCGCCACCGGCACCACGTCGATCCCCTCGCGCCGGAAGCATCCCGCTGCGCGCCGGAGGTGGATGTCCGAACTCACCAGCACCACGGCGTCCACGCCGTTCGCCCTGAGGATGGCCGCGGAATCGCGCGCATTCTCGTGCGTGTTGGCGCTGGAGCCCTCGATGCGCAGGTCATCGGCGGGCACGCCCGCCCGGCGGAAGCGCCTGGCCAGTTCGTTCGCCTGGTCGCGGCCTGACACGAGCAGGAGCGGGGCCCGCGCTTCATGCCACAGCCGCAACGCCGTGCCGGCCCGGGTGTCTTCCGGCATCGTGCCGTCGCGGGGCAGCTTGCCCCCGCCCAGCACCACGATGGCCTCCACCCGCGAGGGGGAGGGTTGGGAGGCGCCGACCAGTCCGCCGCGCAGTGCCAGGGCCAGGACGGGACTGGACGCGAGCCATATCCATCCCATCGCGAGCGCGCCCAGGGCAAGGCCCTTGCGCGGATGGCGCAGGCCGATGAACAGCAGGGCGAGCAGCCCGAGCAGCAGGGACTGGATCGCCGGATGCAGGAGGCGGCTCGCGTAGTCCAAGACGAAGGTGGTAAGCCGCGATGACGGGTGCCTAGGATCGCGCGAACCGGCCCTCGCCGCCTTCGGTCGAACGGCATAGGCGGGCTGACGAATGGCGCGACGGCGTCGCGTCGATGACGATACCGCTCGAATGAAGTCACAGGGGCGGGTGATCACCATGACGTATCTGAATCGTGTCGCCGTAATGCTCGCGACCGTGATGCTTGGCGCTTGCGCCTCCGGCGGAAGCACGTTGCCGCCACCGAGGCAGGAGGCGACCACCCCCGTGGTCGACGCCTATCGCATCGGTGTCGACGACCAGTTGCAGATCACGGTCTGGCATAACCCCGACCTGAGCGTGAGCGTGCCGGTCCGGCCCGACGGCAAGATCACCGTGCCGCTGGTCGGCGACGTCGACGCCGGCGGCCGCACCACCGATGAAGTCGGCGCCGAGATCCAGGGCAAGCTGGCCCAGTACATCCGCGATCCGCAGGTGGCGGTGATCCTCACCGCGCTGCGCAGTCACGAATACCTCTCGCGCGTACGCGTCACCGGAGCGGTGCGCTCGCCGATCTCCATTCCCTACCGCCAGGGCATGACGGTGCTCGACGCCGTGCTCGCCGCCGGCGGCACCACGGAATTCGCCGCGCCCGACCGTACCGAACTGTTTCGCCACGACACGAAGGGCGCCACGCAGTCCTATGCGGTGCGCCTGGAAAAGATCCTCCAGCAGGGCGACCTGGAGAACAACTACCCGGTGCAGCCGGGCGACGTGATCACGGTGCCGCAGCGCGCCTTCTGACGTGCCCGCGACACGGGGCAAGGGGTAATCGATGAGCGGTGAAATGGTTCCTTTCGCGGGCATGTTGCCCGCCCTGGCGGGCGAGGCGAAACGCCGGCGCCTCGCCATCGGCGTGGTCTTCGCGGTGATCGCGTTGCTGGCGCTGGCCATCGGCGTGGCGTGGCCCAAGAAATACGAGGCCTCGGTGACGATCCTCGCGCAGGAATCGAGCATCATCACGCCGCTGATGGAGGGCGCCGCCGCCGCCACGGGCAACAAGAACCGTGCCGGCATCGCCCGCGACGTGATCTTCAGCCGCAAGGTGCTCGACGACGTGCTCGAGCGCGGCGGCTGGGCGGCCGCCAAGCCGTCGCCGCTGGAGCGCGACAAGCTCATCGAGGGCATCAAGTCGCGCACGAAGATCGCCAACGTTCGCGACAACATCATCACCATCAGCTACTTCGATTCCGATCCACGCAGGGCCTTCGAGGTCACCCGCGCGTTCGGCCAGCTCTTCATCAGCGAAAGCCTCGCCTCGAAGCAGCGGGAAAGCCGCGAAGCCTACGAGTTCATCAACAGCCAGGTCGAGGCGTACCGCACCAAGCTGACCGACGCCGAGGACAAGCTCAAGGCGTACCGCGACGCCAATCCCGATGCGCGCCCGGGCAGCGAGATCGACACCAATTCGCGGATCAGCCAGCTGCGCACGCAGATCGAAACCAATCGCATGGACTACATGCAGAAACAGTCGCAGGCCGCGGCGATGGCGGGGCAGTTGTCGGGCGAATCGGAAGTGAACGCCGTGCAGACCGTCGGCGGCATCTACCAGACCCAGCTCGCCGACCTGCAGGGCCAGCTCGACAAGCTGCTGATGAACTACACCGAAGAGTATCCCGACGTGATCCGCCTGCGTCACCAGATGGACGACGTGCGCAAGCAGATGCAGGTGGCCGACGCGCGCCGCGCCGCCGGCGCGCCGATGCCGATCGACCACGCCTCCACGCTCAACCCGGTCTACCAGCAGATGCGCATCCAGCTCGCGGCCGTGCGCAGCGATGCCGCCGCCAGCGCGGCCCGCGTTTCGGCGAGCGAATCGATGCTGCAGGCCGAACTGGAGCGCAGCAAGCGCATCGCCAATTCCGAGAACGTCACGGCGGAACTGACCCGCGACTACACCGTGAACCGCGACGTCTACCAGGACCTCCTGAAGCGGCGCGAGAACGCCCGCGTGTCGATGAACCTCGATGCCGAACAGCGCGGCCTCACCTTCCTGGTGCAGAACCCCGCCGTGCTGCCCCTGGTGCCGTCGGGCCTGCGCTTCATGCACTTCGGCCTGGCCGGGCTCCTGCTGTCCGTGGCGGTGCCGTTCGGGCTGCTCTTCGCCGTGGCGCGCTTCGACCCGCGCGTGCGCTCGGCCGCGCAGCTGGAAAAGGCCACGGGGTTTCCGGTGCTGGCGACGGTGCCGTTCTACCCGACCCCCCGCGACCGCCGTCGCGACTCCCTGCAGAACATGACGCTGGTGCTGATCGTGGCCCTCGTCGGCGTGGTGTACCTGTTGATGTTCTGGATCCGGATGAAGGGCTGACCGATGAAAAAGACCGCCGTGGACCCCATCGACTACGCCGACCTCGTGGACACCGACGCCCACGTGTCCACCGGCAGCACCATCGCGCGGATGCGCGAGGAATCCCATGCGCTGGCGCCGATCGACTGCGAGCGCAAGCGACTCATCCATCGCGAGGAGTCGGTACGCCAGCAGTCGGACGCGTTCCGTGGCATCCGCACGCGCCTGCTGGAGATGTCCGGCGAGGGTAACTTCGTGACCCTGGTGGTCGCGGTGAGCCCGCGCTCCGGCGCGAGCTTCGTGGCGCGCAACCTGGCCACGGCCTTCGCCTTCGACGAGGCCAAGACCAGCCTGCTGGTGGACTGCAACCTGCGGTATCCGAACCAGCACAAGGCGCTGGGCATCGAGCCGGCCACCGGGGGGCTCATCGATTTCCTGGAGCATCCGTCGCGCGGCATCGCGTCGATCATGTACCAGACCGGCGTGCCGCGCCTGCGCCTGATCCCGGCGGGCAAGTCGCGCGAGAACGGCGCCGAATACTTCTCGTCGTTCCGCATGCGCGCGGTGCTCGATTCGCTGCGCTGCCGCTATCCCGACCGTTACCTGTTCCTCGACGGGCCGCCGGTGAAGGGTTCGCCGGATGCGCGCATCCTCGCCGACCTCGCCGACGTCGTGGTGCTGGTGGCCGGTTACGGGCGCGACACGCCCGCGTCGATCAACCAGGCCGTGGCCAATTTCGACCCCGCCAAGCTCGCCGGCGTGGTGTTCAACCAGACGCCGTGACGGCGGCGGTCCGGTGCATGGCAGGACGCCATGCCGGAAGGGGGGAAAGGGGAACGTTCATGGCATCGACGATGCTCGCTCGCGCGATCCTGCTTGCGTTGGCCGCGGCTCCCGTCGTGGCGAGCGCAGGCACGCTCGACTACACGGTGTATGCGGGGCTGGAGCACAGCAACAACGTGGCCCTGTCGTCCGACCGGCCGCTCAGCGAGAACGTGCTGACGCCGGGCGCGACGTTCCAGTTCCTCCAGCAGGGTTCCACCCTGCAGGCGAACGTCGCCGGCACCTTCGAATATCGTCGCTACCTGGAAAACCGGTTCGATTCGCAGACCCAGACCCAACTGGCGGGTCAACTCAACTGGACGATCGTGCCCGACCGCTTCGACCTGGCCGTCGAGGATTACGCCGGCGTGCAGCCGGTGGACCAGTTGGCATCCGATTCGCCGGACAACCAGCAGCAGACCAACGTGCTCGTGATCGGCCCGACCTGGCGCATGCGCTTCGGCGGGGCGGCACGCGGCCAGCTCGAGCTGCGCTACATCGACAGCTACGCGTCCAAGGTGGACGACTTCGATTCCAAGCGCGGTCTCGTCGCGTACCGCCTCTATCGCGACCTCGGTCCCACCGACCAGGTCTCCGCGAACGTCGAATACCAGCACGTCAATTTCAATAACCAGCCCTCGAGCGCGGATTACGATCGGAAGGAGGCCTTCGTGCGCTACACCAGCACGCTGGCGCATTTCGACGCCGATGTGATGGTCGGCGCGACGCGACTCAGCTTCGACCAGGGCGGCGACAGCTCGGCGCCGCTGGCGCGCCTGCGCATCGGCTGGCAGCCGACGCCGCGCAACGCCTTCACGCTGGCCGGTGCCTACCAGTACGCCGATGCGGCGCAGGACATCATCGCCGCGCCGGGCACCACCGGCGCCGGCGGCCTGGGCAGCGCGGCCGACCGCGTCGAGTCGCTCGATCCCTTCGCCAACACCGGTGGCCTGGGGCGCGGCGCCGCCTCCGGCATCAGCGTGGGCAGCGCGGTGATCGGGTCGCAGGTCTACAAGGAGCGGCGCCTGGAAGCCTCGTGGAACTGGCGTTCGGAGCGGATCAACCTCACCGTCTCGCCGGCGTTCAACAAACTTCGGTACCGCGACGACCATACGTTCGACCAGACGGCGCGCGGCGTCAGCGTCGGCCTGGGCTACCGCATCCGTCCCACGCTGACCCTTTCGGGATTCGGCACGTTCGAAAAGCTTCGCTACGACACCCTCGACCGCAGGGATACCACCGTGCGTCTCGGGCTGGACCTCTCCCAGCAGTGGAATCGCCACTGGAGCTGGCATGCCTCGGTGGCCCGGGAGCGCCGCACCAGCGACGCGGTGGGACAGAGCTACCGCGAAACGCAGTTCTTCGTCGGCGTGGTCTACAGGAGATAACCATGCGCACCGATTCCGACCTTCCGTTCTTCTTCGGACCCGATGCCGGCCTGTTCGGCATGTACCACGCGCCCGCGGGACGGGCGCGCCTTGGCGTGCTGATGTGCCCGCCCCTGGGCCAGGACCTCATCCGCTGCCATCGTCTCTACCGGCAGATGGCGCAGTCGCTCGCCGGCAAGGGCGTGGCGGTGCTGCGCTTCGATTACCACGGTACGGGGGATTCCGCCGGCGACAGCATCGAGGTGGACTGGCAGCGCTGCGTGGCCGACACGGCGACCGCCGCGGGCGAGTTGCGCCTGCGCGCGGGTACCGATCGCATCGTGGCGTTCGGCGCGCGCCTGGGCGCGAGCATCGCGATGAGTGCGACGCGCGCCGGTTTCACCGAGGTGATCGGTTGGGATGCGGTACTCGACGGCGCGGCCCACGTGGCTCGCCTCGACAGTTTGCAGGTCGCGCTCCGCGAAGACACGGGACGGTTCAATCGTCCGCGCGGGCATGACGACGTGGCCGGCCAGTGGCTGGGGTTCAACGTCGGCGAGCGTTTGCGCGCGCAACTGTCGGGGTTGCGCATCGCCGCTCCGCCGGTCCCTACGCTGCTCGTCGAATCGGGGCATGGCGAACCCTCGGCCAACGGCGCCCGTGTGGTATCGCTCGGCCATCCCACCACCTGGGACGACCTCGGCCGACTGGAGAGCGCGATCCTCTCGCATCCGTTGATCCAGGCCGTCACCACGCACCTGGGGATCGCCGCATGATCCGCGAAGAGGCCCATCGCTTCGGACGCGCGAGGCACCTCGTCGGCATCGCCGGGCTACCGGGCGAAGCGAGGGGGAAGGTCGGCGTCATCGTCGTCAACGCGGGCCTGGTCCACCGCATCGGGCCGTTCCGCCTGCATGTCGAGATGGCCCGCCGTCTCAACGAGGACGGCTACCCCACCTTGCGCTTCGACCTGTCCACGCTCGGCGACAGCGGCGCGGCGGGCGGCAGCCTCACGCGCACGCAGCAGGTGTGCGCCGACCTGTCCGACGCGATGGCGCTGCTCGCCGAGCGTTCCGGGTGCGAACGCTTCGTGCTCGTGGGGCTGTGCTCCGGCGCGCAGAACGCGCATACCGTGGCCGCGACCGACCCTCGCGTGGCGGGCGCCGTCTTCCTCGACGGCTATGCGTATCGCACGCCGGGTTACCGGCTGCGCCACTACCTGCCGCGCCTGTTCGATCCGGCACGGTGGTTGCGCCGCCTGCGCCGCAGGAAACCGGCGAGCGTATCGTCGGCCACCTCGTCCGATCCGATCTTCGCCGTGGCACCCGCGCCGCGCGACGAGGTGATCGCCGATTTCACCGGGATGGTGGAGCGGGGCATGAAGCTGTACCTCGTCTACTCCGGCGGCATCAGCAACGTCTTCAACCACGCGCGGCAGTTTCGCGAATGCTTCGGCAGCGTCATGGGCCATCCGTCGGTCACGACCCGCTACGCGGGCGAAACCGATCACACCTACATCCTCACCGGCGACCGTTCGCGCCTGCTCGACGGCATCGGCGACTGGATGTCGCGCAATTTTCCACGGGGCGGGGCGGGGAGTCCGGCATGAATACGGTGATGGTGACGGGCGGCGCCGGCTACATCGGCAGCCACACGGTGCAGCAGTTGATCGCGCGCGGCGATCGGGTGGTGGTGATCGACAACCTCTCCACGGGGTTTCGCGAGGCGGTGCATCGTGACGCGGTGTTCGTGGAAGGCAACGTGGGCGACCGCGAGCTGGTCTCGCGCACGCTGGAGACCTGGGGCGTGGGCGCGGTGCTGCATTTCGCGGCGCATACCGTCGTGCCCGAATCGGTGGCCGATCCGCTGCGCTACTACGACAACAACACCTGCAACACGCGAAACCTGCTGGCCAGCTGCGCGGGTGCCGGGGTGGACAAGTTCATTTTTTCCTCGACGGCCGCGGTCTACGGCAACACGGATGACGGCGTGGCCGACGAGGACACGCCGACGCGGCCGGCCAATCCGTACGGCAACTCGAAACTGATGTCCGAGACCATGCTGCGCGACTGGTGCGCCACGGGCGCGATGCGGCACGTGATCCTGCGTTACTTCAACGTCGCCGGCTGCGATCTCCTGGGCCGGATCGGTCATTCCGCGCCGCACGCCACGCTGCTGGTGAAGGTAGTTTGCGAGCATGCGGTGGGCAAGCGCGATTGCGTGTCGATCTACGGCACCGACTACGCCACGCCCGACGGCACCGGCGTGCGCGATTACATCCACGTGGACGACCTGGCCGCCGCGCACCTTCGCGCGCTCGACTACCTGCGCGCCGGCGGTTCGTCCACCACGCTCAATTGCGGCTATGGCCATGGCTACAGCGTGCGCGAGGTGATCGACGCGGTCGCGCGCATCGGCGGCCACGCCTTGAACGTGGTGGAACTGCCGCGCCGGCCCGGCGACATCGCCATGCTGATCGCGCGCAGCGACCGCCTTCGCGACGTGCTCGGCTGGAAGCCGCAATACGACGATCTCGACGTCATCGTGCGTACCGCGCTGGCGTGGGAGCGGCACATGGTGGACGCGAGCCTGCCGAGGGTATCGGCCGCATGAGACAAGCCATCGCCACGCCGGGGCGCCGCCGGCGCCACTGGCACGAACCGGAGCGCGCACCCCCGTCGCTGTCGCGCCACGTGCTCGTCGTGCTCGGCCTTCTGCTGGGCCTCGCGGCCATGGCGTGGTCCGGGCATGCGCGGTCGGCGGACCGCCTGCCCGACGCGCAACGCATCGAGGTGGTCCGCGCGGCCGGGCAGGGCGACGCGCTTCCGGTATCGGTCGGTATCCCGTTTCCTCCCGGTGCCTTGCACGATGCCGCGATGCTGCGGATCGTCGACGCGAAGGGCGTCGACGTGCCGGCCGCCGTCACGACGATGCTCACCTGGCACGTCGGCAAGGACAAAGGTAGCTTGCGTGCCGTCCGCGCCCAGTTTCATGGCGCGCCGGGGCGCTATTACTTCCTGTTCGACACGAAGCGTACGGCGGCGCTCGAGGCATGGCCGTATGCGGAAGGGCTGGTGGATGAGCGTCCCGCGGCGCTCGCCACGCTCAACCCCGCATGGCTCACGGCCTCGCTGATCGCGGGGCCGCAGTCCGTCGCCAGGCGTGGCGAGGCGTATGCGGGCTACGTCGACGCGCAGTTCAAATGGGCGAAGGACATGCCGGTCAAGGACAGCACGGCGTGGCTGTTCGATCGTCCGTCGACGCTGTTCAAGGCTTACGTGCGCACGGGCAGGGCGGATTACCTGGGAGCCGCCGAGGAAAGCTATCGCTGGTACATGAAAGGCATTCGCCGCGAGGGCATCGCGGCCAGCCCCGTCTGCGCCGGCGGCTGGCTACCCGACGAAAAGCCGTGTGACGTCAAATACGTCTACATCGAGCCGATCCTGCTCGCCGTGGCGCTGACCGGCGACGACGGCATGCACGATGCGGCGCTGGTGAAGAAGATGGCCACGCTGTGGAACAACGGCGGTTGGAACGGCGAGCCGGGTCCGTATCGTCATCCGGACGATTATTTCACCGAGCGCCTGGCCGGTCTCGGCCTGCTGGAAACGGTCGCCGCCTATGAACTGACCGGCGACGAAGCCTACCGTGAGCGCATCGACGCGCGCGTGGGCTGGCTGCAGGCACACCAGGCCAGCAACCCCGACGGTCTCGGCGACGACGGCTCGTGGCGCAACAGCTGGAACGTTCACGAGAACGATCGTGGCGGCAAGGACGACGTGCGCGGCGCTTCGCCATGGATGAGCGAAAACATCATCGACGGTCTCTGGCATGCCTGGCTGGTGACCTCGGACCGGCGCATCCCGGACATGATCCTCGGCTTCGGACTCTATCTGGAACGCTACGGCTGGATCGATCCGAAACTGCTCGTATCGCCGCACGACTGGCGCAACGGCTGCTCCGGCCCCGACGGGCAGATCGCCTGGTACTGGTCGTCGTCGAAGGCCGATGCAAAGGCCTTGATGAAGATCCAGGAATCCGAAGGCTGGTACAGCGACGGCCATACCGTGGAACTGGGCCTGCCCGTCGCCGCGGCGTATTACTTCGCCCACGATGCGGCGCAGGCGGCCCTGTTCAAAAAGCGCTTCGACGCCGTCGGGAACTCCTACGCGCCGGCGTGCGCCGCCATTTCCGATACCCTACGGCGCTTCAACTGGAACAACCGCGGCGCGGGCGTCGCCCAGTGGATGATCCAGCAGAAGCCCGGCGCGGGGCGCGCGCCATGAACCGCCGCATCGCCGTCCTGCGCAGCGTGGGCATCGTCACCGTGTCCACCTACGTCGAATACGCCCTCGGCCTGCTGATGAGCGTGTGGATCGCCCGCGCCCTCGGCCCGAGCGACTTCGGCCGCTATGCGTTCACGGTGTGGCTGTGCGGCTGGCTCATCGTCTGCTCCAACCATGCGCTCACCACCTCGTCGACGAAGTTCATCGCGGAGGCCGACGGTATGGGCCAGCCGTCGCTGGCCGCGCACCTCGCGGCGCGCTTCTCGCGCCTGCAGACCTGGAGTTCGGCTGCCGTGCTCGCGCTCTTCGTCGTCGGTGCCGTCATCGTGCGGCCCAGCGAGTGGAGCGGCGACTGGTTGCCCATCATGGGGCTCGTGGCCATCGCCGTCGTGGCGAAGGCCAACTACGCGATGCTCGTCGCCATCGGCAAGGGGCAGGAGCGCTTCGAGCCCGAAGCCGTGGCCACCGTGGCGGGCGGCATCGTGGGCATGCTGTTCGTGCTGGCGGCGATGCTGTTGCACCTGGGCCTGACGGCGTTCGTGGCGCTGTTCGCGGTGGCCTGCCTGATGCTCAACCTCATCAACCGCCTGATGTACCGCCGTTGCTGCCGTCCCTTCGCGCCGGGCGACGTGCCGGAAGCGATGACGGCGCGGGTGAATCGCCACCTGCGCCTGACGGCGGCCCTCGTGCTGATGGGCTCGTTCCGCGTGGGCACCATCGAGGTCTTCCTGCTCACCACGTTCACCGGTTCGGTGGCCGTGGGCTATTTCGCCATCGCGGGCACGTTGACCCGCGGCGCGGTGCAACTGTTTTCGGTGGGGCTCACCTCGACGTTGCTGCCCTATATGGCCAAGACCTTCGGCGAGAGCGGGGCGGCACGCGCCGCGCGATTCCTTTCCGAGGCCACGCGCTTCTACTGGGCGATGGGTGTCGCCATCGCCGGCCTGGGGCTGGTCACCACCCCGGAAATCGTGCGGCTGATGTACGGCGAGCGTTACGTCGCCGCGATTCCCGCCATCGAAGCCACGCTCGTGCTCGGTGGCCTGCTGCTGATCGGCAACGGCATCGCCGCCTTTCAGACCGTGGTGGACCGGCAGGACGACCGCATCCGCATCGCGGTGGTCGCGCTGGCGGCCAATGCCATGCTCGGCATCGCGCTGATTCCGCCCTTCGGCCTGGCCGGCGCCGTGTTTACCTATGCCGGGGCGCGCGTGGTGGAGATGGCCCTGGCCGTACATTACCTGCGCAAGGCCACGCGCGGCGGCCTGCCCCTGGCGTCCATGGCCCGGTTGTTCGCCGTGGGCGCGGCCGCCACCCTGGCGGCCTGGGCCGTGACCGATTCCTTGCCGTCGCGCTGGGGATTCCTGGCCGGCGCGCTCGTCTTCATGCTGGTGTACGTGCCGGGCAGCGCCCTGGTGCGTTATTGGAGCCGCGACGACCTGCAGCTCATGGAAGGCATCGGCCGCCGCCTCGGGCCGCCGGGACGCTTCTTCGTGCGCGCATTGGCCAGCGTGCGACCCGCTGCCGTGAAGGCCTCGCCATGAACGTGCTCTGCTCCACGTTGCATTCGCTCGACGAACTGCGCGCCATGCGCGACGACATGGCCGCGGTGGCCGAGCAGGCGGAGGCCGCGAGCAGCATCGTGCAGCACCCCGACTGGCTGGCCTACGAAGTGTCCGCCCGCGACGATGGCACCACGCCCTACGTGGTCGTGGCGCACGACGAGAAAGGCCGCTTGCTCGGATACGCCCCGCTTCTGGCGGCCGAACACACGGCACGGCTCGACCTGGCCGGCCGCCGCCTTCGCGTGTATCGCGGCACGGCGCTGCGCCTGCTCGGCACCGGCGTGGTCGCGGGAGCCGCCGATCGCAAGGCCGTGGGCACGGCCATCGCACGGCAGCTTACCGGCGAGCCCGCCCTGCGGGTGATCCGGATCCAGGAAGCCCGGCTCGACGACTCCTTCGCCGCCGAACTGGCGAAGGGCAGGGGATTCCGTGCGGTATCGGCCCACCTTCGCGAGCAGACGCACTGGACCATCGATCCCCATCCCTCGTCGGAGGCTTGGCTCGCCTCGTTGGACAAGAAGAAGCGTACCGACCTGGTGCAACGCGTCGGCCGCGCCTACCGCAAACTCGGCGGCGATGCCGCGCTGCACGTGTTCGACACCCCCGAGGCCATGCCGGCGTATTGCCGCCTGATCAACGAGGCGTACGCGCGAACCTGGCATCACGACGCCTTGCCCATCGACTGGGAGGCGCCCGCGCGGGTGGAGCTGTTCCGGCGCCTGGCCGCGTCGGGCCAGTTGATCGGCCACGTGGTGCTGCGCGAGGGGCGGCCCCTGGCCTACGTCCACGGTTACCGGATCAGCGGCACCTACCTCGTGGAAGACCTCGGTTACGACGAGGCCGTGGCGAAGGCGGGCATCGGGTCGGTGGCCGTGTTCCAGGCCATCCGCGGGGTGATGGACCGTTGTCCCGGCGAGCGGATCAGCTTCGGCTACGGTGACAACCAGTACAAGCGCGTGCTCGCCAGTCGCGGGGAGCCTTGCGGGTCGCTGTATATCGTGCGCTCGGGCACCGCCACCGCCGGCTTCCACATGTATGCGCCGGCACGCTGGCTCTACCGTGGCCTGAGCCGCATGCGAGAGGTCAGTCGCGCAGGTGCCCCAGCAGTTCGCTGACTTCCTCCTCGGTAAGCCCCACGGCTTCGACGGATAGCCATACCGAACGTCCGCTGACGCTCTCGGTAAGCTGGCAGGCGCCCTCCATCGGCAGCTTTCCGTGGAGTTCGTCGCCCAGCTCGATGAGGCCCTCGTACACGCTGGCGACCGCGAAACTGCCATGCCGCTCCAGCACCGCGAATTGCAGGTCGGCATGCCACCACACCACGCGCGAGGTCATCCGCATCAGGACGTGACCGCCAGCGAGGCGATGGCGTGGAGACGATTCGCGTAATCGCTGAACCCCAGGCCCGAGGCCGTGGGATCGTCCTTCGCGTCGAACAGGTAGATGCCTTCCATCGCGATGCGCGCGCCCAGCGCCTCGAGTTCGAGCAGCACCGCCTCGTCGAGCTGCAGCCGGATAGGCACCGTGCCGTCGGTGTCCTCGACGGATGCCACGTCCGACCGGGAGAGGCCGACCGGCAACCCGTCGACGTTTAGCACGACGAAGCGGTCTTCCGCGACCTGTCGCAGGAAATGGGGGAAGAAGCGGCGGTAGAAGGAGCGATGCACGGTCACGAACGGTGGCGGGGCGCTGGGGATGCGCGCAGCTCGCGACTTTAGCAGCAGATGAGGGGCGTCGCGTGACCCTCGACTTTATTTGTACATTTTGGGCTGTCATGGTGAAGTCACCGCGGTCGTTCGCAGGCGTTTTCGCTCATGGGCACGCCGCGGATATCGACCTAGGCATAGCCGTTCCCGCCGGCTCTCCATGTCCATTCCGGGATTTACCTTTTTTGCACGCGATCGTCCCGCTGAGCCGTTAACGGAGAAATATGATGATGCTCAACCGTTTCCATGTGCTGGCCATGGCCACCGGCGCGATATTCGCGGCGATGCCGGTCGCCGGTGCCGACGCGGTGCGGATCAACCAGATCCAGGTGATCGGTACGCACAACAGCTATCACGCCGGTTTCGCGTCCAGCGCCCGCAAGGTGATGATGAAGGAGGCGGCGCAGCGGTTCGCCGCCATCGACTACAGCCATCCTTCGCTCACCCGCCAGCTCGACGACGGCGTGCGGCAGGTGGAGATCGATGTCTATTCGGACGCGAAGGGCGGTCTCTACCTCGATCCGGTGATCGACCACATGATCGCCGTGAACGGCCTGCCGGCCGATCCGCCGACGGCGGCGCCGGGCGTGTGGGAAAAGCCGGGCTTCAAGGTGATGCATATCCAGGGCTTCGATCAGCGCAGCACCTGCCAGCCCTTCGTGGCGTGCCTGGAAGAGTTGCGCGCGTGGTCGAAGGCCCATCCGCGGCACTCGCCGCTGTTCGTGCTGCTGGAAACGAAGGAAGAACCGCTGAAGGTCAAGATTCCGACGGTGACGCCCGAGCGCTTCACGCCGGCCGTGTTCGATGCGCTCGACGGGGAGATCGGCTCGGTGTTTCCGCGCGATGAGACCATCGTGCCCGATGACGTGCGTGGCCCCCACGACACGCTCGATGCCGCGGTTCGGGATGGCGGCTGGCCCACGATCGACGCCGCGCGCGGCAAGGTCGTGTTCCTGCTCGACCAGCGCAAGGTCGAATCGGTGTATACCGATGGGCATCCCTCGTTGCGCGGCCGCGTCGCTTTCACCAACGCCACGCCGGGCGAGGCCGATGCCGCGTTCACCGAGTGCAACGAATGCGACAAGGCGAAGATCGACGATCTCGTGACGCGCGGCTACCTCGTGCGTGCGCGCACCGACGATCCGGCGCAGGGCCAGGGCCTTCGCAACGACGGTTCGCGTAGCGACGTGGTACTCGCCAGCGGCGCCCAGCTGATCAGCACGGACTACCCGGCGGGTGAGCCCTCGGCCGCGGGCTATGCCGTGGGGTTCCCGAACGGCGCGCATGTGCGATGCAATGTGTTCAACGCGCCGAAGAGCTGCCGTAGCGGGAGTCTCGAGCACTGACGCTGAGCGCGCTCCGGCTGGCGGGCGGTAAACGCCCGTCAGCCCAGTTCCTTGATGCGGATATTCCGGAACCAGATGTGGATCGGTTCCACGCCCTTGTCTTCGCCGCCCTGCAGTGAGATGCGGCCCTTGTGGAAGAGGCCGTAGCCCGGCATCTTCGCGAATTTGGTCTTGGATACCAGGGCGTTCCATTCCGGTGTCCACATCGTGGTGTCCACCGTCTTGTAGCCGTTCTGGAAGAACTGCACGTGGCCGTGGTCGACGATGATCTCGATCTGGTTCCAGTTGCCGTGCTCGAGCACGTTTTCGACACGGGACGAGATCATGTCGAACAGGTCGCCCGAGCGCTCGTAGAGCGTATAGCTGTCGGGCTTGGTGCAGACGAGGTCGGCAATCTGCATTTCGGGGCCGGTTTCCCAGGTGTAATGATATTTCGGCGACTCGTTGACGTTGAACATGATGCCGGCGTCCGCGCAGGCGGTCATCTTCCACTCGAGCTTCAGGTCGAAGTTTTCGTATTCCTTGTCGCTGACGAGATCGGCCACGTCGGCGTCGGCCGCCTCGTGGCCGCGCTCCAGGCGGATCGCGCCATCGTCCACGCTCCAGGCCTTGCCCGTCCCCTTCTGGTTGAAGGAGTGCCAGCCGGCGAGGCTCTTGCCGTCGAAAAGCGACACCCAACCCTTGTCATCCTTCGCGTTGGCCGTGTCGGCGGCGTGGACGGGGAGGGCGGCCATGCCGGCGAGGGCGACGACCTTGAAGACGATTCGGGACATGACGTGCTCCGGGGAAGGGAACGCCGAGCGTACTCCCGTTCAGCCGGCGTTGCCATCGTTTGGACGTCCGTATGAAATTGCCGGTCACGACGGGCCGGGATAGGCGATTTACGCAGACTGTGCTTTCAGCGCCTGCCGAATGTCGTCGAGCAACGGGGCCAGCGGCCCCATCCCGTCGAGCGTTCGCAGCACGCGGCGCAACGAGCGCAGGTCCCGTCGCGCGCCCAGCGCGTCCGACAGCTCCGACATCTTCTTCACCGCGGTCTTGCCGTGGTGTCCTCGATGATGCGACGACGCTTCCACCGCTTTCAGTGCCTTGCGCCAGAACTCCAACTGCATGCGCAACCGACGGGCACGGCGGCGCCAGCGGTGATGGTCGATATCGGTGCCCCGATCCGCCGCGCGCGCTTCCGCTTTCGACACGCGACGCTCGGAGCGGGCCAGGGCCTTTTCGACGTCATGGCGTTCGAGCTTGCTCCATGCCAGCGACTGGATCTGCGCCCCGACATCCGCCAATCGCTGTCGGCGGCGGCGGAAGGCCGGGTCTTTTCGCAGGGCGTCGTCGAGCTTCGCGTCCCGGCGTGCCTCGAGCAGGCCGATGGCTCGTTTCCATGGCGGGGAAGGCCGTTCGCCGGCGACGCCGCGTGCGATGGTCGCGGCCACGTGCGCGTCCCGCAGCGAGGACAGTCCCGTGGCGAGCGACGACAGCTCGGCCCATATCGGTTCCAGCGTCTTGCCGAAAGGTTCCTCGCCCAAGGCGAGAAGGCTTTTGAGCCGGCGGATCGATTTGCGCGCCTCGTGCACGCCCTTGTGACGGTCGGACGTCTCCGACAGCGCGCGGATGGCCCGCCGGGATTCGTGAGCGGCCAGGGAAGCCAGGGCGTCGGCGACCGTCGTGGGCGGCATGGGCATGGTCATGCCGTTACATACCATGGATGACCGGCGGGAGTGGCACGGCGTCGCCATCTCGACCGACAAGAGCGCGGCTGGCCCCTGCATCGGCGGTCCCGACGCATCCGGCGCTCGCCTCGTCGAACCCGCTCGCGTGCCGCCGCGGGTTCAATACGGCTTCGGAGGTTCAGCCCTCGTCGCCGCCGTTTTCGGCTACGGCATCCGCATCCACCGACTTGCGGCGGCGACGCGGTTTGACCTCCAACAGGCCTTGCAGGTAGGCGATGCCTTCTTCGGGAGGGAACCAGGCGACCACGTCGGCCACCGTGAGGCTGTAGCGTTGGCGCAGGGCGTCGAATTCCTCGCGGGCTCCGGCCAGCGGATCGACCTTCTTCGGCCGCCCGCGCGGTTTGGGCGCCGGTTTAGGAGCGGGTTCGGCTTTCGGCGGGGGCGTGGGCTCGGGTGAGCGACCGGCGATCTGGCGATCGAGGGCGGCGAGTTCCTCCTGGAACTGGCGGAAATCGTATTTGCCTGACGAATTCATCGCGAATGGTTCAATGCGGTGAAAAATCCCATTATTACACGGATTTGTCGCCGAACCTTTGAGAATTTCGCCCAATTGCCGTGGATTCAGTCGCGGCGGAACGTCACCACCAGCACGTCGCGATGCGAGGCCCTGGACGGATCGATCGGCGTCACCGGTGTCACCCCGTGGAACACGCGCGGATCGTGGATCCATGCCGCATCGAGCGGTTTGGTCAGGGTGAATTCGCCCAGTTCCCGGCCGTCCGGCGAGTGGATGGTGGTGGTGCCGCTGGCGATGTTTTCGCGATCGACCAGCAGCACGAGCACGTAATCCACGCCGTCGCGGTGGCTGCCTTCCGGCGTGGGCTCGCCCGAGGAGCCGGCCGAGGCCTCGATGCGGAACTGGTGCACCTCGACGTGCCAATGGGTCACGTCGGGCGATAGGCTTCCGAAGACGTCGCGGCAATAGTCGAGGATGGCGTGCATGCTCGCGCCGTCGGCGATTTCGGGTAACACCGGTTCGAACCAGCGCTCGATATCGCCCTGCAGCGTGTTGTAAGCCAGCGTCTGGTAGTGCGCCTGGTGCGGCTTGCGTTCGATCGGACCGTGTGGGGAGGCTGCGTAGGTCGCGTGGCGACGGCGGCGGAAACGGCCGGTGGCGGCGAGGTACGTATCCGGCTCGAGCGCGTTCCAGCTCGCGGCGAAGGCTTCCCAGTCGGACAAGGGCGCGGTGTGCTCGAACAGCCGGCGCATGTCCGTGCCCTGCACGAAGGCGAAGCCCTCGTCCCGGACCTGGTGGTGGAGGAGGGTTTCGGTCGCTTCGGGGGGAGCATTCATGGACGAATTGTTGCACCTGCCATCGCCAGCGGGAATACGGACGAAAAGCCGCACCCTCCCGAGCATTCGGCGGCGGCGAAACCGCCGGTCGCTCAGGGAGCTTCCAGGGGCTGGGGGCGGTCCAGGGCGGCGAGCAACGCTCCGTCGCGCTGGTAGACGTCGGGCTTGTAGGCGAGCTTGCCGTCGTCGTCGACGTCCACGGTCCAGTAGGCGAGCAACACGGGCACGGCCGTGGGGAGCGTGACGTTCTGCGTCTTGCCCGCGGCGATGCGCGCATCGATCGCTTCGCGGCTCCAGTTCCGCGGATCGTTGAACAGCAATTGCACCAGATCGAGCGGGTGCTCCACGCGGATGCAGCCTGAGCTGGTGTCGCGCTTGGCCTGCTCGAAGAGTTCCTGGTGCGGCGTGTCGTGCAGGTACACCGCGAACGAGTTGGGGAAGCGGATCACCACCCGTCCCAGCGAATTGCCGGGGCCGGCGTCCTGGCGCAACGTGATGCCACGCGGATTGGACCAGTCGACGCTGGCCGGCGAAAGCCGGTTGCCGGCGCCGTCGAGCACGCGGATGCGATTGGCCGCGAGGTAACCCGCGTTGCGCCGGATCTTCGGCAGCACGTCGTTCTTCAGGATGGTGGGCGGGATCGTCCAGGTCGGGTTGAAGGTGACGTAGGTGATCTGCGAGCGGAAGATCGGCGTGCTGCGATAGGGCTTGCCCACCTGCACGCGCGAGGTCCAGACGGGTTGGCCATCACGGTAGAAGCGTATCTTGTAGCCCGCCACGTCGACCACGACGAAGGTGCCCTGCAAGGCGTGCAGCAGCCAGCGCGCGCGCTCCAGGTTCACCCGCACCTGGCCGATGCGTTCGGCGATCGGCACGTTCAGGGCGGCGAGCGTATCGGCGCCGACATGGCCGTCGGCATGCAGGTACTGGTCGGCCTGGAAACGTTTCGTCGCATCGGCCAGCGGATTGTCGAAGTGCTCGCCGGTGGCCAGCGTGGGATCGAGGTAACCGCCGGCGACCAGCCGTCGGCGCAGCGAGGCCACGCGCGGATCGGTCATGCCGGGCTTGAGGGTGGGGCCCTCGGCTACGACGGGCCAGCCGCCTTTCGCGGCCTGCTCGCGCAAGCCGGCGAGGGCGTCGCGAAGCTTCGCATACAGGGGATGTTGCGGCCGGGCCATGGCGAAGGCCTGTTCGACGCTGCGCTCCTCGATGGACGTCTGCAGCATCGACATGCCCTGCTGCGGATCGATCGCCGCCGGATCGAAATTCCAGGCGGGATCGAGGCGCACCGGATCGACCTTGCCTCGCGCCAGCTGGATCAGCGCGGTGATGTAGGCGGCGCTGGCTTCGATTTCCACCTCGGCGCGACGAGCGGGCGGCGCGTCCTTCCAGCCGGGGTCGCCGAACGCCGCCTTGAGCGCGGAGAGGTGATAGTCCTCGGGCAGCAGGCCGTCGCCGTCCGTCGAGGCGAGGCCGGCAAGCAGTTGGCGCACGTTGTCCTCGTCGGCCCAGGCGGCCGCGTAATGGCGCTGGGCGTAGAAATCGGACACGGCCTTGCCTATCGCGGCGTCCTGGCGAGGCAACGGTCCGGCCTGCAAGGGGGTCATCCGCTGGATGCGGGCATAGATGGCCTGCGCCATCGGGTCGTCCGTCGGCGGCGGAGCCACGGCGGTGGCGATATCGGCGGGATCCGGTGCGACGATCGGGGGAGGGGATGGCGTGGAACTCGGTGCCGGGGCCACCTGCGCCGTGCCGAGGAGGGGCATGACGGCAAGCGCGATACCCGCGATGAGGGCGCATGGCCGAATTTCCATAGTCATGGTCTATCGATCCGTGGTTTGACGGCGAGGTTTCTTAACCCTTCACCTATATGAAGGGCAGCGATGTGACGGAATTGTGGTCAAGGAATGACCAGCGCGTTAGCATCGACCGATACCCGTTTGCCGGCTGTCCCGATGATCCGTCCGTTCCGTTCGCTGATCGCGTGCGCGCCCCTCCTTGGCGCCCTGTTTTTCCTTCCCGCCCAAGCCCATGCCGCCGATACGCTCGGCGAGGCGCTGGCGCGCCTGGCGCCCTCGGCCGACCCGAAAGTCATCGAACTGGCGGTGGATGCGGCGGAGTGCGCGCAGACCCAGGACGGCAAACCCGCCGATCGCCTCGCGGTGATCGATTACTCGCGGCCCTCCTCGCAGCCGCGGATGTGGGTGTTCGACATCACCCACCGCAAGCTTCTCTTCCAGGAACTGGTGGCGCACGGCAAGAACAGCGGCGACGCGAACGCCACCCGGTTCTCCAACGCGCCCGAGAGCCTGGCCTCGAGCATCGGCCTGTTCCGCACCTCGGACACCTACATGGGCAAGAACGGCTACTCGTTGCGCATGAGCGGGCTGGAGCCGGGCGTGAACGACCAGGCCCTGGCGCGGGCCATCGTCATCCACGGCGCGGCCTACGTGAACGAGGCCATGGCGAAGGTCGCCGGCCGCATCGGCCGCAGTTGGGGATGCCCGGCCGTCCGCCTGGCCGTCGCGCATAAGCTCATCGACGCCCTCAAGGGCGGTCAGATGGTGTTTTCGTATTACCCCGACAAGCGCTGGCTGGCCTCGTCGCCCTACCTCAAGTGCAGCGCCAGCCAGCTGGCGAAGGCCGAGGCTCGCAGCGTCCCGAATCCGGGCACGTAAACGCAGGGCACCGCGCTCGCGTTAGAATCCGCGGAACTTCATCGTGGAACCCAGCATGAAATACGTCGTCCTTGCGTCCGCAGCCTGCCTCGTACTCGCCGGTTGCGCCACCAGCGGCATGAAAGACACCCTGCCCAAGCTCAGCAGCAAGACCGACAAGAGCGTCAGTGCGTACGTGCAGTGCATCGTGCCGAAGTGGCAGGCCTTGTCGAAGGACGCCAAGGGGGACGCGAAGGACGACAAGGGCACCGTCACCGCCAACGACGACGGCAAGCACGAGCGCCTGGAAGTGCACGCCAACGGCGCGGGCGCCCAGGTGGTGATGTACGAACTGCAGAAGGGCAAGGGCGATTACGACGGCCGTTTCCGCGAGGAAGCCATCGGCTGCCTGTAAGCGGTGCCCGGTTGAAGCGATGGGCGCGGTCCGCGCCCATCCTGGCCCGGGATGGCCTCGTCAGCGCGTCGAGCGTGCGTTGCGGGCTCGCTCCACCGCGTCCAGCAACTGGTCGCGGCTGAAGGGTTTCCCCAGGAAGACGGCCGAGCGCGGAAAGGGCGCGATGTCCTGCGGCAGCCGGCTGGACACCACCACCATCGCCGTATGCGGACGATCTCGGAGGGCCGCCTGCAGCAAGGCGCCGCCGCGATGCTCCCCGGGCGTGTCGGCGTGGATCACCATGAGGTCGAGGTCGGTCATGCCGTGGAAGGCGCGTTTGGCGTCGCGGTAGGTCACGGTGGGCTCGACGGTATAACCCGCGTCGGTCAACACCATGGCAACGGTTTCGGCGACCATGGGGGCACGGTCGAAAACGAGGGCGGAACGACCGGCGGTGGTTGGGCTCATGGCGGAAGTCTAGCTGGCAAAATGGCCTTTGTGGTGTCAGTTCGCCGAGGGCTCCGGCGGCCAGTTCGAATTCACCTCCTTGATCCGGTCGACCAGCTGGCGCACTTCCTCGTTGCGGTCGTGGACGCGCTTCTCCTCGGCCGCCTTTTGGGCCGCGAAATCGTGGTTGGTGCCCATCACGGCCTCGTAGACCAGCCGACAGGTTTCCTCGGCATGGGCCGCGCGGGTATGGAAGCCCAGGCGATCGGCGAGGATTTCCATCCGCAGGCCGGGGTGCGCCTGTTCCAGCGCCTGGGCACGGACGATGAAGAACTGCTGCCAGTCGCGTTCCGGCGCGCCGGACAGGATCGCCTCCACGCGGGGAATGTCCGGGCGCTCGAACTGCCCGCTGTCGTCGACGGCCTCGAACGATTCGATCTCGATCCAGTCCCGGCTGGCCATGGCGTGCTCCTCGTAAGGTGGAGCGGGATTCTTGGGGGCGTTGCGTCTACGGAATGTCGCGGCTTGCGTTTCCGGCACGCAGGGCCTATACGGAGGCGAGATTTCCCCTTACGTAAGGAGTTCCGCCCCATGCGTTACCTCGTCCTCGCCGGTGCCGTGCTGCTCGCCGGCTGCGCCACCCAGAACGAACGTCACGTCGGCATCCACGACACGTTGTCGAGCACCACGTTCTCCAACCAGGATCCCGGCGACGGCGACGCCACCCTCAACCTCGTGCGCGACCAGGGGCTTTGGGGCGCCGGTTGCTCCAGCGCCGTCTACGTGGACGACAAGGCGGTAGCCGATATGGAAATCGGCCAGCAACTGGTGCTCCACGTGCCCTCGGGCGCACGCAAGCTGAGCGTGCTGCCGCACGGTGCCTGCAGCGCGGATCGCATGGATGTCGACGCCACGGTGGGCCAGGGCGAGACCCGGAACTTCACGATTCCGGCCAGTGGTGAAGGGCTTTCGGCACAGAACGCGCCAAAGGCCTGACGGGGCTTGTGCTTTTCGTCGCGGTGGCGCAAAAATCAAGGCGTCGCCGCGGCGCCGGCTTGAAGGGGGCCACATCGTGCATCGACGTATCGTTGGCCGTTATTCCATCGAAGTGCGAACGCTCAGGACCGCCACGGGTGCCTGGAAGGCCGCGTACATCGTCGAACCCGCCGCCCATGCGGGACCAAGGGATTTCGTCATGATTTCCCTGCTCGAGGAATTCGGCGACGAGCGCTCGGCGGTCGATGCGGCGATGGACCGGGGCGTGAAGCACGCCGACTGGCTCGATACCGCGCGGGTCGCCCACTCGAGCTGACGTGAGACGGGCCGCCACCCCGCCGTAACGCCTCCACCACGAAGCGCCACCTAGCGTCGGACATGGGCCACACGGGCTCGCCGACGGGAATCGACGCTTGTCCCAGCTCACCCTCTACCTTCCCTATACGGACTCGCCGCGCGGCGCGTGGCCGGTGCGTCGCAATGCCGACGTGGTCGGCACGTTCGCCACGCGCGACGAGGCGATGCGGCACGCACGCAACCTGATCGGGTCGATCCGCGCCCAATCGGGGCAAAAGGTGGACATCAAGGTCGAGGACGAGAACGGCGTCTGGCGGGTTGCCGACGTCGTCGACTGACACTCCGGTCGCAGGATATGAGATGGGCAGGGGCGATAACGGGCACCCGACTGCCGTATCGACCCTTCCATGGCCGCCTACCTCCAAGCCGCACGCCTCTCGGAGGCGGACGCCATCCTCGCCAGCCACCATGACGGTCGCACGCTGGCGCACCGCCTCACCGACAAATACGGCGACCGTGTCTGCTCGGCGTTTACCGTGTTCGGTCGCGAGGGCTCGTTCGTTCCGTTGCCCGACGACCTGCCGCCCCCGCTGGCCAGGGCGCTGACCACGCGTGGCATCGAGCGGCTCTACAGCCACCAGCAGGAGGCCTGGGAGGCCGCGCGGGCTGGCCGGAACGTACTGGTGGCCACCCCCACGGCGTCGGGCAAGACGCTCTGTTATACCTTGCCCGTGGTGGCCGCCGCGCTCGAAGCCGGGGCCAAGGCCCTGTATCTCTTTCCCACGAAGGCGCTGGCGCAAGACCAGGTGGCGGAGTTGCTGGAATTGAACCGCGCCGGCGAACTCGGCGTGAAGGCTTTCACTTTCGACGGGGACACGCCGGGCGACGCGCGGCAGGCCATCCGCCTGCATGGCGACGTGGTGGTGAGCAACCCCGACATGCTTCACCAGGCGATACTGCCGCACCACACGAAGTGGGCGCAGTTCTTCGAGAACCTGCGTTACGTCGTGATCGACGAGATCCACACCTATCGCGGCGTGTTCGGCTCGCACTTGGCCAACGTGCTGCGTCGCCTGCGCCGTATCTGCGCCTTCTACGGCGTGCGCCCGCAGTTCGTGTTGTGCTCGGCCACCATCGGCAACGCCACCCGGCATGCCGAGGCGTTGATCGAGGACGAGGTGCACACCGTCGCCGACAGCGGCGCGCCCAGCGGCGACAAACACGTGTTGCTGTGGAATCCGCCCGTGATCAATCCCGACCTCGGACTGCGCGCATCGGCGCGTTCGCAGACCAGCCTCATTGCCCGCGTGGCGATCAAGGCGAAGATGAAGACGCTCGTCTTCGCGCAGTCGCGGCTGATGGTGGAGGTGCTCACCAAGTACCTGAAGGACGTATTCGACCACGACACGCGCAAGCCTCCGCGCATCCGGGCCTATCGCGGCGGTTACCTGCCCACGGAGCGCCGCGCGGTGGAGCGGGACATGCGCGCGGGCGACGTCGACGGCATCGTGTCCACCTCGGCGCTCGAACTGGGCGTGGACATCGGCAGCCTCGATGCCGTGGTGCTCAACGGCTATCCGGGTTCCATCGCCGCCACGTGGCAGCGCTTCGGCCGGGCAGGGCGTCGACAGCAGCCGTCGCTGGGCGTACTGGTGGCCACGAGCGCGCCGCTCGACCAATACCTGATGCGTCACCCGGCCTTCCTCACCGAGGCCAGTCCCGAGCATGCGCGCATCCAGCCCGACCAGCCCCTGATCCTGCTCGACCACATCCGTTGCGCCGCGTTCGAACTGCCTTTCGTGGCCGGCGACACCTTCGGACCGGACGACGCCGAGCCCTTTCTCCAGGTACTCGCCGAATCGGAGGTACTGCATCGCGAGGGCGATCGCTGGGAATGGATCGCCGACAGCTACCCGGCCAACGCGGTGAGCCTTCGCTCGGTCGCCGACGGCAACTTCGTGGTGGTGGACCGTACCGAAGGCCGGCAGACGATCATCGCCGAGGTGGATTACTCCGCCGCCGCGCTCACCTTGTACGAAGGTGCCATCCACATGGTGCAGTCGGTGCCCTACCAGGTGGAAAAACTCGACTGGGACGGGCGCAAGGCGTATTGCACCCGTACGCGCGTCGATTACTACACCGACGCCATCGATTACACCAAGCTCAAGGAGCTGGAGTGCTTCGACGGCGCGAAAGCGGGCGAAGGTAGCGCGCGCCACGGTGAGGTCCACGTGGTGCGCCGTGTTTCGGGCTACAAGAAGATCCGCTACTACACGCACGAGAACATCGGCTACGGGCCGGTGAACCTGCCAGACCAGGAACTGCACACGACGGCCGTGTGGTGGCAGTTGCCGCAGACGGTGCTCGACATGGCGTTTCGCTCGCGCCAGCACGCGCTCGACGGATTCCTGGGTGCGGCGTACGCGCTGCACACCTCGGCGGTGGTGGCCGTGATGGCCGAGCCGCGCGACCTGCAAAAGGCGGTGGGCGCCGGTGACGGCGGCTGGTCCGCGCAGGTGGATGCCGCCGGACGAGGGCAGTTGCGCGGGGAGGGCGGTGACCTGACACGGCCGGACATGCTCGAGCGTTTCCTGCCCACCGTTTATCTGTACGACAACTTTCCCGGCGGCGTGGGTCTGAGCGAGCCATTGTTCCGCCGGGCACCGGAGCTGGTGGGGCATGCGTTGCAGACCCTGCGGGGCTGCGACTGCAAGGCGGGATGCCCGGCCTGTGTCGGACCGGTACTGGCGGCGGACGAAGGGCGCGACGTCACGCCGAAGGCGTTGGCGATGCGCGTGCTCGAATTGCTGGGGGCGGCTGCGTGAGCGACCTGGCTTCGAAGCTGGCATCGCTGCGCCGGCAGGCCGGGGCTTCCGTTCCGGCCGGATCGCCTCTGAAGCGGCTTCCACAAAGGCCTGCCGTATCGGCGATCGCCCCTGCTTTCACGGGAGCCGCTTCAGCGGCGATGGGCGCTCGCCCCACCATGGACCTGGCCACCCTGCGCCGCATGGCCGGCGTACGCGATCGCGCCACCTCGCCACGTCCGCCTCGGCCCGTCACGCGTCACGTCCCCGGCGAGGAAATCGCGCCCGGCCTTCGCTACCTCGAACACCTCCACGCGTGGCCGTCGCCACCGCCCGTCGTCGACCTCACGTTCGCCCGCCTGAGCGAAGCCCGCAGCGAACACCTGCTGCATTTCGATACCGAAACCACCGGCCTGGCCGGCGGCACGGGTACGCGCGCCTTCATGATCGGCGCGGCCGACTGGCGTCCCGAAGGACTGCGCGTACGTCAGCTCTACATCACCACGATGGCGGCGGAGGGCGCGATGCTTCGCGAGTTCGCCCGCTGGGTCGAAGCCGAAACGGTACTGGTGAGCTACAACGGCAAGTCGTACGACGCGCCTTTGCTGGCCACGCGCTACCGCCTGGCGAGACTCGCCAATCCCCTGGCGGGCAAGGTCCACGTCGACTTGCTGCACCCCATGCGGCGACGTTACCGGCACGTGTGGGACAACTGCCGCATGCAGACGGCGGAACGCCATCTCCTGCGCATCGTTCGCGAAGACGACCTGCCGGGTTCGGAAGCCCCGCGTGCATGGCTCACGTACCTGCGTGGAGGATCATCCGCCGACCTCGGACGCGTGGCGGAACATAACCTCCAGGACGTGCGCAGCCTGAGCGCCCTGCTGGTCGAGGCGCACGGTTGGGCGGCTTCGCCCGCCAGTAACGAAAAATAGACGGCGCTCCGCGCAGGCTCGTCGTTGCATCCATCGCGTCGGGAGACGAAGGCATGAACGAAGCGACCAAGCCCTGCGACCACGTCGGCTGCGGATGCCAGGTGCCGATATCGCGGGACTACTGCAGCGAAAGCTGCCGCATGGCGGCGGAAAGCCAGAACATGGGCGGAGCCTGCGAATGCGGCCACGCGCAGTGCCAGCAACGCCACTAGCGAGGACACGGCGATGACCAACGACGACAAGCAGCAGACGCCCGGCTATCGGGAAGACAATCCCAAGCCGCACAGCGGCAGCGCCAAGGTACCCGGTGAAGGGCACCCGAAGGAGCATCAGAACATGCCGAAGGACAAGCCCGGCAAGCAGGGTAGCTAAACCCCGTCGCACCGGCCCGGGGCCGGTGCGACGAGTGTCACGGTAGCGTCAGGCCGCCTTCGCCAGGCCACCGATCCCCGCCACCGCGGTGTCGATCGACTTCGCCTTGTGCTCATCGCCCAGGGCCAGGCCTTCGGCGCGAACGAACTCCAGGTCGGTCACGCCGAGGAACCCGAACATGGCGCGGAGATAGGGCTCCTGGAAGTCCATGCCGGCGGCCGGGCTGCCGGCGCTGTAGATGCCGCCGCGCGTCGAGGCGACGATCACCTTCTTGCCCACGGCCAGGCCCTCCGGGCCCGCCGAGGTGTAGCGGAACGTCTTGCCCGCGACGGCGATGCGGTCGATCCAGGCCTTCAGCGAACTGGTGATCGAGAAGTTGTACATCGGGGCGCCGATGACCACGACGTCGGCGGCCAGGAATTCCTCCATTACCTCGTCGCCGACGGTGTCTCCGGCGTCGGCCCCGGGCATGGCCCAATGGGGCAGCGGGGTGGCGTGGACGTCACGATAGGTGACTTCGGCATTGGGATGGGTGCGCACGAACTCGGCCACGATGGCCGCCGTGAGGTTGCGCGAAACTGAATGCGCGCCCAGGGCGCTGGCGTCGATGTGCAGGACTTTCATGGGGATTTCCCTCGGCTGGGCCACGGTGGCCGCGATGGGAAAAGACGATACGCCGGTGGACGCTGGACGATTAGACGGCTTGGAGTAGACTGATTGTTTCGATAGAGAAACGGCCAGGTACCCATCGATGGAAGGCGCACTCCAGGATCTGAACGATCTGTATTTCTTCGCTTCGGTGGTCGAGCACGGAGGTTTCTCGGCCGCCGGGCGTGCCCTGGGCGTTCCCAAGTCGCGGCTGTCAAAGCGCATCGCCCAGTTGGAAGACCGCCTGGGCGTGCGCCTGCTCCAGCGGACCACCCGCCGCTTCGTGGTCACGGAAATCGGCGAGCGTTTCTATGCCCATTGCCGGGCCGTGCTCGAGGAGGCGCGGGCCGCGCAGGACGCCGTGGACGAACTGCGCACCGAACCCCGCGGCGTGGTGAGGGTGAGTTGCCCGATCTCGCTGGCGCAGAACGTCCTCGGGCCGATGCTGCCGGCTTTCATGCTGGAACATCCGAAGGTGCAGATCCGCATCACCGCCACCAATCGCCGCGTCGACCTGATCGGCGAGGGGTATGACGTGGCGATCCGCGTGCGCGAGAAGCTCGATACCGACGCGACCCTGGTGTTGCGCAGCATCGGTTACGCACGCAACCTGCTGGTGGCCAGTCCCAAGTTCCTCGACAGCAACGGCCGACCGAAGAACCTCGACGAGCTGGCGCAATTGCCCGCGCTGTCGATGTACGAACACGAGGGCGCGCAGGTGTGGGAGCTGGTCGACCCCAGCGGCAAGAAGGTGGCCGTCGAGGTCAAGCCGCGCCTGGTGAGCGGCGATTTCTCGGTATTGGTCGCCGCGGCCGTGCAATGCTGCGGTGTCGCGCTGATTCCCGAAGAATTCTGCGCGCCGCTCATCGCCAACGGCGCGCTCGAATGGGTGTTGCCCGACTACGCCACGGCACAGGGCACGCTGCATTTCGTCTACCCGAGCCGGCGCGGCCTGCTGCCCGCCGTGCGCAGCTTCGTCGACTTCCTCGCCGAGCGCCTGCCCAAGGCGAGGGCCGAATACCACAAGGACTGCGAAACGGTGGCCACCGACCCCTCGGCGAGGGGGGCGGTGGCCTTGCGCCGCATGCTAGGATCGGAACATCCGGCGGCGTTTGGCCGTCCAAACGAATAAGAGCGCTCGATGCAGATCGAAACCAAGCTTCCCAAGGTCGGCACGACCATTTTCAGCGTGATGAGCCAGCTCGCCGTGGAACACAAGGCGGTGAACCTGGGTCAGGGCTTCCCCGATTTCGAGCCGCCCGAAGCCTTGCGCGAATCGATCACCCGGGCCATGGCCGAAGGCAAGAACCAGTACGCCCCGGGCATCGGCATCGCCAAGCTGCGCGAGCAGATCGCCCTGAAGACCGAGCGCCTCTACGGCCACCGGGTAAGCCCGGATACCGAGGTCACCATCACCTCGGGCGCCACCGAGGCCTTGTTTTCGGCCATCGCCTCCATGGTGCGCGCGGGTGACGAGGTGATCGTCTTCGACCCCTGCTACGACAGTTACGAACCGGCCATCGAACTCCAGGGCGCCACGGCGGTGCACCTGCCCTTGAGCCTGCCCTCGTTCGGCATCGACTGGCAGCGCGTGCGCGACGCGATCACGCCGAAGACGCGCATGATCCTGATCAACTCGCCGCACAACCCGTCGGGCGCCGTGCTGTCGCGGGCCGATCTCGACGAACTGGCGGCCGTCGTGCGCGATACGCCCATCGTCGTGCTCTCCGACGAGGTCTACGAACACATCGTGTTCGACGGTGCCGACCACCAGAGCGTGCTGCGCCACGCGGAACTGGCCGCGCGCAGCATCGTGGTGTCCTCGTTCGGCAAGACGTACCACTGCACCGGATGGAAGGTCGGCTACGCCGTGGCGCCCAAGGCGCTCACCGCCGAATTCCGCAAGGTGCACCAGTACCTCACGTTCTGCACCTTCAACCCAGCCCAGTGGGCCTTCGGCGAATTCCTCGAGTCCGCGCCGGCGCATTATCTCGAGTTGCCGGCGTTCTACCAGGCCAAGCGCGACCGGTTTCGACAGTTGCTCGCGCCTTCGCGGCTGAAGCTGCTCGACGTACCGGGCGGCTATTTCCAGCTGGTGGACTACAGCGCCATCCGCGACGTCGACGACATCAACTTCAGCGAGTGGCTGGTGCGCGAGGGCGGCGTGGCCGTGATTCCGCTCAGCCCGTTCTACGAGACCGCGCCGGATACCCGTCTGGTGCGTCTGTGCTTCGCCAAGAACGACGCCACCATGGAAGCCGCCGCGGAGCTCCTGTGCAAACTCTGACCGTTTCCCTCATCCAGGGCGCCACCCGCTGGCACGATGCGGCGGGCAATCGCGCGTATTACGGCGCCCTCGTGCGCGGCGTCGCGGGCAGCGACCTGGTCGTGCTGCCGGAGACGTTCCTTTCCGGCTTCACCAACGACACGCTCGTCAACGCCGACACCATGGATGGCGAGGGCGTGGCGTGGATGCGTGCGCTGGCGACCGAAACCGGCTCCACGCTCACCGGCAGCCTGGTGATTCGCGAAGGCGATACCGTCTATAACCGGTTGATCTGGGCATCGCCCGATGGCGGCCTCGCTTATTACGACAAGCGTCACCTGTTCCGCATGGCTGGCGAGCACACGCGCTACGGCGGCGGCAACCGGCGGCTCATCGTCGAACTGAAGGGTTGGCGCATCCTTCCGCAGGTCTGCTACGACCTGCGGTTTCCGGTGTGGTTGCGCAACGGCCGTCGCGAAGAGGCCGAGGGTGGCATGGATTACGACCTGTCCTTGTTCGTGGCCAACTGGCCGACGCCGCGCCGACAGCCTTGGCGCACGCTGTTGCGCGCCCGTGCCATCGAGAACCTCGCCTACGTGATCGGCGTGAATCGTGTCGGCGTCGACGGCAACCAGTTGCCTTATGCGGGCGACAGCGCGGTGATCGATCCCGTGGGCGAACCACTGGTCGAACTGGGCGCGCATGAGCAGGTGGTCACCGTCACCCTCGATCCGGTGCCCCTGTTGGCCCATCGCGAGCGTTTCCCGGCGTGGATGGATGCCGATCGCTTCGCGATCGACATCGATGCCTGACATACGGGCGTGCCGGCGAACGGGTTCGCCGTAGCCTCGCCTACGGCCGTGCCGGCTCGAACGGCACCGCCGGCCCGAGTTTCGCCGCCTTGCGCCATGCCGCCAGCTTCTCGCCGATGCCCTTGCCCACGTCGATCTGCGGCTCCGACGGCGTGACCGCGTCGCGTTTTTCCCAAGCGGCGATCTCTTCGCGCGCCTTGCCGAATGCCTCGACGAAGTCCGGCGTGGCGTTGAGCCCGTCGACCAGCCACGCGTGCCCGAAGTAGGTGATGTCCGAATCGGCACCGCACCCGAACGACGTACGGTCCGTGCGCGCCGAGGTCATCACGAGCGTGCCGGCACCCTGGAGCTTCGGCACGAAGCCGCCGGAGTAGCAGGCGTTCACCACCAGCACCTTCCAGCGAAAAGGCCGCTTGGAAAGGATGTCGGCAAGACCGTCCGGATCGAGCTGGTCGAGCGGGATCGGGTCCATGTCCACCAGCAGGGAATGATCGTTGCCGCCGTGGGTGGCGACGTAGAGGAGCAGGACGTCTTCGCGCGGATCCATCACCTTCGCCACGCCGTCGAGCGCCTGCTCGAGATTGGTCCAGCTCGCCAAGGGGCGGGAGGAGAGGGTGGCGGGATTGTTTTCCAGCACCAGGGTATGGCCGGGGCTGGCGAATCGCCGGTCCATCAGCCGGCCCATGTATTCGGCCTCGTTGCGGAACACGTCCTCGGAACCGTCACCGCCGAAGGCGATGGCGTAGACGTTGGTCTTGCCCACGTCGCGGGGTGCGAGACCGGCCACGGCCTTGCGCATGAGGTCGGGTTGCGAGGTGAACACCTGCTCGGGCGTGGGACCATCGGCTGGCCAGTCGCCGTTATCGACATCCACGGCGGCGTCGTCGGAAGGTGCATCGTCAACGGAAGACGATGGAGCGGGCGCGGTCGCCGCTACGGCCGGGGCGGCGGGCAGCGGCTCGGCACGGACGGTGGACGGTTGGGGACCGTAACGCAAGACGCCCAAGGTGAGCAGCGCGCCGGCGGCGAATGCCGCGAGCACGTAGATCGGCGTACGCCGCCGGGGATCAAGGGACGATGGCATCGAAATCGGCGACGGCAGGGTGACCGGCATCCGTCAGCGGCTGCGGCGGACGGACGAGCTGGGTGGTGCGCATGCCGGCGGTCCGCGCGGCGTCGAGTTCTTCCTTGATGTCGGACAGGAAAAGAACCTGCGAGGGCGGCAAGCCGATGGCCTCGGCGATGCGCCGGTAGGATTCGGTCTCGCGTTTATGTCCGGTCTGCGTATCGAAATAGCCGGAAAACAGCGGGGTGAGATCGCCGCTTTCGCTGTGGCCGAACATCAGCTTCTGCGCGGGCACCGATCCGGACGAATACACGTAGAGCTTCAATCCCTGGTCGTGCCACGCCTTGAGGCGGCCGGCCACGTCGGGATACATGTGCGACACGTACGCCTTCGATGCATATCCCTCGCGCCAGATCATGCCCTGCAACGCCTTGAGCGGCGTGGCCTTGCGGTCTTCGTCGATCCAGCGGATCAGCAGGTCGATGACCTCGCTGCGCTTGGCCTCGACCCACCCGGCTTCTTTCGCCGCCTCATGCAGCCAGTGCTGCACCTCGAGGTCGTCGGCATGCGTCTCGACGAAGGCCGGCAGGTGCTGACGGGCATAGGGGAAGAGGACGTCCTTGACGAAGTCGATCGAGCTGGTGGTGCCCTCGATGTCGGTGAGGACGGCGCGGATATCGGACATGCGTTACAACCTGCGGATCGGGGAAGACCCGCAGGATAGCCGAGGCGTCGGGCTTTACGAAGCGCTGGCGGCCGAGGGGTGGGGATCCATGCGCGGAAACCGTTCGGCGATGTCGGAGCCGGTGAACTTGGCCACCCAGCCCTCGACGTTGGTGAACAGGCGGATCGCCACGAAGTACGGCGACTCGCTCATGTCGAACCAGTGCGTGGTGCCGTCGGGCACACCGATCAGGTCGCCCTTCTCGCAGAGCACCTCATAGACCTTGCCGTCGATGTGCAGGGTGAACTGTCCCGCACCCGCCACGAAGAAACGCACCTCGTCTTCGCTGTGCGAGTGCTCATTCAGGAACTTCTGACGGAACGCGGCCCGATCGGGATGGTCGGGCTTGAGGCTGATGACGTCCACCGTGGTGTAGCCGTTTTCGGCCATCAGGCGGTCGATATCGCCGCGATAGGCCGCGATGACCTCCTCCTGGGTGGCGCCGGGTTCGATGGGCTGGTTGGCTTCCCACTGTTCGAAACGCACGCCGACCTTGTTCAGCTCGGCGGCGATGGCGGCATGATCGGCGAAGATCGCGAGAGGGGTGTCGTTCTTGTGGTCGTCGTAGATGCGCAGGCGGCTCATGGGGAAAGTCTCCGGAGATCGAGTTCGCACCCGAGCAGGAATTCGAGGGCTTCGAGATGGCGCCGGGTTTCCGGCATGTCTCTCCCCCAGGTGTAGATGCCGTGCCCGTCGATCAAGTAGGCGTATAGCGGCTTTCCGGAGTCGATCCATGCATCCACCCGGGCCTCGAGCTCGGGCATGTGCTGGGTATTGGGAAATACGGGGATGTCCAGCACGCTCTCGTGCGTGGTGTACCCGGAGATTGCCTTCTGCAGTTCCCAGCCTTCTAGCCGGATCCTGCCGTCCTTGGAGAAAAGCCTCGATGCGACGCTCTGCGTACGCGAATGCGTGTGCAGCACCACGTTCGCCTGGGGAAAGCGACGATAGACCTGGGTATGCAGACCGGTTTCGGCGGAAGGGCGGGCGTCGCTCCCCACGGCCTTGCCGTCCATGTCGACCACCATGATGTCGTCGCGGCCGAGACGGCCCTTGTCGCGCCCCGAGATCGTGATGGCCGCCAGATCGGCATCCAGGCGCATGGAGAAGTTGCTGCTGGTGGCGGGCGTCCAGCCGAACGCGGCCAACTCGCGGGCGGCCCCGGCGATGGCGTCCGCGCAGTCCGCCAGTCGGGCGGGATCGATGGAAAGAGAGGCTTTCGACATGGTTTTGGACGTCCAAACAAGGCGACCAGCATACCATGCGCCTCAGGGCGGCCTTGCGATAATGCGAATTACTCCGTTTCTGCCGAAAGCGTAGGATGGACGCGGTTTGTCACCGACGGAGGCGTTTTCGTTTATGTCGCAACACGATTCGAACAACGAGGGGCGTCGCCGCTTCCTCAAGGCCGCCACGGGCGCCATGGCGGCCGCCACTGTCCTGAGCACGCTGCCCCGCCAGGCTCGGGCCCAGGATCTTCCCCATCTTTCGCCCTCGGATCCCACGGCGTCGGCCCTGAAGTACGTCGAGGACGGCACCAAGGCGCAGGGCCGCAAGACGCCGAACGATTTCTGCGCCGATTGCAGTTTCTTCCAGGGCAAGGCCGGCGGGGCATGGGGTCCATGCCAGCTCTTCCCGGGCAAGGCCGTGAATGCCAAGGGCTGGTGCGTTTCGCACACCCACGTGGCCTGAGCCGTTTCCAACAGGGTCTCCGTCGCCTCGGCGCGCGCCGGCGCGATTCCTGGAAGCCATGTGAAAAAGGCCGACCCCGAAGGGCCGGCCTTTTTTGTGCCCATCCGTTCAGGAGAGGCAGGTAATGAGCGCGGAGGCGGTCTCCGCAAAATGCAGCCCAAGCGCGCCAGGCCGAGGAGCTGACCCGCCTGACGCGCCGGGCGGCAATCCGGGGCCCACTGCCAAGTGATTTACCCTCGGAACCGGGATCATACTCTCCTGGGGGCGCGACCGGCCAATGGCGGATGAACGTTACAGCATCTTTCTTTGATTTTTTAGAGAAAACAAGGTCTTGGCGTTTTCTTCTCAAGTCACGTCGAAAGTGGGGGCCCTTTCGCTCGCCCGCTCAGCCACGCCGATGAAGTCGGCTGTGGCGATAGCTGTAGGCGAAGTAGATGACGATGCCGATGAGCGTCCACACACCCATCAGCGCCCAGTTGCGCACGCCCATCGACCACAAGAGGAAGATGCAGCTCAACACGCCGAGCGTGCAGGTGATCGGCGCGAACGGCACGCGGAACGAACGCGGAATGTCCGGCTGTGTCTTGCGCAGGATCAACACGCCGATGCATACCGCGCTGAACGCGACGAGCGTGCCCATCGACGTGAGGTCGCCGAGCAGGTTGAGCGGGAACACGGCGGCGAGCAAGGCGATGCCCAGACCGGTGATCACCGTGTTGATGTGCGGCGTGCGGTACTTCGGGTGGATCGTGGTGAATACCTTCGGCATGAGTCCGTCGCGACCCATGATCATGAAGATGCGCGGTTGGGCGATGATCATCACCAGCACCACCGACGACAGCCCGATGAGGGCACCGACCTCCACCACGCCGCGCAGCCAGCCCAGTTCGGGATGGTTGCGGATGGCGGTGACCACCGGCTCGGACGTACCCAGTTCCGAGAAGGGCACGAGGCCGGTCAGCACGGCGGCCATGGCGATGTAGAGCACCGTGCAGATGGCCAGCGACGCGAGCGTGCCGATGGGCATGTCGCGCTGGGGATTCTTCGATTCCTGCGCCGCCGTCGATGTCGCCTCGAAACCGATATAGGCGAAGAACACCATCGAGGCGCCGCGCAGGATGCCCGCCCAGCCGTATTTGTCGCCACCCTGGTTCTCGGGGATGAAGGGGTGCCAGTTGGCCGTGTCGATGTGGTTTGCACCGACCACGATCACGACGACGATCAACGCCGTCTTCAGCAGCACCATGGCCATGTTGAGCCCGGTGGATTCCTTGATGCCCACGTAGCAGAGCCCGGTGAGGGCGAGCGTGATGCCTACCGCGGGCAGGTTGAACAACGCACCGGTGGCCACGAGATGGCCGTCGATGAAATCGAGGGGCGCGTTGGTGAGCGCGGGCGGTATGTGGATGCCGACGTGGTCGAGCAGGCTCACGAAGTAGCCGGTCCAGCTCACCGCCACCGCGGAGGCCGATACGCCGTATTCGAGAATGAGATTCCAGCCGATGAACCAGGCCGCGCCTTCGCCGAGGGTGGCGTAGGCGTAGGAATAGGCGCTGCCCGATACGGGAATCAGCGACGCGAATTCGGCGTAGCACAACGCGGTGAACACGCTGCAGATGGCCGCGAGGATGAACGAGAGGATGATCGCCGGTCCGGCATGTTCGGCCGCGGCCACGCCGGTGATCACGAAGATACCGCCACCGATGACCGCGCCGATGCCCAGTGCCGTCAGGCCCCACGGGCCGAGGGTGCGTCGCAGCGCGGGACCGTGCGCGTCGTCGGGTTCGGCCTGGGGGGATTTCTTGGCGAGTAACTGCTGGAGCATGGAAGGCCCGGAAATGACGTCGATCGGAAAAGGATAGGACGAAAAAGAAAGGCCGGCGGACATCCGCCGGCCTTTCGAAAGTTAACTCGATTCAGCTCAAGGACTTGCGCAGCTTGCTGTGCGCGTAGCCATAGCCGAAGTAGATGAGCTGGCCGATGACGATCCAGCCCACCATCAGGCGCCAGTGCTCCTCGAAGGCCTGCCAGAAGAGGTAGACGCAGGAGAGGGTGCCGAGGATGGTGATCGGCCACACCATCGGCACGCGGAAGCTGCGCTTCAGGTCCGGCCGGGTGTAACGCAGGATCAGCACGCCCATGCAGACGGTGGCGAAGGCGAGCAGGGTGCCCATCGACACCAGTTCGCCCAGCACGCTGACCGGGAACAGGCCGGCCATCGCCGCCGCCGCCACGCCGACGATCACGGTACCGACGTAGGGCGTGCGGAACTTGTCGTGCACCTTCGCCATGGCCGGCGGCAGGAGGCCGTCGCGCGCCATCGAGAAGAAGATGCGCGGCAGGCCCATGAGCATCACCAGGATCACCGACGACAGGCCGGTGATGGCGCCTAGCACGACGATGGCCTTGAGCCAGGAAAGCTGCGGGTAGAGGCCCAGCGCGGTAGCCACCGGCTCGGGCGTGTTCAGCATGCGGAACGGCGCGATACCGGTGAGCACGAGTGCCACGGCGATGTAGAGCACGGTGCAGACGGCCAGCGAGCCGAGGATGCCGATCGGCATGTCGCGCTGCGGGTTCTTGGCTTCGCCGGCCGCGGTCGAGACGGCATCGAAGCCCACGTAGGAGAAGAAGACGATGGTGGCCGCGCGGAAGATGCCGCCCCAGCCGAAGGTGCCTTCACCTTCCGACGGAGGGATGAACGGATGCCAGTTGTCCGGGTTGATCATGCGGATCGCGAAGGCCAGGAACAGCAGGATCACCACGACCTTGATCGCCACGATGATCGAGTTGACGAAGGCCGACTGCGTGATGCCCACGTAGCAAAGGCCCGACAGCGCGGCGACGATGACCACGGCCGGCAGGTTGATCAGCGTGCCGGTGGACTGGATGTGGCCGGCGACGAACTGGAACGGTGCCGACGACAGCGAGGCCGGCAGCGTGATGTCGCTGCCGATCATCTGCCCGATCAGGCCGAGCAGTTCGTTGAAGTACCCCGACCAGCCGGCGGCGACGGTGGCCGCGGCGAAGAGGTATTCGAGTACGAGGTTCCAGCCGACGAACCAGGCGACGTATTCGCCGAGCGTGGCGTAGGAATAGGAGTAGGCGCTACCCGACACCGGCAGCATGGCGGCGAACTCGGCGTAGCACAGGCCCGCGAGCGCGCAGGCGAAGCCGGCGATGAGGAAGCTGATGACCAGCGCGGGGCCGGCATGCAGCGCGGCGGCCTGGCCGGTGATCACGAAGATACCGGCACCGATGACGGCGCCGATGCCCAGGAGGATGAGGTGACGCGCGGTGAGGACGCGCTTGAGTTCCCCTCCGTGCGCGCCGGTATCGATGTGCTCGCCAGCATCGACGTGCGGCGCCGCCTCGATCGGGTGCGTCGCAAACAGGTGTTTCAACATGTTTCTCCCCTACTGCCGAATGGGTGCTTTCTTATGTGGACCGCCGCGTGAGTTACGGTGGACACGCCGCTGCCCTGAAGCGCTGGCACGGCACCATAGCCCAGCGGGGCTCGGCCGTACAAGCTGCAATGCGAGGCGCGCCAACACATTGCACGGGGCGGTGGGGATGTCGACCATGACTTGCGGCGGTTGTGCATGGTGAAGTGGGATGCTCAGAACAGCATGTTCAGGGCAACCTGGGGTGTCACGTCGTCGGACCGGTTGCGTCCCGCCACGGTGAACTGCACGCCGGCGATGAGCCCCATGGTGGAACTGAAGTGGTATTCGACCGCCGGCGCCAGGCTGAACGTCTGGCCGGGCTTGTAGCGGGCGACCATGCCGTGGTCGCTGGTGACGCGCAGCGAGCCCTGGCGGCTCCACACCGCTTCGCCCACCAGCACCCAGCGGGAGTCGAGCGCGTATTCGGCGGCGAGGGTGGCGTTCCATGCCTGGGATGCGTGCACGCGGCCACGGAATCCCTCGCCGGTGCCATAGATGCTGGCGCCGCGCACGCGGATGGCGCGAGGGGAGGGGCTCCAGGCCACCTGCCCGCGCCAGCGCATCGCGCGCCCGCCGTCGTGCAGGTAAAGGCGCTGGGCGCCGACGATCCATTGGGTGCGCGCCGTGCCGCTGCCGGTGGCATTGAGGGGATTGGTATCCAGTTGGTGATATTTGCCCGTGGTGAGGTTGTGGGCCGCGGCGACCGCCACGACGAGGCCCGTTCCATCGGCCTCGGGCGCCATGAGTCGCTGTTGCAGGCGCAGGTTGGTGTCGCCGATGCGCAGCAAACCGTCGGTATGGATGCCGCCTCCGCTCGTGCGCGACGCCGTCGGCGTCAACTGCACGCCGAAACTATCGGTGACGCCGTACGTCATCGGCACCGCCAGTTGCCATTGGCGAAGCATCGGACGCGATGCGTGGCGGCCACCGGCATTGTCATAGCGGCCTCGGGTATTGGCATGAATGAGGTAAGGCTCGATGTTGAGCACGCCTGCGGGCAACGTATTGACGGCGGGCGTCACCAGCGGCCCGGTGAAGTTCACGGTGGGGGAGGCACCGACGACGGCGGGCGCGACACCGATGGCGACCGCCATCGCCGGCACGGCCCGGGGGAAAGAGGGAAAAGGCATTCGCGTTTCCTTGCGTGGCGCAGCGGTCGCTGCGGGACATGGCCGACCCGCTCCGTGGCGTGTCGGATTCCATCCTAGGCAGCGCCATGCGGCCCGGAACATCAGACTCGTCTGAAAAAGTCGTGCGAAAATAGGGCATTCGATTCAGGCGATTCCCCCCATGGCGCTACTTCACTCTCTCTCAGACGCTTTCCACCGATACGCCGAGCGCTGGCCGGCCGAAGCCGACGCGGCGTCCTTCGCCGCGTGGTTAAGCGATACGGCGCGGCCCTTTCATCGCGAAACGCTCGAAGGGCATTTCACCGGCTCGGCCTGGCTGGTCAGCGACGACGGTGAGCGCGTGTTGCTGATGCACCACCGCAAGCTGGATCGCTGGCTGCAGCCGGGCGGTCACGCCGACGGCGATCCGGATCTCGAGGGCGTGGCCCTGCGCGAAGCCCGGGAAGAAACCGGGCTGGATGGCCTGGAGGTCGTGCCGGGCATCTTCGACCTCGACCGCCATCGGATTCCCGCCCGGGGCCACGAGCCGGAGCACTGGCACTACGACGTGCGCTACGTGGTGGTGGCGCGCGGTTCGGAGGCGTTCGAGGCGAACGAGGAATCGCTGGCCCTGGCCTGGCATCCGGTCGCCGACGTCGCCGCCGATCCCGCCACGGACGAATCGTTGCGCCGCATGGCCCACAAGTGGCTGGAGCGCGCTCGCTGATCGCGGTGAACGGTGGGAGCGGACAGGAGGGCGCTCCCACCTTGGTTCGCCCCGATGCGGTATTCAGGCGTACTTGGCGGGAGCGGGGTGCACCGTGCCGCAGTGGGTGCAGGTGCGGGCGTCGGTCGAACGATAGAAGCGCTCGAACACCGGAGGAAAATCGTTCTCGATGCTTTCGAGCACGAAATATTCTTCGAAGAGCTTGGTATTGCACTTTTCGCAGAACCAGAGCAGCCCGTCGCGTTCGCCCGCCGTTCGGCGGCGTTCGATCACCAGCCCCACCGAGTCCGGCATGCGCTGCGGCGAGTGTGGCACCCGTGGAGGCAGGTAGAACACCTCGCCGGCGCGGATGGGAATGTCCCTGGCCTCGCCGCCGTCCTGCACCTTCAGCACCATCTCGCCTTCGAGCTGGTAGAAGAACTCGGGGCCTTCGTCGTAGTGGTAGTCGGTGCGGGCATTGGGGCCGCCGACGATCATGACGATGAAGTCGCCGTCGACGATGCATTTGTTGCCGACCGGTGGTTTGAGCAGGGCACGGTGCTCGTCGATCCAGCGCTTGAGGTCGATGGGGGGCAGCAGGCTCATGAAGGGCGTTCGCTCGTGGTTCGTTCGATCATACTCCTGACCGCCGACCCAACGTCGGTCTATCCGGTACTTCCGGCCGGACGCGCCGTGTCGTAAAACGGCTGTCCATCTTCCGGCAGGCTTCTTTTCCCATGGCGTCGTGGTACCACGGCAGAACGCCCGAACCCGTGCCGCGATCGCCTCCGCGAGGCCGGCGCGAAGCGTCGGTCGTGATCGTCGGCGGCGGCTTCGCCGGCCTGAACACCGCCTTGGGACTGGCGGCGCGCGGTGTGCGCGACGTGGTGTTGCTGGAATCGCGCACGATCGGCTTCGGCGCATCGGGTCGCAACGGTGGTTTCGTTTTCGCGGGCTATTCGCTCGGGGAAAGGGCGCTGCTCGACCGGGTGGGCGAGGCGAGGGCCAGATCGCTCTACCGACGTACCGTCGATGCGGTCAATCTCATCCGCGAACGCATCGACACCCTCGCCATCGACTGCCATTGCGTCGACGCGGGCGTGGTCTGGGCCAACTGGTTTCGCGATGGACGCCTGCTGCGCGACCGCCAGCGCCTCCTCGCGGAGCATTACGACGCCGACTGGCAATGGATTCCCGCCGAGGCGATGCATGAGTTCGTGCGTAGCCGCCGATACCATGACGGGCTCTATGAACGTAATGCCATGCACATCGATCCGCTGGCGTACGCTCGCGGCCTGGCCCGTGTCGCCGAAGCGGCCGGCGTGGCCATCCATGAAGGCTCGCGTGTTCGCATGCTCGAGCGGCGCGGCCCGCGTTGGGTACTTCGCGTGGGCGATGCGGAGATCGAAGCGCCCCAGGTCGTCCTGGCATGCGGTGGTTATCTCGCGGGACTGGATCGCCGCATCGATCGGGCGGTGCTGCCGATCGCCACCTATGTGATGGTCACCGAGCCGCTCGGCGAGCGGCTGGCGGAATGCCTGCGCACGCGGGCAGCCATCTATGACACGCGTTTCGCCTTCGATTACTACCGGCCGTTATCCGACACGCGCTTGCTCTGGGGCGGACGGATCTCGATTCGCGACCGTTCGCCCCGTGCCGTGCAGCATCTTCTGGCGAGGGATCTCGTCCGCGTGTTTCCCTCTTTGAAGGGCGTGCGCATCGAGCAGGCCTGGTCGGGGCTCATGAGCTATGCGCGGCATGAGATGCCGCAGGTGGGAACGCACGGCAACGGTCTCTGGTACGCCCAGGCGTTCGGTGGACATGGATTGGCGCCGACCTGCGCGGCGGGCGAGGCGCTGGCGGAGGCGATCGCGTCGGGGGAGGCGAGCTTGCCCGACTACGCCGACTTCGGGCTCGAGCCGGTGCATCGGCCGTTCGGTTATCTCGCCGCGCAAGGCACGTACTGGAAATACGAGTTCGCCGATTGGATGAAGTCGCGTCTGGAAGGATAAGGCGCCGCGACTCGCGGACGCGGTCCGTTCCGATCCCTCGGGTCCCAGGTGCCGGTGTCATCTACGACGACCAGCGATGGCTGCCGCGACCCGCGCACGAAGCCGGTTACCGTCGGATCGCGGACAGGGTCCGCTCCCACACGCCGCTAGCCGCGCTCTTGCGCGACGAGGGGGCGTCTCCGCGAAGGGGTTATCTCGCGCCGCGGTCGAGCCAGACCACGATGCCCTGCGCATTCAACCGGATGTCGATTTTCAGCAGCCCGACGATCTCGTCTCGCGACAATGCCACGCCGTGCCTGTGTGCACGCCCGACGTAAAGCTCGGCGAAGTCGTTGGCGATCCGCAACTCCCGGTCCGGCGCGCCCGCATGGCGTCGCGCGATCGCGACCATGGCATCGATCTGCTCGCGCAGGTCGTTCGCCAGCCGCGCCACGTCTTCCACGCGATCGTAATGGGTGAGGTACATCGCCTCGGGCTCGTAGCCCATCATGCGATCGATGGACGCATGCGCCTCATTTGGATCGAACTGTACGGGCGAGGTCGTGGGAATGACGAACGGTCCGTTGGCCGTATCGAACTCCCGGTACGACAGCCCGAAGATATCGCCCGTAAAGAAGGCATTCGCCCGTTCGTCGTGGATGGCGATGTGATGCTTGGCATGGCCCGGGGTATCGAGGCAAAGCAGCGCGCGACCAGCCAGGTCGACCACGAATCCGTCGGAGGCTTCGACCACGCGCTCCTTCGGTATCGGCACGATGTCGCCGTAATCGCGGCGCACCGCTTGCTCACCGTAGACCGCCGCGGCCCCGGCGATCAACACCGAGGGGTCGATCATGTGCCGCGCGCCGCGCGGATGCACGGCCAGGGTGGCGTGGGGCAAGTGCTTCATGAGTTCGCCCGCGCCACCGGCATGGTCGAGGTGGACGTGGGTCAGGATCACCCAGTCGATGTCCCCCGGACGAAGATCGGCCGCCTTGATCGCGTCGAGGAAGCGGGGTACCGAATGCGTGGTGCCGCTGTCGATGAACGCGCCGCGGCCGCGCTCGACCACGAGGTAGGCAGCGTCGAACGAAGGCCGGCCGAAGCCGGTGTCGATGGTGTGGATGCCGTGCATGGGCCGAGTCCTCTCTGACCGTTGCCGAAAGACCATCCTACCGGAGGGGGGAGCGGACCTTGTCCGCGAACCGGCGGCAGCCGGCTTCGTGCCCGTGTAGCGGCATCCTTCCCTGGATGCCGTGCCATGCCATGCCTATCCCGCCTTGGCGGATCCGGCAGGCAGAGGCTTCAGAGAGCCTCGAACACGCCCGCCGCGCCCATGCCCGTGCCGATGCACATCGTCACCATGCCGTACTTCTGCTTGCGGCGGCGCAGGCCGTGGATCAGCGTGGCGGCGCGGATGGCGCCGGTGGCGCCCAGCGGGTGGCCGAGGGCGATCGCGCCGCCCAGCGGATTCACCTTGGCCGGATCGAGGCCGAGGTCGCGAATCACGGCCAGCGCCTGGGCGGCGAAGGCCTCGTTCAGTTCGATCCAGTCCAGTTGGTCCACGCTGAGGCCGGTCTGCTTGAGTGCCTTGGGAATGGCCTCCTTCGGACCGATGCCCATGATCTCGGGGGCCACGCCGGCCACCGAGAAACCGACGAAGCGGGCGAGCGGGGTGAGGCCGTAGTCCTTGATGGCCTTTTCGCTGGCGAGCAGCAGCGCGCCGGCGCCGTCGGACATCTGCGAGGAATTGCCTGCCGTGACCGAACCGCCGAACTGGCCGTTGCGGAACACCGGACGCAGCTTGCCCAGCACCTCGAGCGACGTATCGGCGCGCGGGCCCTCGTCGATGGAGATGATGCGGCGGTCTTCCTTCACCGTGCGGTTCTTGAGATCCGGATAGCGGTCGTCGAGCTGGAACGGCGTGATCTCGTCGGCGAACTCGCCGGCCTGGATGGCGGCCAGAGCACGCTGATGCGACTGCAATGCGAAGGCGTCCTGGTCGTCGCGGCTCACCTTCCAGCGCTCGGCCACCTTCTCGGCGGTGATGCCCATGCCGAAGGCGATGGCGCGGTTCTCGTCGTTCTCGAAGATGGCCGGGTTCATCGCCACCTTGTGGCCCATCATCGGCACCATGCTCATCGACTCCGTGCCGCCGGCGAGCATGAGGTCGGCCTCGCCCAGGCGGATGCGGTCGGCGGCCATGGCGATGGCCTGCACGCCGGAGGAGCAGAAGCGATTGATGGTGACGCCCGGCACCTGCTCGGGCAGGCCGGCCAGCAGCACGCCGATGCGTGCCACGTTCATGCCTTGCTCGGCCTCGGGCATCGCGCAGCCGATGATCGCGTCGCCGATGGCGGCTGGATCGATACCCGGCGCCTGCTCGAGTACCGCGCGGATGACGTGCGCGAGCATGTCGTCGGGACGGGTGTTGCGGAACACGCCGCGCGGCGCCTTGCCTACCGGGGTGCGGGTGGCGGCGACGATGTAGGCGTCTTGCACTTGCTTGCTCATGGGGTGGTTCCTTTAAGGGGGCAGGTCGGATGCGTGAGAGCGCGTGGCGCGTCAGTTACGCAGCGGCTTGCCCGTCGTCATCGTGTGGGCGATGCGGGCCTGGGTCTTTTCGGTCTGCGCCAGTTCGACGAAGTGGCGGCGCTCGAGGGCGAGCAGCCATTCCTCGTCCACCTGCGAACCGCGTTCGATGCGGCCGCCGCTGAGCGTGTCGGCGATGCGGCCGGCGATCTCGACGTCGTGCGGCGAGGCGAAATAGCCTTCGACCATGTTCGCCAGCGAGGCCTTGAACGTGGCCGTGCCCACGTCGCCCGCGACCGGAATCGCGCGCGCGGGCAGCGGCGGGCGATAGCCGGCTTCGGCCATCGCCAGCGCCTGGGCCTTGGCGACGTGAAGCAGTTCGTAGGCGTTGAAGACGACCACGTCGTCCTTGCGCAGCAGGCCGAGCGACTTGGCCTCGAGGGCGCTACCCGAGACCTTGGCCATGGCGACCGTCTCGAACACCTTCTTGAGCGCCTCGAAGGGGTCTTCCGGGTTGGTTTGCGCGGCACGTACGGCCAGTTCCTTCAGGCCGCCGCCGGCGGGCAGCAGGCCCACGCCGGCCTCGACCAGGCCGATGTAGCTTTCCAGCGCGGCGACGGTGCGCGCCGAATGCATCTGGAACTCGCAGCCGCCGCCGAGGGCCAGGCCGCGCACGGCGGCCACCACCGGCACCAGCGAGTACTTGATGCGCATGCTGGTGGCCTGGAAGTTAGCCACCATCGCCTCGAACTCGGCCAGCTTGCCGGCCTGCAACAATCCGAGCGCGCCCTTGAGGTCGGCGCCCGCCGAGAACGGCTCCGACGGCTGCCACAGCACCACGCCGCGGAACTGCTGTTCGGCGAGGCCGATGGCATGCTGGATGCCGTCGAGCACATGGTCGTTGACCGTGTGCATCTTGGTCTTGAACGAGATGACGCCAATGCCGTCGCCCGTGGTCCACAGGCGGATACCGTCGTTTTCCCAGACGGTGGTGCCCTGGTCGAAACGTTCGCCGAGGATGGGGTCGGGGAACGCCTGGCGCTGGTAGACCGGATGCGTGGAGCGCGGCTTCTCGGCATCGGCGCTGGCCGAGTAGGAGCCGCCCTTGCCGTGCACGCCGTCGCGGGCAGTGACCCAGGCGGGCAGAGGCGCGTTGCTCATGGCCTTGCCGGCGGCGATGTCCTCGGCGATCCAGCCGGCGACCTGCTTCCAGCCCGCGGCCTGCCACAACTCGAACGGACCGAGCTTCCAGCCGTAGCCCCAGCGGATGGCGAAGTCGACGTCCCGCGCGGTGTCCGCGATGTCGGCCAGGTGGTAGGCGGTGTAGTGGAAGAGGTCGCGGAAAACGGCCCAGAGGAACTGGGCCTGCGTATCGGACGATGCGCGCAGCTTGGCGAACTTCTCGGCCGGATCCTTGATGGCGAGGATGGCGGCGACCTCATCGGACGCCTTGCCTTCGGAGGGGCGGTAATCCTGCTTCTGCAGGTCGAGCACGACGATGTCCTTGCCCGCCTTGCGATAGAAGCCCGCGCCGGTTTTCTGGCCGAGCGCGCCCTTGTCGATCAGGCCCTTGAGCCACGCGGGCGGCTGGAAATAGCTGTGCCAGGGATCGTCGGGCAGGGTGTCGCCCATGGTCTTGACCACGTGGGCGAGGGTATCCAGGCCCACCACGTCGGCCGTGCGATAGGTGGCGCTCTTCGGACGGCCGATGGCCGGGCCGGTGAGCGCATCGACGGTGTCGAAGCCCAGGCCGAATTTTTCGGTGTGGTACATCGTGGACAGCATCGAGAACACGCCGATGCGGTTGCCGATGAAGTTGGGCGTATCGCGCGCGTAGACCACGCCCTTGCCCAGCGCGGTGGTGAGGAAGGCTTCCAGGCCTTCGAGCACGGATGCGTCGGTCAGCTTCGTGGGGATCAGCTCCACCAGGTGCATGTAGCGCGGCGGATTGAAGAAGTGCACGCCGGTGAAGCGGTGGCGCAGCTGTTCCGGCAGCGCCTCGGCCAAGCCGTTGATCGACAGGCCCGAGGTGTTGCTCGCCAGCACGGCGGTGGCCGACACGTGCGGGGCGATCTTCGTGTAGAGGTCGAGCTTCCAGTCCATCCGCTCGGCGATGGCTTCGATCACGAGGTCGACGTCGGCGAGCTGGCCGAGGTCGTCGTCATAGTTGGCCGGGATGATGGCGGCGCCCAGCGATTTCTCGGCCAGCGGCGCGGGGGACAGCTTGGCCAGGTTGGCGATGGCCTTGAGCGCGATGCCGCTCTTGGGACCTTCCTTCGCGGGAAGGTCGAACAGCACGGTTTCCACGTTGGCGTTCGTCAGGTGCGCGGCGATCTGCGCGCCCATGACGCCGGCGCCGAGTACCGCGGCCTTGCGAATGCGTAACGGTGTTGCGGTCATGGTGTTCTCCGATGGTGCAAAGAAGATCGTCCCGGTCAGTGGCTGGCCGTGGCGTGGGATGGGGAGGTGGCGGCGCGCATGCCGGCGGCGGCGAAGCGGATGAGGTGGTCGGCCGCGGCCTCGCGGTGGTCGCGCTCGGTGACGTCGCCCTTGCGCTGGATGATGCCGAAGTCGGCCATGGCGTAGGTCAGCGCGCCGGTCACGATGTCGAGGCGCCAGTAGATCTCCTCTTTGCCCAATTTCGGCAAGAGTCGCCCGAATTCGGCGGCGAACTGGCGAAGCACGTGGCCGTAGTTTTCCGAGAGGAACCGGCGCAGCGTCTCGTTGTGTTCGGCGTAGGCCCGGGCCAGGACGCGAACGAAGGCCGCGCCGCCGCCGTCGCTGCGGGAGAGGTCGAGGGCCGGACGGATGTAGGCGTCGAGGACACCCTCCAGCGTGGTTCCGGGCTCGCCGGCCACCTTCGCCAGGGCCGCCAGACGGCGCGTATTGAGCTCGTCGAGGCGTCGGCGGAACACTTCCTCGATGAGTTTGTCCTTCGAGCCGAAGTGGTAGTTGACGGCCGCCAGATTGACGCGGGCCGCGGCGGTGACCTGACGGAGCGAGGCCCCGGCGAAGCCGTGGGTGGCGAAAAGGGCCTCGGCGGCGCCCAGGATCCGCTCCTTGGTGCTGCGTTCCCGGGAGGCGTAGGGTGCGCTCGTCATGTCGGAGGACTCCGAGGGCTGGGGGTTTGAATCAAACGATTGTTTGAGAATACGCCCGGGGCTTCGCCAGGGTCAATGTGCGCCGCGACAGGCCTGCAAAACGCCTTGCGGATCAGCTAGAATCTGTCAAGATTTCGTGCGCTAAGTCCGTCATTCCTGACGGCTTTGGCTGCAGACTTCCCACCGGGCGCATCTTTCCGCCCCGGTATTCTTTTATTTGCCGTCTCTTTTTTCACATTCCCGGAGCACCCCCATGGCGCTGGAGCGCACCCTTTCGATCATCAAGCCGGATGCCGTCAAGAAGAACGTCATCGGCGAAATCGTCGCCCGTTTCGAGAAGGCCGGCCTCAAGGTCGTCGCCCAGCGCATGCAGCAGCTGAGCCAGGCCGAAGCCGAAGGCTTCTATGCCGTGCACAAGGAGCGTCCGTTCTTCAAGGCGCTCGTCGAGTTCATGATCTCCGGTCCGGTCGTCATCCAGGTGCTGGAAGGCGAGGGCGCCATCCTCAAGAACCGCGAACTCATGGGTGCCACCAATCCGAAGGAAGCCGCGCCGGGCACCATTCGCGCCGACTTCGCCGAATCGATCGACGCCAACGCCGTCCACGGCTCCGATGCCGCCGAGACCGCCGCGGTCGAGATCGCCTACTTCTTCCGCACGACGGAAGTCGTTTCGCACTGAGAATTGCCGTGAATACGCCTGCCGACAAGGTCAACCTGCTCGACTTCGACCGCCAGGGACTGCGCGATTTCTTCGCCGGCCTGGGCGAGAAGCCGTATCGCGCCGACCAGGTCATGAAGTGGATCTACCACCGCCTGGAAAGCGACTTCGGCAAGATGACCGACGTCGGCAAGGCCCTGCGCGAAAAGCTCGACGCCAGCTGTTACGTCGGGCCGCCGTCCACCGTGTTCGAGAAGGGCGCGGTCGACGGCACGCACAAGTGGTTGCTCGGCATGGATGGCGGCAACGCCATCGAGACCGTCTACATCCCGGAACCCACCCGTGGCACGTTGTGCGTGTCCTCGCAGGTGGGTTGCGCCCTGAACTGCCAGTTCTGCTCCACGGCCACCCAGGGCTTCTCCCGCAACCTGTCCACGGCCGAGATCATCGGCCAGGTCTGGGTCGCGGCCAAATACCTCGGCAACGTGCCGCACCAGCAGCGCCGCATCACCAACGTGGTGATGATGGGCATGGGCGAGCCGCTGCTGAATTTCGACAACGTGGTGAAGGCCATGAGCCTGATGCGCGACGACCTGGGCTTCGGCCTGGCGAGCAAGCGCGTCACGTTGTCCACGGCCGGCCTGGTGCCGATGATCGACCGGCTCTCGGCCGAAAGCGACGTTTCGCTGGCGGTATCCCTGCACGCGGCCAACGATGAGCTGCGCACCGAGCTGGTGCCGCTCAACAAGCGTTACCCGCTGGCCGAGCTGATGGGTGCGTGCGAACGCTACATCCGCCGTGCGCCGCGCACGTCGATCACGTTCGAGTACACCCTGATGAAGGGCGTGAACGACCGTCCCGAGCATGCGCGCCAGCTCGTCAAGTTCATGCGCCGCCTGCCGGGCAACAACAAGGTCAACCTCATTCCGTTCAATCCGTTCCCTGGCGCTCGGTTCGAGCGTTCGGGGGCGGACGATATCCGTGCTTTCCAGACCCAATTGCTCAATGCCGGCGTGCTGACGATGCTGCGCCGTACCCGTGGCGACGACATCGACGCCGCCTGCGGCCAGCTCAAGGGCCAGGTGGTGGACCGCACCCGACGCCAGGCCGAATTCCGCAAGAAGCTCGAAGAAGGGGTAGTGAATGCGGCTTGACCGGTGGGTCTTGCTGTCGGGGCTCATTCTCGCGTGCGCCGGTTGTGCCGGCGGCGGATCCGGCCTGCGCCCAACGACGGCGGCCGATAACCGGGCCAAGGGCGCGGAAGTCCACACCCAGCTCGGCCAACGTTACATGGAGCAGGGCGACCTCAAGGGCGCCATGGAAAAGCTGCAGAAGGCCCTGCAGTTCGATCCCAAGTACGTGCCGGCCAATACCGTGATCGCCGTTCTCTACGAGCGCATCAACGATCCGGCAAATGCCGAGTTGTATTACCGCAAGGCTGCCGAATTGGACCCCAAGAGCGGTGCGGTGAACAACAACTTCGCCGTGTTCCTGTGCAAGCAGCATCGCGGAGGGGAAGCCAAGCCTTATTTCGACAAGGCCCTGGCCGACCCCTTCTACGAAACGCCCGATCTCGCCCTGGCCAATGCCGGCACCTGCCAGATGCAGTCCAACGACTACGACGCGGCGGAGGGATATTTCCGCAAGGCGCTCGATCGCAACGCCAACAACGCCGACGCCCTGTATCAGATGGCTCACGTGTTGTACCTTAAGAACGATGCATTCCGGGCACGCGCCTTCCTGCAGCGCTTCGAGGCGCTGGGGAATCCCAGTCCGGACGCGTTGAAGCTCGGTCACGATATCGAGCTCCGTCTGGGTAACGGGGAGGGTGCCCAGGACTACGCCAAACGGTTGCGCCAACAGTTCCCGGATTCGGAACCGGCGCATGCTATCGAAGCCACCGCACGTCAATGACTTCAGTTCCCTCGAATACCCCCGGGCGTGACGGACGCGAGCAGGATCTGTTCGCGGGCGGCGATGCACCCATTTCCAAGGAGGACGCCATGGACCCGCAGCAGGTCGAACCAGCGGACGCCAGCGGTCGCGTCATCATCGATCACGTGCACGAAGCCGGTTTCGGCTCGCGTCTGCGTGCCGCCCGAGAGGCGCGCGGCTACACCGTGGAGGCCTGCGGCCAGGCGCTGCGCCTGCCCAGCCGCCTGCTGCGCCAGCTCGAAGCGGGCGACTATTCCGGCATCGATTACCAGGTGTACCTCGCCGGTTACCTGGGCAAATACGGCCGCCATGTGGGCGTCGACGACGAAGCCATCCAGGCCGAGGTCGCCCGGCTCACTCCGCGCCAGCCCGAACTCGTGGTCACCGGTGGCGTATCGCACTCGCGGTACCTGCTCGAGCGCTACGTGACGGCCGCTACCTATGTGGTGCTGACGGCGGTCATCGTGGTTCCCATGGTCTGGTTGGGCGTGCGCGGCACGCTCGATCGCGACATGCCCCGCCTCGCGCCGCTCGACGCCACGCCGGTGGCGCAACAGGATGCCCCGGCGCCGGCCACCTCCAGCGCCATCGCCGCCACCGCTCCGAACACGGTCGCATCGACCCCGCCGTCGCCGTCGCCCGAGACCCACGTGGATGAGCAGCAGCCCGTGCTCGCATCGATGGCGATGTTCCCGTCGCTGGACCATGCCGTCGCGCGCAGCCCGCTGGCCACTGCCGCGGCGACGCCCGAGGGCGAGGCGAGCGGCGCCGCCCAGGGTCAGGGCCAGGGCGCGCACAGCCTGAGCCTCAACCTGCCGTCCGCCAGTTGGGTGGAGGTCACCTCCGCCGACGGCTCGCGCCTGGAATACGGCATTCTCCCGGCCGGTACCCAGAAGTCGTACCACAGCGACGGGGCCCTCGACGTCCGCATCGGCAACGCCTCCGGCGCCCAGGTGTCCATCGACGGCCAGCCGGTGCAGCTCGACAGCTTCCGCCGCGCCAACGTGGCCCGCTTCCACGTCGACGTGCGCGACGGCAAGGCATCCCCGGTCGCCAACTGACCGGGCCATAACGGCGCTACCCACGCGGTGGCGCCGTCCGCGCGCACTTTTCGGGTATCCTTGCCTATTGATCCACGCCGCCGTCCCCGACGGTCGGCGTAGGCCCTTTTCCACGTTTTGCTGCGCGGAGCGCAGCGGGTGACTGCATGGCATTCGACGTATACGACGACTACGAACAGGGCGAACGCGTCCAGCAATGGTTGCGCAAGAACGGCGGCAGCATCGTCGTGGGCATCGCCCTCGGTCTGGTGCTCATCTTCGGCTGGCAGCAGTGGAAGTCCCATCGCGCCGGCCATGAGCAGGCCGCGGCCTCCGAGTATTCCGCCTTGCAGGCCGCCGTGGCGCAGAAACGCACGAACGAGATCGACCTGCGCACCGAAACCCTCATGAAGGACTACGCCGACACGGCGTGGTCGGTCTTCGCGGTGGGCGAGCGTGCCCAGCGCAACGTGATGGACGGTCAGCTCGACAAGGCGGCCGGCGATCTGGAATGGGCGAAGACCCATGCCTCGGACGACACGCTGAAAACCCTTTTCACGCTGCGCGAAGCCCAGCTGAAGTACGCCCAGGGCAAGCCGCAGGACGCCATCGCCGCACTCGACGCGATGAAGGGCGCCGCGTTCGCCTCGCTCGCGGCGGAACTCCGCGGTGACGCGCTGGTCAAGCTGGGACGCGCCGACGAGGCGCGCAAGGCCTATCAGGCGGCCATCGCCGCCATGGGCGAAAGCGCACCGCAGCGCGGTGTGGTTCAAACCAAACTTGATGATCTGGCCGTGGCCGGGAAGCAGGGTGCATGAAACGTCTTTGGGCAATCGCGTTGACTTCGTCGCTGGTCGTACTGGCCGGCTGCCACTCGTTCAAGAAGGAAAACGTCGAACCGCCGACCCCGCTCGACAAGAAGTTCGAACCGACCATCAAGGTCGAGCGCCTGTGGAAGTCCAGCATCGGTGACGGTGCGGCCGAGTCAGGCGTGCGCATGCGTCCGACCGTGGTGAACGGCGTGGTCTACGCCGCCAGCACCGATGGCAAGATCGCCGCCTTCGATGCCAATACCGGCAAGACGATCTGGTCCAAGAGCACCCGCCAGCACGGCTGGTTCGGCTGGGGCGACTCCAAGCGCGAGGATGCCCGTTTCTCGGGTGGCCCCGGCGCGGCGGACGACCTGGTCGCCGTGGGCACGCTCGACGGCCATGTTTACGCGATGAACGCGAAGGACGGCGAGCGTCGCTGGGCGGCCGAGGTGTCCTCCGAAGTGATCACCACTCCCGCCATCGTCGGCGGCCTGGTGGTCGTGCGTTGCAACGACGGTCGCGTGTACGGCCTCGATGCCGGTACCGGCGAGCGCCGCTGGGTGTTCGACCAGGCGCAGATTCCGGCGCTCAGCCTGCGTGGCAACGGCCGCCTGCTGATCGCCAACGGCGTGGTCTTCATGGGCAGCGATGCCGGCAAGCTCGTCGCCGTGCGCCTGGACAACGGCGAAAAGCTCTGGGAGCAGACCCTCGCCAGCGGCGAAGGCCGTACCGAAATCGATCGCCTCAGCGACGCCGACGGCGCCATCGTGCTCGACGGCACCACGCTTTTCGGTGCCGCCTATCACGGCCAGCTCACCGCGGTGGACGGCCCCAGTGGCCGGCCGCTGTGGAACCATGGCTTTTCCAGCTACACCTCGCTCGACGTCCATGGCAACGCCGTGTTCGGCGTGGATGACGTGTCGCAGGTCTATGCCTTCGACAAGTCCAGCGGTGCCAACATCTGGAAGCAGGACGGTCTGAAATACCGTTGGCTCACCGGTCCGGCGGCGCAGGGCGACTACATCGTGGTGGGCGATCTCGACGGCCACATCCACTGGCTCAACGGTGCCGACGGCAAGATCGTCGGTCGTGAGCGTCTGTCGAAGAAAGCCATTCGCGCCCAGCCGGTCGTGTCCGGCGACACCGTATATGTCGAGGACGTGGAAGGCCATATCGGCGCTTACCGCATCTCGCGCTGAACCTGAAGGACACCCGCTTTCCCCATGTTGCCCGTCATCGCCCTGGTCGGCCGCCCCAATGTCGGTAAGTCGACCCTCTTCAATGTGCTGACGCGTAGCAGGGACGCGCTTGTCGCAGATATGCCCGGTGTCACCCGCGATCGCCATTACGGCGTCTGCCATCTCGGTGCCCGCCCCTTCGTGGTGGTGGACACCGGCGGTCTGTCCGGCAGCGACGAAGGCATCGAAGGCCTGACCGCCCAGCAGGTGCGCCTGGCCATCGCCGAGGCGAACGTGCTCGTCTTCGTGGTGGACGCCCGCGACGGCGTGTTGCCGCTGGACGCCGCGATCCTCGGCGAGCTGCGCCGCAGCGGCAAGCCGATCATCGTCGTCGTCAACAAGACCGACGGCACCGACGAGCCGACCGTCATGGCCGAGTTCGCGTCGTTCGGCGTGGCCGAAACCATCGCGGCCTCGGCAGCCCACAGCCGGGGCGTCGACGTACTCGTGGCCCGTGCGATGCCGCACCTGCCTGAAGACGAGGACGAAGCGCCGTCGGAAGAAGAGCAGGGCATCCGCGTAGCCATCGTCGGTCGTCCGAACGCGGGCAAGTCCACGCTGATCAATCGCCTGCTCGGCGAAGACCGCCTGATCGTCTCCGACATGGCCGGCACCACGCGCGATCCCATTCGCGTGTCGCTCGAGCGCGACGGCCGACGCTACACCCTGATCGACACCGCCGGCGTCCGCCGCAAGGCCCGCGTCGAGGAAGCGGTGGAGAAGTTCAGCGTCATCAAGACCTTGCAGTCCATTGCTGCGGCGCAGGTCACGGTCATCATGATCGACGCGAGGGAGAACCTAGCCGACCAGGACCTTACGCTCATCGGCCACGTAATCGAAGAAGGGCGGGCCTTGGTCATTGCCGTCAACAAGTGGGACGGCATGGACAGCTACCAGCGGGAGCAGACCCAGAAGGCGCTCGAGCGCCGCCTGCAGTTCGCCGACTGGGCCAAGACGGTATTCATTTCCGCGCTGCACGGCTCGGGCCTGCGCGAGCTGATGAAGGCGGTGATTCGCGCCCACGCCGCGGCCACCAAGGAGCTGGGCTCCTCGGAACTCACCCGTACGCTGGAGCGCGCCTACGAGGCCTATCAGCCGCCGCTGGTGCGCGGCCATGCGCCGAAGCTGCGCTTCGCGCATCCGGGTGGCTCCAATCCGCCCACCATCGTGATCCACGGTAGCCGTACCAAGCACATCGCACCGGCGTATCGTCGTTACCTGGAAGGCTTCTTCCGCAAGCGCTTCCGGCTCGAAGGCACGCCCATCCGCATCGACTTCCGCGACGGCGACAATCCCTTCGCCGGTCGCCGCAACGTGTTGACGGAAAGCCAGCAGCGCCACCGTCAGCGCATGATTCGCAACGCGAAGCGGCGCGGCAAGTAACGCGCCGACCTTCGTGGAGGTGTCGCCATGAACGAAGGTCTCGATCGCGAACGCTGGCTGTCCGACCTGCGTTCGCGTATTGCCGAAATTCCCGCCGACGCGGCCCATGCCCGGCAACGCGCGGGCGCCTTGCTGATCGACGTTCGCGAAGACAACGAGCGCGCCTCGGGCACGCCGTTGGGCGCCCTCGGGCTCTCTCGCGGTTTCCTCGAGTTGCGCATCGAGCAGGCCGAGCCCGACCGTGATCGGGACATCGTCGTGCTCTGTGGGAGCGGGCAGCGTTCCTTGCTTGCCGCCGAGGCACTCCAGCGCATGGGTTATCGCCGGCTGGCCTCGGTCGCCGGTGGCATGGGGGCCTGGAAAACCGCCGGCCTGCCCGTCATGGCGGGAGCATTGGATGCCGATGCCGCCGAGCGCTATTCGCGGCAGGTGCTGCTGCCGCAGGTCGGCGAGGCCGGGCAGGCCAGGCTCGCGGACGCACGGGTAGCGGTGATCGGCGCGGGCGGACTGGGTGCCCCGGCCTTGCTCTACCTCGCCGCCGCGGGTGTGGGCCGAATCACCCTCATCGACGACGACCGGGTCGAGCGCTCGAACCTGCATCGTCAGGTCGTCCATGCCGATGCGCGCGTCGGCATGAGCAAGGCGGAATCCGCCCGCATGACCCTCGCGGCGCTCAACCCGCGCATCACGGTCGATACGGCTGTCGAGCGCCTGCGCGCCGACAACGTCGAGGCGCTGATTCGTGATCACGACGTCGTGCTGGACGGAGCCGACAATTTCGCCACGCGCTATCTGCTGGCCGCCGCGACACGGCGGCTGGGCATGCCGCTGATCTACGCTGCCATCGAGCGTTTCACCGGGCAGGTGAGCGTGTTCGATCCGCGCCGCGACGACTCACCGTGCTACCGCTGTCTGTTTCCCGAGCCACCGTCGGCGGCCGATGCCCCCAATTGCGCCGAAGCCGGCGTCCTGGGTGTTCTGCCAGGTACCCTGGGACTCGTGCAGGCCACCGAGGCGATCAAGCTGATACTGGGCATCGGCGAGCCGCTGGTGGGACGGCTGCTCACCTACGATGCCCTGGCGATGCGCTTTCGCGAACTCGCCCTCCGTCGCGACCCGCAGTGCCCAGGCTGTGGCGCGAACGCCCGCTTCGAGGGTTACGTGGATCTCGAGCGCATGTGCGCCGCGGCCGGCTGAAGGTCTTCCGGCACGACGGAATACATCGCCGAATCGACGGGTTCTCCTTGAATAACCAATCGGTTACGGAGTATCCCTTCGAAAGTACCTCCAATGCGCTCGGCCGCCCTGCGACTGGGCAGGTTGTCGTGCGCGGCGACGATCTCGATGCGCGAGATGCCTACCGTCTCGAAGGCGAAGCGCAAGGCGAGTGCACCGGCCCGGGTCACGTAGCCCTTGCCCTGCGCCGAGCTGCGCAGCCAGTAGCCGAGATTGGCGAAGCGGTGCTCGCGATGGCGTTGATTGACGCCCATGCCGCCGAGGAATCGGTCGGTCTGGGCGTCCACGATGAGCATCTCGAAACCGTCGCCAAGCAGCCACGCCTGCTTGCACTGGCGTATCCAGTCCTGCGCCGTGGCCGTGTCGTAGTCCGGCCGCGCCCAGGCCAGCCATCGGCCCGCGCTCGCCGCCGACTCACGTACGGCCTCGGCCAGCGCATCGGCGTCGCCGTCGCGGTAGGCTCGCAAGCGGATGACGCCATCGGTGAGGTCTTGCGGGTAAGGCACTGTATCGATGGTCATTCGTATCGGCGTGTCGGCATGGCTGGGGACCGACATCGTCGGCGATGATCAGATTATCGCAAGCCGTCATCGCGGGCAGGGTCCGATGCCTCCCTTAAGTAGCCGTACGGACGCGTAAGGGTGGCCTACCGAAGGGTGGGAGCGAACCCTGTTCGCGATTCCAGCGAAGCGGTTGTCCACAAGGTAAGCCAAATCACCGATAATCCACCGCTTTTCCCAGGGCGACCTTCCATGACCGCACGCATCCTCGACGGCAAGCGCATCGCCCAGGAACTGCTCGACCACATCGGCCGCCGCGTCGCCAAGCGCGTGGCGCAAGGCCGCAAGCCTCCGGGCCTGGCAGTGGTGCTTGTCGGCGAAGACCCGGCTTCCGCGGTCTACGTCAAAAACAAGCGCCGTGCCTGCCAGCAGGTCGGCTTCGAGTCGTTCGGCTACGACCTCCCGGCCAGCACGTCGCAGGACGAACTGTTCGCCCTTATCGACAGGCTCAACGCCGATCCGGCCGTGCACGGCATCCTCGTGCAGTCGCCACTGCCGCATCACATCGACGAGGACGCCCTGGTCGACCGCATCGATGCACGCAAGGACGTGGACGGCTTCCAGGCGGTGAATGTGGGCCGCCTCGCGCTGCGCCGCTTCGGCCTGCGGCCTTGCACGCCCAAGGGCGTGATGACCTTGCTCGGCCATACGGATCATCCGGTGCGCGGTCGTCACGCGGTGATCGTCGGGGTGTCGAACCACGTGGGTCGACCCTTGGCGCTCGAGATGCTTATTGCCGGTGCAACAGTGACTTGCTGCCACAAGTTCACGCAAAATCTTGAAAGCTTCGTGTCCCAGGCCGACATCCTCGTGGTGGCTGCCGGCAAGCCGGGCTTGGTCAAGGGCGATTGGGTCAAGCCTGGCGCGGTAGTGATCGACGTCGGCATCAACCGCCTCGAGGACGGCCGCCTCGTGGGCGACGTGGAGTTCGCCCTCGCTGCCGAACGCGCCTCGTGGATCACTCCTGTCCCCGGCGGCGTCGGCCCGATGACCGTCGCGACGCTGATGGAAAACACCCTGGAAGCGGCCGAGGCCCTCGATCCCTGAGGGACCGGGCAGGGCGTTCGCCGATGCGATCGGCTCCCACCCTTCGGTAGGACGGGCTGTTTCGGTTCGTGGCAAGCGAGCTGCCGGAAGGGTGTTGGCGGACCGTGTCCGCGAATCCTGCGGAAAAGGACTTCCACCTGCCGGCCGGAAGGCTTCCACAACATCGGGTCCTCCACCACGGGCCCGACCCCAACATTCAGTGCCACCCCCACTGTCGCAATGCTGCAACGCGGGGTATAATGGCGTGATTTACTCGCGGGACTAATGCTATGCGCATCCTTGCCGAGGCACTCACTTACGACGACGTGTTTCTGGTTCCCGGCCACTCCACGGTTCTGCCGCGCGATGTGGATACCTCGACGCGGTTCACCCGCGGTCTTCGTCTGAACATTCCCATCGTGTCCGCCGCCATGGACACCGTGACCGAAGCGCGCCTCGCCATCACGATGGCCCAGAACGGCGGCATAGGCATCATCCACAAGAACCTCACGGCCGATCAGCAGGCCGCCGAGGTGCGCCTGGTGAAGAAGTTCGAAGCCGGCGTCATCCGCAGCCCCATCACCGTGCGTCCCGATACGTCCATCGGTGAAGTGCTCCAGCTGACCCGCGCGCACAACATCTCCGGCGTGCCGGTCGTCGACGGCGAACGCCTCGTCGGCATCGTCACCGGCCGCGACATGCGCTTCGAGCGCAAGCTCGACGACCCCGTCCGCAACATCATGACCCGCGAAGAGCGGTTGATCACGGTGAAAGAGGGCGCCTCGCACGACGAAGTGCTGCAACTGCTGCACAAGAACCGCATCGAGAAGGTCCTGGTCGTCAACGACGGCTTCCAGCTCCGTGGCCTCATCACGGTGAAGGACATCCAGAAGGCGCGCGACAACCCCAACGCCGCCAAGGATTCGCACGAGCGTCTCGTGGTCGGCGCCGCGGTGGGCGTGGGCGGCGACACCGAGCAGCGCGTCGAAGCGCTGGTCGAGGCGGGCGTCGACGTCATCGTGGTCGATACGGCCCATGGCCATTCGCAGGGCGTGATCGATCGCGCCGGCTGGGTGAAGAAGCGCTACCCGCAGGTGCAGGTCATCGCCGGCAACATCGTCACCGGCGACGCCGCGCGCGCACTGCTCGACGCCGGCGTCGACGCCGTCAAGGTCGGCGTGGGCCCGGGTTCCATCTGCACCACCCGCATCGTCACCGGCATCGGCGTGCCGCAGATCACCTCCATCGACATGGTCGCCACCGCGCTGAAGGGCGAGATCCCGCTCATCGCCGACGGCGGCATCCGCTACTCCGGCGACATTCCCAAGGCCCTCGCCGCGGGTGCGTCCTCGGTGATGCTGGGCTCCATGTTCGCCGGCACCGAGGAATCGCCGGGCGAGGTCGAGCTGTTCCAGGGACGCTCCTACAAGAGCTACCGCGGCATGGGCTCCATCGGCGCCATGCAGTTGGGCTCGAAGGACCGCTACTTCCAGGACGAAGCCGACGCCGACAAGCTCGTGCCCGAGGGCATCGAGGGTCGCGTGCCGTACCGCGGCTCCATCCGCAACATCATCCACCAGCTGATGGGTGGCCTGCGCGCCTCCATGGGCTACATGGGCACGGCTAACATCGAAGAGATCCACGAGAAGGCCCAGTTCGTGAAGGTGACGGGCGCGGGCGTGCGCGAGGCGCATCCGCACGACGTCCAGATCACCAAGGAAGCCCCGAACTACCGCGTACTGGACTGATGCCCTCCGGCACCCGATCCAGGTAACACAGGACGCCCGCGCCACGTGGGCGTTCTGCTTTTCGCACACCGTATTTTCCATGCAGGCCGCCACGATGACCGACCTCCACAGCGACAAGATCCTCATCCTCGACTTCGGCTCGCAGTACACGCAGCTGATCGCCCGCCGCATCCGCGAGATCGGCGTCTACTGCGAAGTCTGGGCCTGGGATCACGCGCCCGAGGACATCCCGGCCTTCGCGCCGCGCGGCGTCATCCTGTCCGGCGGTCCCGAGTCGGTCACCGAGGTGGATTCGCCGCGCGCCCCGCAGGTCGTGTTCGAGTTGGGCGTGCCGGTACTGGGCATCTGCTACGGCATGCAGACCATGTCCGAGCAGCTCGGCGGCAAAGTCGAGGCTGGTCACCATCGCGAATTCGGCCCGGCGACGGTCACCTTCGCCAGTTGCGGCCTATTCGACAGCGTGATGGCCGACGGCGAATCGCTCGGCGTGTGGATGTCGCACGGCGATCGCGTCACCGCGCTGCCCGACGGCTTCCGTCCGACGGCCTCCACGCCCAGCCTGCCGCTGGCCGCCATGGCCGACGATGAGCGCCGCTTCTACGGCCTGCAGTTCCATCCCGAGGTCACCCACACGAAGAAGGGCATGGAACTGCTCCGCCGCTTCGTCGTCGACCTCTGCGGCTCGGCCACACTGTGGGATGCCGCCCACATCATCGAGGACGCCGTCGAGCGCGTCCGTGATCAGGTCGGCAGCGACCGTGTGCTGCTGGGCTTGAGCGGCGGCGTGGATTCCTCCGTGGTCGCCGCGCTGCTGGAAAAGGCCATCGGCGACCAGCTCACCTGCGTCTTCGTCGACACCGGCCTCCTGCGCTACCAGGAAGGCGACCAGGTGATGGCCACCATGGCCGAGCACATGGGCGTCAACGTCATCCGTGTGGACGCGAAGCAGCGCTTCTTCGACGCCCTGGCCGGCGTGGAAGACCCGGAAGCCAAGCGCAAGGTCATCGGCCGCCTGTTCGTCGAGGTGTTCGACGAGGAGTCGGCCAAGCTCGAAGGCGTGAAGTGGCTTGCCCAGGGCACGATCTACCCGGACGTCATCGAGTCCGCCGGCAGCAAGACGGGCAAGGCCCACGTCATCAAGAGCCACCACAACGTCGGCGGCCTGCCGGAGCACATGAAGCTCAAGCTCGTCGAACCCTTGCGCGAGCTGTTCAAGGACGAGGTCCGCCGCATCGGCGTCGAACTCGGCCTGCCGCGCGAGATGGTCTACCGGCACCCGTTCCCGGGTCCCGGCCTGGGCGTGCGCGTGCTGGGCGAGGTCAAGGCGGAATACGTCGACCTGCTCCAGCGCGCCGATGCGATCTTCATCGAAGAACTTCGTGCCCACGGGCTGTACGACCGCGTGAGCCAGGCCTTCGCCGTGTTCCTGCCGGTGCGCTCGGTGGGCGTGGTCGGCGACGGACGCGCCTACGAATGGGTGATCGCGTTGCGTGCCGTCGAGACCATCGACTTCATGACGGCGCACTGGGCGCACTTGCCTTACGACTTCCTCGACAAGTGTTCGACTCGTATTATTAACGAGTTGCGTGGTATTTCTCGTGTTGTTTATGACATTTCGGGAAAGCCGCCCGCGACGATCGAGTGGGAGTGAAATCAGGTCCTTCGGGGACTATTGATTTAAAATGACATACGTCGTGGTGGCTATCGTCGGCCAGTGGAACAGGCGGTGGAACTGGCGTTAAGACTGGAGGCCTGATTAAGACCGTCCCGTTCGCTATTCAGATCAAACCCGTCTTCGAGGGTAAAGGTCTCCTCGGAAACCGTGTTACGCGGCTTTCCTGGCATCAGCAGGTCTCTTGGCCGCTGACGGTAAAAGCCGTCCCGAAACAGAAAAAAAGATGTCGATGCTTATCGACACAGCACTGCGCAATCTCAAGATAAGCACCGCCGTTCTCGAAGTCGAGTGCGTCGGATACTAGCCTCTTACGACCCTCCGAATTGCACGTCGTGACCGTCGCGAGTCAGCCATCGTTGGGTCACGGCGTCGGGGGAGAAGATCTTCACCACGTCGTACATCCCTCGATCGAACTTCGCTATGGCGAGCGCCTGCTAAAGGTACGGTGACGCGACCGGGTTCGAACGTATTGCTCGATAGTGTTCGCGCTTTCCATTGCGCGTACGTTCACGGGTACATAACTACTCGGCCAACGGCCTGTCTGAACATCACGTAGGCATGTGAGGCTTAGGCTTCGTGCAATCGAAATTTCTTATCAATCAAAACTTTCAGCTCCCCCCCTCGCAACACGCTCCAATAAACTCTGCACGTACGAGCGTGCTCAGAGTCCAACAGCGTAGGAAAGAAGATGCCATGCAGGCTCTGATTCCTCGCCAAATGCTTACCGGGTCGAGCGTGTCCTGGTTTCGGCCAGAAACTCCAACCGTAATAATCCGCCTTCTATATGCCAGCGCCTGGCGATGCTGTCGAGAATAAGGTCTACGCCTCGGCCATCCGTCAGTGCCGCAATCTCTTTCACAAAATCATTTGTGACTGAATTTATTCCGGCCGTCATGCCATAGGGCTTCGGGCGCGAGAGGCGTGCGTCATCTGACGTGGTGGCATACACGATAGCTCCGGCACGATGGGCCAACTGGACCGTGGCCCATCCTGGTGCACCCGCTCCCGAATGAATCAGTGCCGATTGTCCGCTGACTAAATCGCCTGCGCCAAAAAGCACTCGTGTGCAGCGTCCCATCAACAGGTACGGCGGCGATAGTCATATCGAGGAGTCGGGAATCAGCCATGTATCCGCGGCTGGGCCCTCGAACGAGGGATGGAGGTGCTTCGGGAACCCTAGTCTTCGTGTCCTGCTGGCGCGAAATGGCACGCTCAGTTCAACGCCTTCTCGCCGTCTTCCAAGTGCCGGTCTCGCGTCTCTATGTCCCTGCAGATGCCCAGCGCTTGCATCTGCCTGACCTATAAATTATGATCGTAATGTAGAAGTACGATCATACGTCAATGATGCTCATTGGGCGGGGTGCTAAATCAGCCATGAGTTTCCAAATAAGTGAGGTTATGCCATGCAGGAAAGAACTAAAGCGACCAGTACACCCAAGACCGACGCGCTTGCATCGCTTGGTGTCGCTGCAGCAGCCCAGGCCATCCGAAAGGGTGAAATCTCGTCTGAGTCGTATGCGAGCGCGCTGCTGCAGCGGGCGCGAGAGCACGTCGACCTGAACGCGTTCATCACGATTGACGAAAATGCGTTACTGGAGGCTGCGAGGAAGGCTGACAAGGCAATCGCCTCAGGGGCAACCGCGCCGCTTCTTGGTGTGCCCGTCGCGATCAAAGATAGTTATCTCACGGAGGGGATCCGCTCAACCATTGGTTTGTCGACTCTGGATCGTTTCGTACCAGAACATGACTCCGATGCGGTGCAGGCAATCAAAGACGGTGGCGGCATCGTTTTCGGAAAAAACAATCTGGTGGAAATGTCCTTTGGGCTGACCGGTCACAACGAAACCTACGGTCAAGCGAAAAACCCTCATAACGTAGATTACGTCTCAGGCGGATCATCCGGAGGTGGTGGTGTATCCGTAGCGGCACGTATCGTGCCGGCTGCCCTGGGCGGCGATACCATTGGCTCGATTCGTGTGCCGGCATCGTTCTGCGGTGTGGTCGGCTTCAAACCCACCACTGGCCGTTGGCCTCGTAGTGGCGTTGCACCAATTTCTCATACGCTCGATACCACCGGTGTGTTTGCCCGAAGTGTGGACGACTGCATTCTGATCGATCGAGTCGTAACCCGGGATGAGACCCCTGACGCCAACGGGCATTCTGATCTGAAGGGTGTAACGCTGGCCTATGCGCCGCATCAATATCTGGAAATGGTTGCTTCTGAAGTCGCAGCGCGGTTCAACGAAACCCTCCGTCAGTTGCGCGATGCTGGCGCGAATGTGGTGGAGGTCGATCTTGGCCAAGATTTCTCTAGCCGTGCTTTGTCTGCGACATGGAATATTTTCTTCCGTGAGACCAGAGCTGCGGTCGAAAAATTCATCCGTCAAAACAATGTACCCACCACCTTCGACGACATCTTTGATGGCCTGAAGCCGGGCTTGAAGAATGCCTGGGCTCATTTGGTCCTCTCGAACGGACCAGGGTACATCTCCGACGAGGTCTATAACACTGCGCTGTCGGACGAACGCCGAGAAATAGAGCGTCGCTATGCCCAAGCATTCCGGGGCACCGGTGCTGAGGCGCTGATTCTGCCTACGACGCCGGTTCCCGCGCCAATGATCGGGCAGGAGGACAAGATACTGCTGGGTGGTCAAGAGATGAACCAGCTGGTAATTGCGAACAACACTATTCCCGCAAGCGCGGCTGGGCTTCCAGGCATTAGTCTTCCAATGGGCCTATCCAATAAAGGACTGCCGATCGGTCTTGAACTCGAGGGTCCTTTCGGTCGAGACAGGGCGCTTCTGTACATCGCTCGTCGCGTAGAAGCGGTGCTGGGTACGTTGCCCGCACCTATCTAATCGCAGCTCACCATTCCGCAGCCTTGAAGGCTGCGTCACCTGAGGGTTGATATGTCAAAGAAAATTTATGAAGTAAAAACGATTGCTGTCGAGCATGTCACTATTTGTTCGAATAACCCGTTTTCTATGGTTCGGACCAAGCTGGAAGGGCTGGTTAGTCGTATTGACGACGGTATTTTTACTCTATTGCGTTATGGCGAAACTGCGCGCGCATTGAAAGAGCTTGAGGCGTTGCCCGCTCTTTCGATATTTGGATTTCGAGATCATGGCGCATTATTGGGAATTGCGGGTCCGCGACGTAATTCAATTCAATACGATATTGGAAATCCTCTTACTGCATCAAAAATGACGAAACACGATATATCGGCGGGTCTTTATGCACCCATTCGTGTTCTTCTTCGTGAGGATTTGCACGGCGAGGTGGCTTTTGAGTACGACCGGCCCATTTCCATGTTCGGACAATTTGAAAGCCAAGAGATTGACGCAGTTGCCACACAGTTGGACAAGGATCTTCGTGCTGTTCTTGAAGAGGCCGCGGCATGACCTCGTGCAGGGGCGCAAGGAGCAATACACGCTAGGTTTTGGTTGTTGAATTGATTGGTGAAAATTTATGCGTTTTGAAAAAGGTCATAAGGAAAGTACGCGTAGGCGCATCATTAAGGTCGCTTCAAAACGATTTCGTCGAGATGGGATAGCGGCGTCAGGTCTTGCCGGAATTATGGCTGAATCAGGGCTGACAAACGGTGCCTTCTACCCACATTTTGACTCTAAAGAGACTTTGGTCAAAGAGGCCCTTTCAAGCGCATTGAATGATCAGCATGCTGCACTAACGAATGACAGAGCAGGCCCAGCCAATATTGAGGATGCTATTCGCAGTTATCTCAATAAATCGCATCTGTTGGGTTGTGACGAGGGGTGTCCTTCCGCGGCCCTGCTGCCCGAGATTGGTCGTCAACCCGAATCGACAAAAAAAATGTACGAGGAAGCATACCGCTTATACATTGAAGGCTTGGCAATGTTTCTCCCTGAGCCTGAGCCCGCCAAAAGTCGACAGCAATCAGCAGCTGTTTTTGCTCTAATGGTCGGTACTATTCAAATTGCTCGCGCTGTGTCAGATTCACAACTTGCCGACGAAATTATCGAGAATGGAGTGCAGGCAGCGTTGAAGTTGTCTCGCTAGTGAGACGCATGTCGGTGATTTTATAACCCATGTTAGATAGTAAATGCCAAGATTAATGATTGAATTTTCTGAGAATATATCTATAAAAAGATTATCGTAACTTTTATGTTGCCGACTTCTACGTTGATTTCCGCATCTGCGATTGCGGCAGCGGACCAAAACTGGAGCCGCTAAGACGCAATTTGTTGAAGCAGATGGTACTCACTTTACGTACCGCACTATTGGGGTGCAGAGCGGAACTCCATTGATTTTGCTTCGGCACTTAGCCAACCCCGAAAGACTCAGGGAGTCTTCGACCCGCAGGCCGCCGGACCGGCCTCGACGGTGGCACAGCCGGCCGCCCCGGCCACCGTGCAGAACCGGCCCCCAGCAAGTACAACAGCCAGGCCTGTGGACAGAGCCGCGCGCAGGCAGTGTGGAATCGCATCATTTTGCCGGACACCTCCTCGCTCACCTACCCGATCTCTGTCTTGCTTTCCTCCATGCGCTCAAACATGCCGTGCAGCGGTCAGGACCTTCTGCCCGGAAGGACTCAAGGGCATGGGCTACCGGATTCCTTTTTGCCGGGAGCCACCGTGCTCCGCCGAAGAAGCCTTGCGCGGTCCATTGAGTTGATTCAGACCGAGGCCTTCCAGCAATTGCGCCTGAACCGACTCGGCCTGTGCATTCATGACGTCGGTACCGAACGGCTGGCCTACGACCACTCGTGCCGGCCGCGAGCCGGCCGGCAGGTCGATGATCGTGGCAATGGCATCGGCGACATCGTGCGGATTGGGAGCATTCTCGCTCTGGAAAAGGTCCATCAACGTCTGGACCATCATTTCGGGGACTTTGCCGACCTCGCCATACTCGGCTGAGCGGCCTTCGTCAGCAGGTCGCTGGGCACTCGCAAAAATACCTGTCGGATAGTTGCTGGGTTGTACAAGCACGATATCGACCCCCAGCGCCGACAATTAGTACCGGTAGCTGTCCGTCAACGCCTCGAGCGCGAACTTCGACGCACCGTAAAGGCCGAAGAACGGGAAGGTCACGCGACCGAGGATCGATCCGATGTTGATTGCGAGCCCTTGGCCTTGCCGGCGGAAAGAGGGAAGCACGGCTCTCAGCATCCGCTGAACCCCAAAGACGTTTACCTCAAAGAGCGCTCTGGCCTGATCGGCGGTGAATGATTCGGAAACACCCGCCGAACCGATGCCGGCGTTGTTCACGATGACATCCAGGTGTTTGGCCTGTGCCAACACGGACGCCACCCCGCGCTCGACACTGACGTCGTCTGTCACATCGAGCTCAACGACTTCGACACCCAAGGCGCGTAATGCCTCGGCAGGTTGCCGGTTGCGCCCGGCCGGCTCGCGCATGGCAGCGTAGACCCGGTGTCCCGCTTTAGCCAGTGTTTCCGCCGTGTCGCGACCGAAGCCGCTGCTGGCGCCAGTGATAAGGACAGTCTTGGACATCGTGGATACCTTTCTAGTGATCATGGACTGAAACACCCGGCCAGCCGTTGCATGTTTGGATGTTCATTGACATCAAATTGGATGTCGTTCGAACTCTAAAGTCAAGCACCACGTGCCCAACCGGGCAGCGCTTGGGTTAAGGGCTGGAATGATATTTAGATGTTGGGTACAATCTATCTAAAGCGCCGCTTGCTTGTTCGACAACCGATGGGTCGTGTCACATGAGAAAGTCCAGGCAGGAATCCGCAGAGACCCGACGACGCATTGTGGAAGCGGCGTCGCTCGAATTCCGTAGCCGTGGCATAAGCGGGGCGGGGGTGGCCGACGTCATGGCTGCGGCCGGGCTGACGCAAGGGGGCTTCTATAAGCACTTCGAGTCAAAGGAGCACGTGGTCGAAGAGTCCTTGACGTTTGCCTTGGAGTCGATGGTCGAGGCCATGGCGAACACCCTGGCAGCCACGCCTGGCAAGCGTGGGCTTCAGAAGGGGATCGCGGATTATCTCTCCCTCGAATATCGCGACGACGTGGCCAACGGCTGCCCGTTTGTCGCGCTGGCAGGCGAGGTCGCGAGAAGCAGCGAGTCCGTACGCGACGCGATGACGACGGGGTTCGTCAAGATGGCGGAGTTGATTGCTGGTCGACTGGAAATGCCTGCTGCGGCTGCCAGGAAAGAGGCCCTGACGATGCTGTCGACGATGATCGGGGCGGTGACGATGGCTCGCGTAGTAACCGATCCAAGCCTTTCCGCATCCATTCTTGAACAGGCCCGTAAGCATCTGGCTCGGCTGTCCTGATCCGGAATTCGGTCAACAGCCTCGGAAATCATCCGGCTCGGATAGAGAGAGGTAGGCGATGGAGAAGATAGGTACCGGGAGCCGCCAAGATGGAACACACCCTTTGGATAAGGTTGTTTGGAACGCTCTGACGGGTGAGCAAAGCCGCTTTGCCATCGGCGATGACCGCGTTCGTCGCTACCTGCCAACGATCGCGCCGTTCGCCGCCATGGTGGATGCCAGCCAGGCTTCTCTCGATACGTTGAATTCCTTGATAACGAATCATGGCCCGGTTGCTTTCAGCACCACCGATGAAATTCCTGCGTTGCCGGAACTTGTCGTGGCAAGGCATGCGATGCTCGTCCAAATGGTCTGGCAAGGTGAGCCGATTTCCATCGACAGGGGAGAGTACGTCGAACTGACCGATGGTGACGTTGCGGACATGGCTGACCTGGCCACGGAGACCCAACCTGGCCCATTCGGTCTACGGACGGTCGAACTGGGGAACTATCGTGGGGTGCGTCGGCACGGAAGGTTGGCCGCCATGGCAGGCGAGCGTATGAGAATCGGTGGATACACCGAGATCAGCGCAGTTTGCGTAGCCCCGGCCTTTCGAGGACAAGGGTTTGCAAGGGGGCTCATGAGATCGTTGACTTCGGAAATTCTGGCGCGCGGCGAGACCCCGTTCCTGCATGTCCTGAAATCGAATCAGGGTGCCATATCCCTCTATCGAGAGCTGGGCTTCATCGAACGAATCGACATGCACCTTACCGTGATCGACAAGAGGCCGGAGTAGCGGGCCTGAGCGGTCTCCATAGCGACCCGGGCAGCCGGAGGGACCTGCCCGGGTCGGCTTGTCATGGCTCAGATGTTCTGACCGCCCGACACCTCGATGCGCTGCGCGGTGACCCAGCGGTTATCCGGGCCGAGCAGGCTGGCGACCGCCGGGCCGATGTCCTCCGGCAGGCCGACGCGACCTAGCGCGATCATCGCGGCGAATGCCTCGTTATAGGCAGGCGTATCGCGAACGGCGCCGCCCAGGAAGTCGGTTTCGATAGCGCCTGGGGCGATCGTGTTGGCGGTGATGCCGCGGCTGCCGAATTCCTTCGCCATGTAGAGCGTGAGGATTTCCACGGCGCCCTTGGCCGCCGAATAGGCCGAAAAGCCCGGGTAGGACACGCGGGTCAGGCCCGACGAGAAGTTCACGATGCGGCCGCCGTTGGCCATCAGCGGGACCAGCGTCTGGGTCAGGAAGAACACGCCCTTTACGTGCACGTTGAACAGTTGGTCGAACTGCGCCTCGGTGGTCTCGGCGATCCCGGCCATCTCGCCGTGGCCCGCGTTGTTGACCAGGTGGTCGAACGTGTCGCGGCCCCACGACTTCAGTGTCTCGCGGACCTTGTCCGAGAAACCGGCGAAGGCCGGGATGTTCGAGACGTCGAGCTGGATGGCTGCCGCCTTGCGGCCCAGCGCCTCGATCTGGGCAACGACCTCCCGGGCCTGGTCCGTGCCGTTGCGAAAGGTAAAGATCACGTCGCCGCCATGACGGGCGATGCTGAGCGCGGTGTTTCGGCCAAGGCCGCGATTGGCGCCGGTAACGATCGAAATGGTGTTCATCGAAGGCTCCATAGTGGTTGGTGATGAGGTGTGCTCACTATGGGCGAGCGATGTTCGGCGGTGTTGCCGGTTCCTCGGTCATGCTTGCCTATTCCTACGAATCGCGATCCGTAATGCCACGTTAGGGGGTCTAAACGCCTTCGTCTTTGGTCGCTTGGCGAATGGCTGTTTTGCCCTGCCATTGACGTACAAGGCTGCAATCGTGGGCTCCTGGCTTGCCTATACCTTCGGCGTGTATGCCTATTCCTCTGACAGCGTTGCCACTCGGGTCCGCCGGAATTACGCTCCGCTCATGACCCGCACCTTGCTCGAGACAGCCCGCCGTTATGCGGAGGCGCATGCCGACGCCGCCGGTATCGCCGTCACGCCACTCTCGGGCATGGCGATCGTCCGGCAGATGTCTCCCAGCGCCCTGCAGTACGCGGTATCGAAGCCACTCGTCGCTCTGGTATTGCAGGGTGCCAAGCGCGTGGCGATGGGAAGCGACACGTTCGACTTTGGCGCGGGAGAGTCGCTCCTGATCACGGCGGATGTACCGACCGTCAGCCAGATCACCCAAGCGACCGCCTCGGCACCTTATCTCTCGCTGGTGCTCGATCTCGATGTCGCGGTGATCGAGAGCCTGGTGATGGAAATGGCGCCGGCTCCTTTCCTCGCGGGCGCTCCGGTTCGCGTCGATCCCACCGAGGCCGAAGTAGCCGACGCCGCCTTGCGCCTTCTCCGTCTTCTCGATCGGCCGGCGTCCGTACCGATCCTGCAGAAGCAACTCATCCGTGAACTGCATTTCTGGCTATTGTCCGGGCGCCACGGCGGCGCCATCCGGAGCCTGGGCGTACCGGAAAGCCATGCCCAGCGTGTCGGCCGGGCCGTCGCGCTCATCCGCGACAACCTGGCCAAACCGCTCAGGGTGGAACAGTTGGCGGCCGTTGCCGGAATGAGCCCGTCATCGTTCCACGAGCATTTCCGTGCCGTGATCTCGCTGTCGCCCTTGCAGTTCCAGAAGCAACTCCGGCTCATCGAGGCACGGCGGCTCATGCTTTCGGAAGGCCAGACGATCAGCCATGCGGCATACGCGGTGGGCTACGAGAGCGTGCCGCAATTCACTCGCGAATACGGGCGGATGTTCGGCTTGCCGCCGGCACGTGACATGAAAGCCGCGAAAACCCGGCTTCAGACGGCAGCGTGAACGCCGGCCGCGGCGGTGCGTGTCGCGGCATGCATGCGCCCTAAAAGATCTCCTGCAATCGCGCGAGGAAGGCACGCACGGCCGGATTGGTGCGACGGCTTTCGGGCCAGAGTACGGTGATGTTGTTTCGTTCGACGGCGAACTCGGTCAGGATCGGAACCAGTTCGCCTCGTGCGACATGGGGCGCGGCGACGAAGCTCGCGGCGATCCCGATGCCTCCGCCTGCCACGAGCATGGCCATCACGGCGTCGCTCACGTCGGCGACCAGCCCGGACGGGGGCACCATGTCGATTTCGCGCCCCCCGATCCGAAACGGCCATCGGAAAGACTGGCCCGTGCTCTGATAGCGCAGGGTCACCGTGTCGTGCCCCTGCAGATCGTCAGGGTGGGAAGGCACGCCCCGCCTGGCCAAATAGCTGGGCGACGCATAGGCGCCCAACCGGAGAGGCGCCAACTTGCGCGACAGCAATCCCGAGTCCGGCAGATCACCGATGCGAATGGCGACGTCGATGCGTTGCTCCACGATATCGACCAACTGATCGCTCAATCGCAGGTCGACGGTGACCTCAGGGTAGCGCTCGCGAAAGGCGGGCAACGCCGGCGCGATCAGGTGCACGCCGATCGGTAAGGACGCCGCGACCCGCAAGGTCCCCGCGGGCTCGGCACGCGCCCTCTTCGCCGCCTGCTCGATGTCCTCCGCATCGCGCAACAGCCTGAGCGCGCGTTCGTGCAGATCCCGGCCTTCCGGCGTGAGCGTCAACGCACGTGTCGTCCGCGTAAAGAGCGAGACGCGCAGGTGTTGCTCGAGCCGCTGGACGCTCCTGCTCACCGCCGATGGAGAGATCGAGAGGGAGCGCGCGGCCGCCGTGTAGCTTCCCAGCGAGCCGGCGCGCGCAAAAGCGATGAGGCCGGTCAGCCGTTCGAGGGCCATTTGTTCTTTCATGACATTAGTGAATCAACTTCCGCCTCCATTATCAACTCGGACGTAAGCCTCTACATTCCCGATCAACCACGATGCGAACCGGATTTTGGATATCGGAATGAGCGACACGATGAAAGCTATCCGCCAGCACGCTTTCGGCGGCCCCGACGTCCTGGTCTACGAAGAGGCGCCCAAGCCACGACCGAAGCACGGCGAAGTGCTCGTTCGCGTCCACGCGATCGGCATCAATCCTCCCGACTGGTATCTACGCGACGGCTACAGCGCTCTGCCGCCAGAATGGCGGCCGCAGGTCTCGTTTCCGCTGATCCTCGGCACCGATATCTCCGGAGTCGTCGAGGCGGTCGCGGACGATGTCGAGCGCTTCCGCGTCGGCGACGAGGTCTACTCGATGGTCGGCTTTCCTGGCGACCTCACGGGCAGCAAGGCCTACGCCGAATATGTCAGCGTTCCGGCATCGGAACTTGCGCTGAAGCCGGCCGGCATCGATCACGACCATGCCGCGGGCGCGCCGATGTCGCTGCTCACGGCCTGGCAGTTTCTGGTCGAGTTGGGCCACGACGAGCCAAATCCGCTTCAGCCGGATCGGCATCGCCCGGTACCGCTCGAAGGCAGGACGGTTCTCGTCAATGGAGCCGCGGGCGGTGTTGGTCACTTCGCGGTTCAGGTCGCGAAATCGAAGGGCGCGCGCGTCATCGCCGTGGCGTCCGGAAAGCATGAAGCGCTTCTCCGCGATCTCGGCGTCGATGAATTCATCGACTATACGAAGCATGCCCCGGAAGAAACGGTGCGGGATCTCGATCTGGTTGTCGATAATGTCGGCGGCGCGGCCGCGGCACGCTTCCTGCGGACCCTGAAACGCGGGGGAGCGCTGTTTCCGATTTACCCCCTGGGTTTTGCAGGCGCCGAGGAGGCCGCGTCGCGGGGCGTGGCCGTCTCGGCAACGCAGGTCCGCTCCAGTGGCGCCCAGCTCCTGGAATTAGCCCCTTTGTTGAATGACGGGACCCTGCGGGTGGTGATCGACAGCACGTACCCGCTGGCCGATGCGAGTAAGGCACATGCGCGCGCGGGCCAAGGGCATATCCAGGGCAAGATCGTCCTCACCGTGGCGTGAGTCGGCCGCCGCGTCTGGCGCGGTGTCACCCCGTGGGAGCCATACGATGACAGCGTGCGAGAAGCTCCGCCATGGAACCACGGCATGGTTCGAGATGGTGGGAAACCTGATGTGCGAGGCCGCCCTGCGAGGCGGTGTCGCCCCTGATACGAATGTCTCGCTGGTCGAGCGCTACATGGATGGCGTGACGCTTTCAGAAGGCTTGGTTCAGGGTCTCCGTTTCGAGATTGTCGATGGCGTTCCCTCGTTCCGGGCAGGTGCCCGGGCCGATGAGCGGGGCGACATCACTATCGAGATCACGACGGCGGCCGCGAAATCGTTGAACCTGTTGTTCAGCGCCGATCCCGCATACGCCGCCACCACCGATCGCTTCATGCAATCCGGCGCCATGCGGGTGCACGGAGATATCTCCATGCTGGGAGAGTGGTTGAAGTACGTGCATGATCCCATCGTGGCACGCACGATCTAAAGCGACGCCGGTGTCTTCCAAGGGCTCTCACGATTCCCGCGGACGGGGAGCGGTGCGATCCCCCTGCAACTCCGCAAGAAGTTCCTGCGCAGCCCGTTCTGCCCGCTTGCGGATGTCGTGTGCCGATGGCGGCGACAGGCCAAGGAGAACTCGATAAGCGTCCAGACCGATCAAGCGTTCGAAGAAGTCATGGCCGATCTTGCGCCGCCGCTCCTCCGGCATGCCGGATGTCTCGTCCCGAGCCGAGAGAAAGGCGTCCAGCCTTTCGACGTGCGCGTTGATCAGGCCGTTGTACGCCAACTCGCCAAGGTGCGGAAATCGACGCAATTCGGTCATGACCACGCGCAGGAGATGGGTCGTCTTCGGACCGCGGACGCGCTCCTGGAACATCACGCCGATGAAGAGAAGAATGTCCGCGAGCGGCTTCTTCATGGCATCGTCGATCTTGGCCGACTCTTCCATGTCTGCCGGATGGCAAGCGCTTTCGATCACCGCGGCGAAAAGATCGTCTTTGGTTCGGGCATGACGGTATAGCGTCATGATCGAAACGCCGGCTTCGCGGGCGATGCTCTCCATGCCGGTACCGGCATAGCCGTCCCGCACGAACGCCTGCTCCGCCGCCGCCACGATCGCCGCGCGCTTGCGCGCCATCACTTTCGCCCTCGGATGATCGGGGGACCAATCTTTCATGCCTTGTTGACTCCTAACGATATTTGTCATTATCGTTATCGCGATAATCGATACTATCGTTACGCATAAGGCAGATCAATGGCTCGTGCTATCGGAAACGAAAACCCGTTCTTGCTGCGGATGCGTCGCCGCCCCATCAAGAACGCGCTGATCGGGCTCGCGATAGGGCTCCTGGTGGCACTGCTCTGGTTCGCCTGGACCTTCGCTCCGATCCGGCTCGATGTGCCGCCAATCGATGTCGGGGGACTGCCGCCGGCTGCGCCGCCGGCCGACATGTCGATCAGCGCGATGCCGACAGGCACCTATGAAACCCCTGCGGCGCTAGCCTTCAGAGGTGGTTCGTGGACCGAGAAGCGCGCCTTCGCCGCGACGGGCGTCCTCGTCCGGCATCCCAAGGGCGACCTGCTGATCGACACCGGGTTCGGTCGGCATGTCGAACAGCAATTGCGACTGCTCCCCTCGCTTCAGCAGTCACCTCATCGCCTTGGCACGCCCATCATCGATCAGTTGGGGGAGGCGCGCGCCGGCACGCTGACGGCCATCTTGCCGACCCATGCTCACTGGGACCACATCAGTGGCGTGGACGATCTCCACGGCGTACCCGTGCTGGTAAACGCTGCCGGCCAGCGCTTCATCGGATCGCATGGCGAGGGCACCGAGGTGCTCAACAGCTTCCGTCATGTCGTCTACCGGCCCTATCGTTTCGATGGCGGGTCCTATCTCGGTTTCCCAGGCAGCCATGACGTGTATGGCGACGGCTCCGTCGTGATCGTGCCGGCACCGGGCCATACGCCCGACTCGGTCATCGTTTTCGTCAACTTGCCCTCGGGGAAGCGCTACGCTTTTGTCGGTGATCTGGTCTGGCAAATGGAAGGGCTGGCGCGGCCGGCGGAGAAGCCTTGGATGATGAGGTTCCTGATCGGCGAAGACCGCTCCGACATACGCATGGCCATCGCGCGGATCCGCGCCGCCACCGCGCGTTACCCTCAGATCACGGCGGTCCCCGCGCATGACGCTCGTGCGTTCAGCTCGATCGCGATCTATCCGGCATCGACGCGCTGATCCTGGCTCCGGAAGCGAAAAGCCCGGCGCTAGGCCGGGCTTGGAAGGCTGAAGGGGAGTGGGGCTGGTCGCCGAACGGCCAGGACCGATCAAGAAGGCTTTCGATCCAATAGGCAGTCGATGAACGCACCGAGCAGGGCGGGACGGTGCTGCCTGTTCGGATAGTAGAGAAACAGTCCCGGGCGCGAAATCGACCAGTCCGCGAGGACCTGGACCAGCCGTCCCTCGGCCAGAAGCTCTCCCACGCCATCCCGTTCGAAGTGATAGGCGATGCCCAGCCCGTTCACCGCGGCGGCGATGCCGATGTCGGCATGATTGGTAACGACCGGGCCCTCCACCGCCACGTCGATCCGTTTCCCTCGCTTTTCGAACTCCCATCGATAGTGCCTGCCGTCCGACTGAAGCCGCCAGTTGATGCATGTATGGTCATGCAGGTCGGCAGGTGACATGGGTGTGCCTCGACGCGCGAGGTAGTCCGGGGATGCCACGGCCACCATGTCGAGGTCCGGCGTGAGGCGGACGGCGACCATGTCTTTCTCGAGCCGTCCACCCACGCGGATGCCCGCATCGAAGCGGCCGGTGACGATGTCGGCAAGCGTGTCGTCGACCACGATGTCGAGAACCACGTCAGGGTGTGCTTGATGGAAGCGGGAAAGCCGGGGCGCGATGATGGTTCTCGCGGCGATGCCCAGCGTGTTGATGCGAAGCGTGCCACGCATTTGTCCGGTCGCCTCGCTGGCCTCGGCGACGGCGACATCCATCTCCCGGAACAAAGGGGCGATGCGCCGGTAGAGCCGTTCGCCGCTTGCCGATGGCGCGACGCTTCGCGTCGTGCGATTCAGAAGGCGTGCGCCGATGCGGGCTTCGAGCTGACGGATGGTCTGGCTGAGTGCCGAAGGGGACAGGCCCAGGTGCTCCGCAGCCCGCGCGAAGCTCTCACGCTCCACGACAGCCACGAAGGCCTTCAGCTCGGCGAAGTCGGACCCGCGCATTATGTATTCCCCTCTACATAGCTTATCCAGATTATAAGTGATTCTATAAATTCGCCCTGGCGCGCATCCTGAGGCCTTCACGCCCCACGGAGCCGCCGACTTGAACGCCTTGACCCTGCCTGAGCCCATCGCCGCTTACTTCGCGGCCGAGCACGCCCCCGATGCGCTGGCGCATTGCTTCACCGCGGATGCCGTCATGAATGACGTCGGTCACAGGTTGGCGGGCATCGATGCCATCAAGGCCTTCATGGCCGAGGCATCGGCCAAATACAACGCGACGAGTGTTCCGTTCTCCATCGAGCAGGAGGGCGACGTCCAGGTCGTCCGTGCCGACGTCGCGGGTCATTTCCCCAACAGTCCAGTCGTTTTGACCTACCGCTTTCGCCTGGAGCGCGACCTGATCGCCCACCTGGAGGTCACCGCATGAGCTTCGATCTTCACCTGAAAGGGCTGCGTACGGTGGTGACCGGCGGCACGCTGGGCCTAGGCGCCGCCGTCGTGGAAACCCTCGTGGAGGCGGGCGCCCGGGTCATGACATCCGCGCGTAGCGTGCCGACGCAGACGGTCGAAGGCGTTACCTACGTCGCTGCCGACCTGTCGACGGCAGAAGGGACGAGTCATCTCGCCCAGACGGTGCTGCAGGAGTGGGGCGGGGTCGACATCCTGATCAACGTGCTTGGCGGCTCGAAGACGCCCGTCGGCGGTTTCGCCGCGATCAGCGACGAACACTGGTTCGCGGAGTTGAACCTGAACCTGATGCCTGCCGTACGCCTGGATCGTGCGCTGCTGCCGTCGATGCTGACTCAAGGCTCGGGGGTGATCATCCACGTCAGTTCCATCCAGCGCGTGTTGCCTCTGCCCGAGTCCACGACCGCCTACGCCGCCGCCAAGGGTGCCCTCACGACGTACAGCAAGTCGCTTTCGAAAGAGGTGACGCCGAAGGGCGTCCGCGTGCTGAGCGTGGCGCCGGGCTGGATAGAGACGGAGGCGTCGGTGGCCTTTGCGGAGCGGATGGCTGCCCAGGCCGGCACGGATTACGAAGGCGGCAAGAACATCATCATGGACTGGCTGGGAGGCATCCCCGTGGGCCGGCCCGCCGCACTGCGCGAGGTGGCCGATCTGATCGCTTTCCTGGCGTCCCCGCGATCCGCGTCGCTCGCCGGGTCCGAGTATCGGATCGACGGCGGCACCGTGCCCACGCTGTAACCCATCGCCGCGACAGCCGACGGCGCACTTACACTGCTCGCGCGTGACGGCTGGGTGGCTGTCCTACATGCCTGGAGAATGCCGCGCTGAACGCACTGGTCGAGCCGTAGCCGACGCGTTCGGCAATCTCCGAGACGGACGATTCACCACGACGCAGGAGCTCCTTCGCGACTTCCATCCGCCACGCGAGCAGGTACTCCATCGGCGCGACCCCGACCGTTCGCGTGAATCGTTCGAAGAAGCTGGACCGCGATAGCGCAGCGATCCTGGCAAGTTGGGCGATCGACCAATGCCGGTCGATATGCGCGTGCATCTGCTTCAACGCGCCGGCTAGTCGCTCATCGCCCAACCCACGGAGGAGACCTGGCGGAGCGCTTCCCGAGGTGGTTGAACGCATGGCCACGACGAGCAGCATGTCGGCCAGTCGGGAGCGCATGAACTCGTTGCCTGGCTGCGCATCCACGGTCTCCTCGCCCACCATCTGCACCAGCTGCGACAACCGCATCGAGCCTTGCACGTGCACCACTTCAGGCAGCAGCGACACCAGCAAGCCCGGATCGGCGCAGTCGAACAGAAACGAACCGCCCAATGAACGCATGTCGGGCTGGCCTGCTTGCTCGCCATAGCGCAATTCCGGCCCCTCCGGCACGTCGTTGGGGTCCATGTAGACCGGCGGCGCGGGGACGACGCTGGATATCGTGAAGCCAGGTGTCGTGGGAAGCAGCACGAAATCGCCGGCATGGAGCATCGTCGGTTCGTGACCATCCACCGCCAGCCGACAGCGGCCCTCAAGCATGATGCAGAAGCTGGGCTTGCCGAATTCGGCGTAGCGGACCGCCCAGTTGCCCTTGCCGCTAATCGGATTGGCGAACACCGCCTGCGGGCGCAGTAGCCGGACGATGTCGGAAAGGGGATCACTCATTTCGGATGATCACTAAAGTAAAACGGACTATTCAGTATCGAAGATCCGAATGGTCTTTTCTATCGTTCGTTTCGAGTCAATCACCTCGGAGTACGAATGAAGACTGTGCTGATCACGGGCTGCTCGTCCGGCTATGGCCTGGAAACCGCGCGCTACTTCCTCGCGAACGGCTGGAAGGTCGTCGCAACGATGCGGCGCCCCCGATTCGACCTGCTTCCGGCTTCGGATCACCTGCGCATCCTGCCGCTGGATGTCACCCGGCCCGAGAGCATCGACCGGGCCCTGGCGACCGCCGGCTCCATCGACGTACTGGTGAACAATGCCGGCATCGGCCTCTTCGGTGCATTCGAAGCCACCCCGATGTCCACGGTGCGGGAGATCTTCGAGACCAACACGTTCGGTGTCATGGCGATGTGCCAAGCGGTGATCCCGCGATTTCGCGAACGTGCGGACGGCATCATCATCAACGTTACCTCCAGCGCGACGCTGGCCCCGTTTCCCCTGGTAGCTGCCTACACCGCCAGCAAGACCGCCATCGAAGGCTTCACGGCATCGCTGTCGCACGAACTCAAGGCGGTGGGCGTGCGGGTCAAACTGGTCGAGCCCGGCTACGGACCTTCCACGCGTTTCACCGCCAACGGTCAGCGGCGCATGGAGGGCCTGATCACGAAGCCCTACGAGTCGTTCGCCCATGAGGTGTTCACGGGATTCGGGCAGATCTCCGCGGTGACGACCGCGGTCGACGTCGCCCAAGGCGTCTGGGATGCCGCCAACGACACCTCCGACAGGCTTCATTATCCGGCGGGTGCCGATGCCGTGGCACTGGTGCGGAATGCTGAGGGCTGACCCCGCCGCGATCGAAAACGCGCTACGGCTCGGGTAGATCGTCAGCTGACGGCAGGCCCGCCACCACACCGAATTCTCGTGTCCGAGGCACGCGGACGGCTACGATGGCCGCGGCGATGCCCGATGCCGCGCCGACGCCGAGTGCCCAGCGTGGACCCGGATGGTTCGCTACCCAACCCACGATCGGTGCGCCGATCGGCGTGCCGCCGAGGGCGACGGCCACGCGCAGCGCCATGACCCGTCCACGCATGGCGGCCTCGGTGGTGAGCTGCATCAGGCTGTTGGTGGCGTTGGTAAAGGTGATGGCGGCGACGCCGATGATGACCAGCGCACCGCCGAACAGCGCATAGTTCGGGGCCATCGCGGCCAGGGCGCAGCCGAGTCCGAACATCGCCGCTCCGACCCGCAATGACCTGAATCGCGGGCGATCGCCACCGGCGGCGAGCAGTGCTCCCGCGACGGTACCGACGGCCATGATCGACGACAGGAGGCCGTAACCGCGTGCATCCGTGTGGAAGACGCTCACGGCCATGGTCGAGATGAAGATCGAAAAATTCAGCCCGAACGTGCCTATCAGGAACAGCATGACCAGGATCGCTCTCAGGTCCGGTCGGGACCACACGTAACGAAATCCCTCGGTCAAACTGCCTCTGGTGCGGTGTGCCCGCGCGTTCGCGTGCAGGCTCGACGTGCGCAGCAGGAATAGGGAGGCCAGTACCGCGACGAAGCTGATTCCGTCGAGGACGAAGGCCCAGCCGGTTCCCACCGAAGCGATGAGCAGACCGGCCACCGCCGGCCCGATCATTCGTGCCGCGTTGAACGAGGTCGAGTTGAGCGCGACCGCGTTCGGCAGATCCGCGTCGCCGACCAGTTCCGTCACGAAGGTCTGGCGTACGGGCGCATCGAAGGCCGAGGCGCAGCCGGATAGAAAAGCGAATACGTCGACCTGCCAGAGCTGGACCGCGCCCGTGACGGTCAGCACGCCCAGCGCCAGGGCAAGAATCCCCATCGTCGCCTGGGTCGCCATCAGGAGCTTGCGCTGGTTGTAATGGTCGGCGGCGAAGCCGGTCCAGGGCAGCAGCAGGAGCTGTGGCCCGAACTGGAGTGCCATGACCACGCCCACGGCCGACGCATCGCGATGGGTGAGCTGGGTAAGCACCAGCCAATCCTGGGCCGTGCGTTGCATCCATGTGCCGACATTGGAGACCAGCGCCCCGGCCGCCCAGATCCGATAGTTGACGTTCCTGAGCGAGCGGAAGATCCCCGTCGTCGCTACGCTCACGGATCCTCCGGTCTGTCGCCGCCGTGGAAGCGGCCGAACAGGCGTGCAGAAAGCAACCCTATGGCCAGCATCCCCACCCCGAGCGAGATCGCATCGCTCGTGTGCTTCAAGTCGAAGTCACCGATGCGACAGACGAGCACGTAGCCGATGACCAGATTGAGAAATCCCCAAAGCACGTTCACCGTCGATGAGGATAGCCCTTGCCCCGGCGGTTTCGCGAACGGACTCTGAAACGGTTCGCCCATGACGCCGGCGACGAAGTGCGGCACGGCGTTCGTGAGAAAGGCGCCGCCGAAGACGTAGCAGACGAGATGAAGCCATGCCATGGTCAGGTACTCGCTCTCGCCAGCAGATCGATGACGCCTTGAGTCGTGCCCGTTTCCCCCAGTTTCGGAAAGACGGTCCCGACGCTGTAGTCATGCGCTTCGGGACGTGCGTCCGTCATCGCGTCGAGGGCCAGGGTGACATGGAAGCCGTGCTCGTACGCCTGACGCGCGGTTGCCTCGACACCCGTCCCGGTAGCGACGCCGGCGATGACCACCTGGGTGACGCCCAGTGCTTTCAGCCGGCTCTCGAGGTCGGTGTTGGCGAACGCGCCCCAGGTTCGCTTCGTCACGACGATATCCCCGGGCTGCCGATCGAGTTCGGGAATGAAGTCCGTCCATCCGGCCGGGAACGATCCGCTGTGACGCGGCCGCTCGGTACGGCCCGGCGCGACGCCGGCGACGTTGACGAGGACGACCGGCAGGCCGCGTTCGCGAAACGCGTTGATCAACGCACGCGAGCGAGCCACGACCCCGTCGATGGGATGCATGAAGGGAAGGTCGACGATGCCTTTTTGCAGGTCGACGACGATAAGGGCGGTGTTCGGGTCGAGCGCGGTGAGGGGCATGTTGTTTCCTGACTCGGGGACATCAGAAGTCGGCGAGGCGCTGCAGCAGCTTCACCGCCGCGGCGAGTTCGCCCTGTTCCTGGGGCGTCAGTCGGGCCTGAAGGGCATGGACCAGCCAGTCTTCCTTGGCGGCCCGGCTTTCCTTGAGGGTCTTGCGAAAACCCGGCGTGAGGTCGACGAGGGTTTGCCGACCGTCGACGGGATCGGGTTTGCCGCTGACGGCCTTCATCGCTTCCAGTCCGGCCACGGTGATACGCATGGACTGCGGGCGGACACTCTCCGCACGGGCCAGGGCGGACACCGTGGCGGGCCCGTCACGGTCCAATCGAAGCAGCACCGACTTCTGGGCGGACGTGAAGTCGCCCGGATGGGCTTGCTCGCGCAAGCGTCGCACCAGTTTTCCCAGCGAAATGCGTAATTCGCCGGCGAGGGCGGCGGCCGGTGGCGCCTTGGGTGGGAGTGACGACTTGACCATGCTGCCGATCCTGACATAAGTACAGTTCAACTGTACAGTTAAACTGTATTAGTGGCCATGCGGCATGCCGACGGTCTTCCCGCGGCCCTCGGCGGACGTCGGGGAATCAGGCTGCCGTGGCTCGGCGCGTCTGGTCGATCAGCGCGGCGATGTCGGTGGCAAGGGCCTCCGACGTCGGGTTGTACACCATCATCGTGAGATCGGGCCGACCCTCCACCGCGAAGGTGGAAAACTCCAGTTCGATGAGGCCCAGTTCGGGATGTCTTAGCCGTTTAAGGCCATCGCCATGGCCGGTGACGTCGCTGCTCTGCCAGAGTCGGGCGAAGACCTCGCTGGTGCGGCACAGCTCGTCGACCAGTTGCGAGATCTCGCCACTCGCACCCGCACGCGCGGCGTCCGCGCGGAAGGTGGCGACGACGAAGCGCGCGACGCTCATCCAGTCTTCCTGCGCGGACCGCACGCGTTCGCTGGAGAACATCAGGCGGAGGATGTTCCTCTGTTCGCGTGGAAGCTTGCCGTAGTCGGTCAGCAGGGCCGCGGCGGCGGCGTTCCATGCCACCACGTCCCAGGTCGCCGTGCGAATGATGCCGGGGCTGACGGGAAATGCATCCAGTACGCGCTGGAGACGGGGCGTGATGCCTTGCGGCGGTACGTAACGGGGCTCCGGCGGATGCCCTAGCGCCAGCATGAACATGTGTTCGCGTTCGGGTTCGGTCAGCATGAGGCCGGCGGCAAGCCGGTCCAGCACCTCGATGGACGGTGCGCCGCCGCGGCCCTGCTCGAGCCATGTGTACCAGGTGGGACTGATGTTCGCGCGCTGGGCCACTTCCTCGCGGCGAAGGCCGGGAGTGCGCCGCCGGCCCGCCGCGAAACCGAACGTCGCCGGATCGAGCCGTGTGCGGCGATCGCGAAGAAACGTACCCAGTGAGTGGATGGCCGAGGCGGGCATGGCGAAGCCTGTTGGTTTCGATACCAGGATAATGTCACTACTTTAATAGGTTGGCATGGCGCACGACACTCGTCCATCAGCTCAATGGGAGAGTGTCCACATGCGTATTTTCGTTACTGGCGCGACCGGCTTCATCGGTTCGCGCGTCGTTCCGGAGCTGTTGGCGGCCGGCCACGAGGTGATCGGCATGACCCGTTCCGAAGACGGGGCCGCGTCGTTGCACGCGGCGGGAGCGGAGCCTCACCGGGCGACGCTCGAAGACCTGCCGTCGATCCAGGCCGGTGCCGAGGATGCCGACGCCGTGCTTCATGCGGCCTTCGATCACGATTTCTCGAACTTCGTCGCCAACTGCGAGAAAGACCGGCGGGTCATCGAATCGCTCGGGGCCGTTCTGAAAGGGTCGCAACGTCCGTTGTTGATCACTTCGGGCACCGGCATGGGCCAGGCCGCGCCCGGTCAGCCCGCGACGGAAGATGTGTTCAATCCCGATCATCCCAACCCGCGCAGACTCACGGAAATCGCCGGGCAGGCGTTGCTGGACGACGGGGTGAACGTGTCGGTGGTTCGCCTGCCGCAGGTGCACGACACCGTGAGGCAGGGCCTGATCACGCCCTTCATCGAACTGTCGAGGCAGAAGGGGCGCGTCGGCTATATCGGCGAGGGCCGCAACCGCTGGCCGGCAGCGCCGGTCGACGATGTCGCTCGCCTCTATCGCCTGGCCCTGGAAAAAGCGGAGCCGGGCGCGCGTCATCATGCGGTGGCGGAAGAGGGCGTGGAGATACGTGACATCGCGCGCGTGGTGGGTGCCGGCCTCGGTCTGCCCGTGGTTTCCCTGTCGGAGGAAGAGGCGCGGGACCACTTCGGTTGGATGGGCATTTTCGCCGGCGTGGACATGCCCGCTTCCAGCGCCCTGACGCGTCGGCGGCTTGGGTGGACCCCGAACGGGCCGACCCTGCTATCGGACCTGGAACGCATGGACTACGGCAGCTGACGCGAAAAGGCTTTTCACGAAGGCTTCGACCACGTCGGTTCACAGTCATCGCCGTGACCAGGATCGAAGAAAAAAAGCTGCGGCCCATACGCATCGGCTGTGCCGGTTGGAGCCTGTCGTCGAAGGTGGCTGCCCTGTTCGAAGGGCAGGGCAGTCACCTCGAACGGTACGCCCGGGTGTTCGATGCGGTGGAAATCAACACCTCGTTCTATCGCCCGCACCAGCCGAAGACGTACGCGCGCTGGGCCGCCAGCGTGCCCGACGCGTTCCGGTTCGCGGTGAAGATGCCGAAGACGATCTCGCACGAGCTCAGGTTGCGCGACGCGGACGACGCACTCGAACGCTTCATGGAAGAAGCCGGAGCGCTGGGCGACAAACTGGGCTGCCTGCTGCTGCAGTTGCCGCCCAGTCTGACGTTCGACAAAGCGTCGGCGGAAACGTTCTTCGCCTCCTTGCGGCGCCTGACGGCTTTACGCGTCGTATGCGAGCCGCGGCACGCGACCTGGTTCACCGAAGAGGCTACGGAAACCCTGACGAAGGCGCGCATCGCCGCCGTCTTGGCGGATCCCCCGCCGATCGCCGGCGCCGAGCCGGCCGGCGATCCGAAAACGCTTTACGTGCGACTGCACGGATCGCCGGAGATCTACTACTCGGCCTACGACGAGGGGTTCATCGAAACCCTGGCCACTCGGGCGCTCGACGCCCGGAACGCGGGTGTCGACGTCTGGTGCATCTTCGACAATACCGCTCGCGGTGCGGCCGTGCCCAACGCCTTGGCGTTGACGGAGGCGTTGAAGGTTTCGACGAACGGATAACGCGGGACTAGCGCCACCAGGCGGATCCCGCATGGGGAGCATTCAAATCCAGCCACTCACCCATTTCGGGTGTCGCAAGGGAAACACCTTGCTGGGCCGCCAGCGAGGCGATGCGCTCGAACGGCTCCTGCCACACGTGCATGGCCAGGTCGAACGTACCGTTGTGGATCGGCAGCAACCAACGTCCGCGCAAGTCGAGATGGGCCTGCAGGGTTTCTTCCGGCTGCATGTGCACGAACGCCCAGCGCGGGTCGTATGCCCCGGTTTCCATGAGCGTGACATCGAACGGACCGAACGCCTTGCCGATGGCCTTGAAACCGTCGAAGTACCCCGAGTCGCCGCTGAAGAACAGGCGGAAGTCGCCGTCCTGTATGACCCACGAAGCCCAGAGGCTGCTATCGCCGTCGTTCAGCCCGCGGCCCGAGAAATGCTGGGCCGGCGTAGCGGTGAGCCGAAGCCCCTCGAAGTCGAGCGATTGCCACCAGTCGCGTTGTTCCACCTTATCGGGATCGATACCCCATGCGACGAGCTGGTCGCCGACGCCCAACGGAGCGATGAAACGGTCGGTCTTGATGGCCAGGCGAATGACCGCGTCGCGATCGAGGTGATCGTAATGGTTATGCGAAAGGATGACACCGGCCAGCGGGGGCAACTCGTCGAGGGCGATCGGCGCCGCGTGGAAACGTGCCGGACCCGCCCATTGGACCGGCGACGCCCGCTCCGAGAACACCGGATCGGTGAGCCAGAACTGCCCGCGCAACTTCACCAGCACGGTCGAATGCCCGAGCCGATAGAGGCTGCGATCGGGTGCCGCGTCCAATTGCGCGCGCGTGAGCGGGCGCACGGGGATGGGGCGATCGGGAACCGTACCCTTCGGTTTGGCGAAGAAGAAGGAGAGCGTGAGCTTGAACCCCTTCCACCAACCCATGGAAGGGCGCGGAACGGGATTATGGAAGCGACCGTCGCGGTACTGCGGCGAATCGACGTAGTTCGGGGCTTGGGCCGTCAGGGTGGTCACGCTTGAAATTCCCGGCAATGGTGACAACAACACCTTCGAGCCTAGGGCAGGCGCGCGAAAAAGTAAACCAATAAGTACAGTATTTGTTCACGTGTCTCTGGGCGTGGGCCTCGGTTTTTTCCCTCAGCCATGTCGATTTCCGACAGACTCGTTCGACGTCCTCATGAAAGGCCGAATCGGCCCGCCCACAGGAGACAGACGATGAGAGTCATGGTGTTCGTATTGGCTACCCCGGAAAGCGAAGCCGGCGCGCCCCCCGCCCCCGAGATGTTCGAGGCGATGGACCGTTACAACGACGAGCTGGTCGAGGCCGGCGTCATGGTGGCGGCTGCGGGCCTCAAACCCAGCGTCAACGGCAAGCGCGTCGCCTTCGACGGTGCCAGTCGCACGGTGATCGATGGACCGTTCGCCGAGACCCGCGAGCTGGTCGCCGGTTTCTGGATCTGGAACGTCAAGGACATGGACGAGGCGGTGGCCTGGGCGAAACGTTGTCCCAATCCGATGCCGGGACCGAGCAAGATCGAGATCCGGCCGTATTTCGAGTACGAGGACCTGGCCGAGTTCCTGCCGGCGGGATCCACGCCGCATGACGGAGAGCGCGGGAAGCTCGGCGTGGCCTGATGCCGGGCTCGATGGCGGACTGCGGGTATCCGCCGCACCGGCGGTCGGTGCGACGCATGGCGGCTCCAGTCGACTAACCCGCCTTGCCGCGCCTTTCGTCGGCGGCGGCGAAGAACGCGATCTGGTCGTCGAACGCCTTCGCGAAAGCGGGACGGGCCGTCGCTCGAGCGAGATATCCGGCACACGCCGGATAGTTCTCGAGGCCACCGAACCGGTCGATCAACCGCAACACGTCGGCCATCAGGATGTCGGCTACCGAAAAGGAGTCCACGAGCCATTCGCGCTGCGTGAGCACGCGTTCCAGGTTGTGGAGACGGATGGCGACGAAGTCGTCCAGCCACTGGCGCCCCGGGCCTGGAGAGTCGTCTTTCATGAACTTGAAGAAGGCCCACGGCAGGCTGGCCGCCTCGACCGAATTGAGGGCGGCGTACATCCACACTTTGGCCTGATCGCGCTCCTTCGGATCGGAGGGAAGCAGGGCTTCGCTCTTGCTCCCGAGATAATCGAGGATCGCGCCGCTTTCGAAGAGCGTCACGTCGCCATCCTGCAGCCATGGCACCTGGCCGAAGGGCTGGTGGATATAGTGCTCCGGTGTCTTGACCTCCAGCGGCGTGCCCTCCACGCGATAGGAAAACCCGGCTTCTTCGAGCGCCCAGCGCACGCGTATGTCGCGCACGTAGCCGCGAGGCATGTCGGGCACCCAGTCGAGGGTGGTGAGGATCAGCTCGGCCATGCGGAACTCTCCTGACGTCACGGATTCATTGGCCATCATGCACCCGTGCACGGGCCACGTCATGAAGCCGACGGTACGACGGCGTGGCTTTGAAGGGTATCGCGGTAAAGTAACGCCCTTCCGTTCGAGCGATTCAGATGAGTCAGCAAGGCCTCTTCGGCGATCCGTCCCCCCGTGTCCCGAGTACGCAGCGGCCGGACAAGTCCGCTGCGCAACCTACCCACACATGGTTTTTCGCCTTGCGGCCTACCGTCGAAGATGCCTTGCGCATCGATGCCATTGCCAAGGCCCTGCTTGGAGAAACCGGCGTGTCGGGTAAAAGGATCGCCCCCGATCGGCTGCACATCACCCTTGAACTGGTCGGCCACGACGTCGACGACGCCACGGTGGAGTCGGCCTGTCGTGCGGCCGATACGATCCGCATGCCCGCCATCGAAGCCCGGTTCGACGCCATCATGACGTTTTCCGCGCCGAGCGGTCCTTGCGTGCTGCTCGGCGGGGAAGGACTGGACGATGTTCGAGCGCTGCGCACGGATTTGGCCATGGCGATGGCGGACCGGGGCTTCTCTCCTTCGCGGGCTTACGAGCCTCACATGACCCTGTGCTACGACCCCCGTCACCGCCTCCCGCGGACGCCCATCGAACCGGTGCGCTTCGCCGCGACGGAGTTCGCGCTAGTCAAGAGCTACATCGGCCTTTCCCGCCATGAAGTGCTGCGCACCTGGCGGCTGGGATCGCCGAAGCGCTGATCAGCTCGGCAGGCGGGTGTTGCGCATCGAGACGATGCGTCATCCCTCCGCGGCTCGGCGAAGGCCGTCGATATACGCGCACACCATGTCGGCCATGGCGTCGGCGTAGGCGGTGATTTCCGCGTCGGTGCGGCGGCTGTCCGAAAACGCCTTGCCCACGGCGCTCAACGTATTCATGACGAGATCGCCCGCCAAGGTGCGCGTCTCGATCGGCAGGCGAGGCAGCACCTCGCCCATGAAGTCGCCGAAGGCTTCGTAGCCCTCGTCGTGTGCATGCTTGGCTTCCGGCGCGTCGCGGTACAGCGGCGCGGCGTCCTGGAGCGCGGTGCGCATTTCCGCCTCCGCGCACTCCGAGCGAACGAAGGCATGCACGAGCGTGCGCAGGCGGTGCATCGGGGGCGTGCTCGCGTCCCGGATGATGTCGCAAAGCATCCGCGACGTGCTTTGCCATTCGTCGCGCTGCAGGCGGAACAGGATGGCCGCCTTGTTCGGAAAGTATTGGTAGATCGAGCCGACGCTCACTCCGGCCTTCTCCGCGACGCGTGCGGTCGTGAAGCGTGGCGCGCCTTCCTTCACCAGAACCTGAGTGGCCGCCTCGAGGATCGCCGCGACGAGGTCGTTGGAGCGAGCCTGTTTGGGCTGTTTTCGCGAGGAAATCTGTGGAATGCGGCGGTCGGTCATGGCAACGGCGGGAATGCGAATAGGAAATGCGACGGACGCATCCTATCCTTTTCTGACGGATTCGTCGCATTTTTAGCCGAAGGAAAAAAGACCATGAGCATCCTTACCTCCACCCCCGTCGCACCCTTGCTGGACCGCCTGTTCGAGGACGCCGAGGAGGCCTCTCCCGCGCGCAGCCAGGCGCTCGCCGGCCTGGCCGATCAGGACCACGAGCGCCTGATGCGTAGCAAGACCGAATACCTCCAGTTCTACGGACAACTGAAAGATTTGCCGCTTCCCGTGTCGCGTGAAACCGGTCGCCTGCTCTACATGCTGGCGCGCGGAAGCGGCGCGCGCTCCATCGTCGAGTTCGGCACGTCGTTCGGCATCTCTACGCTTCACCTGGCCTCGGCGCTTCGGGAAAACGGCGGTGGCCAGCTGATCACCTGCGAGTTCGAGCCGTCGAAGGTGGCTCGTGCACGCGACCATCTCACGGCCGGCGGCCTGATCGACCTGGTGGACATCCGCGAAGGCGATGCGTTGCAGACACTGCGCACGGGCCTTCCCGATGGCGTCGACCTGCTGCTCCTCGACGGCGCGAAGGCGCTGTATCCCGACGTGCTCGCCCTCGTGGAACACACACTGAAGAAGGGAGCTTTCGTCATCGCGGACAATGCCGAATACAGCCCGGAATACCTCGACTACGTGCGCTCGCCCGCCAACGGTTACCTGTCCGTCCCCTTCGCGGAAGACGTGGAGCTGTCCATGCGCGTGGGATGACCGCCGGCGTGCACGACCGTTTGATACGATCCGGGCATGACCTGATCGGAATCCTATCCATGAGCGACGCATCGAACTACGTACCGCCGGAAGTCTGGACCTGGGACAAGGCCAACGGCGGCCGTTTCGCGAATATCAATCGTCCCGTCTCCGGCGCTACCCACGAAAAGGCATTGCCCGTGGGCCGGCATCCGCTGCAGCTGTATTCGCAGGGCACGCCCAACGGCGTGAAGGTGACGGTGATGCTCGAGGAACTGCTCGCCGCCGGCCATGAAGGCGCGGAATACGACGCGTGGCTCGTCCGCATCGGCGAAGGCGACCAGTTCGGCAGCGGGTTCGTCGAGGTGAATCCCAATTCGAAGATTCCCGCGCTGATGGACCGGAGCGGCGCCGAGCCGATTCGCGTGTTCGAGTCCGGAGCGATCCTCGTGTACCTGGCCGAGAAGTTCGGCGCCTTCCTGCCGACCGAGCCCGCGGCGCGGGCCGAATGCCTGTCGTGGCTGTTCTGGCAGGTGGGCTCGGGTCCTTACCTCGGCGGCGGGTTCGGGCATTTCTATGCGTATGCGCCCACGAAGATCGAATACGCCATCGATCGTTTCGCCATGGAAACCAAGCGGCAGCTCGACGTGCTCGACAAGCGCCTGGCCGTGAGCCGGTACCTGGGGGGCGATGGCTACACGATCGCCGATATGGCCGTGTGGCCCTGGTACGGGGCGCTGGTGAACGGGTGGATCTACGGCGACTCGGCGCGCTTCCTTTCCGTGCACGAGTACGCGCACCTCAAGCGCTGGGTGGATGAGGTGGGTGCGCGGCCGGCGGTGCGGCGGGGAAGGATGGTGAATCGCACGTCGGGGGAGCCGGCGTTGCTGGAGCGGCACGATGCGGCGGATTTCGACCAGGGCCGCATCGCCGATTCGCGATAACCGAATGCCTGGCGCCGGGCTCCCCTGCGAAAGCAGGGGAGCCCGGCGCGATGATTCAGGGCGGGCGATAACGCCGCACGGCTCTTACTCACTTCCGCCCGATCGCTGACGAGACCTCCCACAGATCCACGCCACCGTCCCGGGCATGCTGGTCGATCTCCGCGAGCTCGGCGGCGCTGAAATCCAGCCGCTTCACCGCATCCAGCGAATCGTCCAGCTGCTCCACCGTGCGCGCACCGATCAGCGACGACGTGACGCGCGGATCGCGCAATGTCCACGCGATGGCCATCTGCGCGAGCGTCTGCCCGCGGCGCGTGGCGATCTCGTTGAGCGCGCGGATGTGGTTGAGGTTCTGCTCGGTGAGCATGTCCGACTTCAGCGAGCCTTCGCGTACGGCGCGCGCATCGTCGGGAACGCCGTTGAGGTACTTCGACGTCAGCATGCCCTGGGCGAGCGGCGAGAAGGCGATGCAGCCGGTGCCCAGCTCGCCCAGCACGTCGAGCAGGCCGCGCTCGATGTCGCGGTTGAGCATCGAGTAATTGGGCTGGTGGATGAACAGCGGCACGTTCTCGGCGGCCAGGATCTTCGCCGCCTCGCGGGTCAGTTCCGGCGAATACGACGAGACGCCGACGTACATCGCCTTGCCCTGGCGGTGCAGGTGAATCAGCGCGCCCATCGTCTCGTCCAACGGCGTGTCGGGATCGACGCGGTGGGAATAGAAGATGTCGACGAAATCCAGGCCCATGCGGCGCAGGCTCTGCTCGCAGCTGGCGATGATGTGCTTGCGCGTGCCGGTGGGGCCGCCATAGGGACCGGGCCACATGTCCCAACCGGCCTTGGTCGAAATCACCAGCTCGTCGCGGTGGGGACGGAAGTCCTGGGCCATCCAGCGGCCGAAATTCTCCTCGGCCGAGCCGAACGGGGGACCGTAGTTGTTGGCCAGGTCGAAGTGGGTCACGCCGCGATCGAAGGCACGGCGCAGGATGGCGCGGCCGGTCTCGAACCGGTCGACGCCGCCGAAGTTCTGCCACAGGCCGAGCGAGACGGCGGGAAGCACCAGGCCGCTGCGGCCCACCCGGCGGTAGGGCATGCCGCCGTCGTAGCGCTCGGGATTCGCGATGTAAGTCATGGGAGTCCGGTCCATTGCCGTGGGGAAGACCACCAAGCCTAACCGGGGCGCGCGGGCCTTGCCTACCGTGAACGGCCGTTCGCGGGTTCTTGCGTGCGGATTAGTGGACGCGCCGCGCCATCGGGTGCAAGAAGGCTTGCATGGTGCGAGGAAGTGCCCATAGTTCACGCATTCCTTTTTCTTCCCGGAGCTCCCCATGCCGCAGCCGGCACTCTTCAGCCCGCTTGAGGTACGCAACCTCGCATTGCCCAACCGCATCGTGATCGCGCCGATGTGCCAGTACTCGGCGCAGGATGGCCGGATGACCGACTGGCACACGATCCACCTGGGACAGCTGGCGCTCTCGGGAGCGGCACTGCTCACCATCGAGGCCACCGCCGTGTTGCCGGAAGGACGCATCACCTACGCCGACGTCGGCCTCTGGGACGACGCGACCGAAGAGGCGATGCGCCAGACCCTGGAAAGCGTGCGCCGCTGGTCGACCATGCCCGTCGGCATCCAGCTCGGCCACGCGGGGCGCAAGGCGTCCACCGACGTGCCGTGGGTGGGAGGCAAGCAGATCGCGCCCGGCACCCCAAACGGCTGGCAGACGGTGGCTCCGTCGGCCATTCCCTTCAGCGAGGGCGACGTGCCGCCGCTGGCCCTGGATCGCGAAGGCATGATCCGCATCCGCGACGCGTTCGCCGAGGCGGCGAAGCGGGCCGCGCGACTCGGCCTGGATTTCGTGCAGTTGCACGGCGCGCACGGTTATCTCCTGCACCAGTTCCTTTCGCCGCTGTCGAACCAGCGCACCGACGAGTACGGCGGTTCGTTGGAGAATCGCATGCGCTTCCCGCTGGAAGTGTTCGATGCGGTGCGTGCCGTCTTCCCCGCCGACAAGGCCGTGACGATGCGCCTGTCGGCCGAGGACTGGGTGGAGGGCGGCTGGGACACCGAGCAGAGCATCGCCTTCGTGAAGGCGCTTGAAGCGCGCGGTTGCGATGCGGTGCACGTCTCCTCCGCGGGGCTGCACGAGAAGCAGGACATCGCGGTGGGCCCGGGGTACCAGGTGCCGTTCGCGAAGCGGATAAAAGCCGCCGTGGGCATTCCCGTCGTGGCCGTCGGTTTGATCACCGACCCCGAGCAGGCCGAGAAGATCGTCGCCGACGGCGAGGCCGACATGATCGCGCTCGCCCGCGGCATTCTCTACGACCCGCGCTGGCCCTGGCATGCGGCCGCCAAACTCGGTGCATCCGTGCTCGCGCCCAAGCAGTACCTTCGTTCGCAGCCGTCGGGCCTGCGATCGCTGTTCCGGAACGACGGTGCCCTCGCATCGCCGCAGTGGACGCGCACCGACGACGACCGTTACGTGTAAACGCGCGGCGTGGCCGACGGGTACACTGAGCGCTCCTTTTCCGGAGAGCCCCGATGACACCGTCGGCACCGCCGTCCACGACGGCCCGCGAGCCCGCCCGTTGCGCCTGGGCGGGCAGCGATCCCCTCTACGGGCACTACCACGACACCGAGTGGGGCGTGCCCTTGCACGACTCCCGGATGCTCTGGGAACAACTGATGCTCGAAGGCTTCCAGGCCGGTCTGTCGTGGATCACGATCCTGCGCAAGCGCGATGCCTTCCGTAAGGCGTTCAAGGGCTTCGATCCGGTCAAGGTGGCCCGCTTCGGCGAAAGCGACGTGCTTCGCCTGCTGGACGATGCAGGCATCGTGCGTTCGCGCGCGAAGATCGAGGCCACCATCCAGGGCGCGCGCATCTACCAGGCGATGGCGGCCGCCGGCGAGGACTTCGACGGGTATTGCTGGTCGTTCACCGGGGGCAAGGTCATCCGTGGCAACGGACGCGACGTGCCGGCGCAGACGCCGCTGTCGGTCACGATCTCCAAGGACATGAAAAAGCGCGGCTTCAAGTTCGTGGGGCCGACCATCGTCTACGCGTGGATGCAGGCGGTAGGCATCGTCGACGACCATCTGCACGGCTGCTTCAGGCGTCGGGGGGCGTAATGCACGAGGTGTTTTCCGAGGCCGATCACGCGTTCATGGCCCGGGCCCTGGCGCTGGCCGAGTATGCGCGCGACGCCGAGGGCGAAGTACCGGTGGGCGCCGTGCTGGTGATGGATGGGCGGGTGGTCGGCGAGGGATGGAATCGCAACATCACCCTCAACGATCCCACGGCCCATGCCGAAATCCTGGCGCTCCGCGCGGCGGGGCAGGCGGTGTCCAATTACCGCTTTCCCGGTTCCACGCTCTACGTGACGCTCGAGCCTTGCACGATGTGCGCCATGGCGATGATCCACGCCCGCGTGGGCCGCGTGGTGTATGGGGCCACCGACCCAAAGACCGGCGCGGCCGGCAGCGTGTTCGACACCCTGGTGTCGCCGAAGCACAACCATCGCGTGGAAACGGTCGGCGGCCTCCAGGCCGAGGCGGCGGGCGACATGCTGCGGCGGTTTTTCCGCGAGCGGCGTTGAGCGGGAGGATCAGCCCGCGTAAGGGGCGAGCGCCTCGGCGACGCCCCGGTCGATCTTGAGCCCGATCAGCGGATCGGCGCGGGTGACGCCCCGATTGACCGAGGCGATGGGCAAGCCGCGGCGTGAGGCCTCCAGCACGAAGCGGTAGCCGGAATAGACCATGAGCGACGAGCCCACCACGAGCATGGCGTCGGCACGCGCCAGGTGCGCCCAGGCCGTGTCGACGCGGGCGCGGGGCACGTTCTCGCCGAAGAACACCACGTCGGGCTTGAGGATGCCGCCGCAGACCAGGCATTCGGGAATATGGAACGTGGAGAAATCCACGCCGTCGAGATCGGCGTCGCCATCGGGCGCGATGGTGGCCCGCAGGCTGAGCCAGTCGGGGTTGGATGCCTCGAGCCGGGCCTGCATCGCATCGCGGGTGGAGAGGTCGCCGCATTGCATGCAGCGCACGCGGTCGAGCCGACCGTGGAGATCCACCACGTTGAGGCTGCCGGCCTTTTCATGGAGACCGTCGACGTTCTGGGTGAGCAGCAACTCGATGCGGCCGGCGCGTTCCAGTGCCGCGAGCGCCCGGTGGGCGACGTTGGGATTCACGCCGGCGAAGTGCCGCCAGCCGATCATGCCGCGGGCCCAGTAGCGGGCCCGTGCCGGCGGCCCGCTCATGAAGGACTGCAACGTCATTGGAGGGCTGCGCTTCCATTCGCCGTTGCCGTCCCGGTAATCCGGTATGCCCGAGTCGGTGCTGATGCCCGCGCCGGTGATCACGAACAGGCGCGGGTGCGCGTCGATATAGGCGCGCAGCGGGTCGATGGCGAGGGCGGAAGCGGGCTGGTTCACGTCGGTGCACTATATCCGATGCGTGTCGACATGCGCCCGAAGGACGTCGAGCACGCGGCCCGCGTCGTGGCCGAAGCGGCGCACGGCGTTGTCCAGCCATTCGCTGCGCCCATGGGCCAGCCCGTGTTCCAGCGTGAGGCCGGTGCGCGCCAGTTCGGTGGCCTCGGCCATGCCGAGCACGCCGGATACCCGATGGAGCCAGGCCTGGAGTTCGGCCACGCCGCTCTCGGCCAGCAGGGCGTCGAGGGAGTGGATGTCCCGCTTGAGCGCGCCCTCGAGCGCATCGACGACGTGTTGCAGGGGTTCGTCGCCGCCGAGCGTCTTGCGCAGCGCGGCGACATCGATGTCGATGGATCGGGGCGGCAGGCTGAATTCAAGCTCGACGATGAGGTGACGCCGCCGACGCTCGTCGGTTTCGTCGTGCAGGGTGCCGCCGAGGGCATGGAGCAGGGGGGCGGCGTCCGCCAGCATCGCCGCGTCGGACGACGGACCGTCGTCGCCGAAGACGGTGACGGTGAAATGCACCAGCTGGCTGCTGGTGTCGTCGCCGACCACGTCGACATGCATGCTGATCTTCTTTTCGCTCGCGCGATGCAGCGCAAGGTCGAGGATCCGCGCCAGCACGATGCCGAGCGGGCCGAACGGACCGCGCAGGTCGGCGGCGAGGGCCGGATCGACGTCGAGGGTCAGCACGGTATCCATGCGACGGGCCTGTGGCGAGAAACGTCGGCCGATACGGCGCAGCAGGTCGGGCAGGGACGATGCGCGATGGACGCGTGCGCGCCGCTCGCCGTGGATGCGCATGCACGTGGAGTGAAACGCGTAGAGGCGCGGCGGCAGTGACATGATCCATGCACGTATGTTCAACTCGATGCCTCGCGCGGTAGGCAGAACGCCGGCACGGTGCGAAATGGACCTGCTTTGGAGAAGGGATTACTCATGGTTTATCGCGTCATCCTGGCCGACGATCATCCGGTCGTGCTGAAAGGACTCACCCTGGCCCTGACGAAGGATCGCCTCGCCGAGGTGGTGGGAGAGGCGCAGTCGCCTCGTGCACTGTTCGCCCTGCTCGACGACGTACCCTGCGACGCGCTCGTGACCGACTTCAGCATGCCGGGCGCCGAGGGTGACGGCCTGGAACTGCTTTTCGAGGTGAGGCGAAGGCACCCGTCGTTGCCCGTGATGGTGATCACCACGGTGATCAACCCGGCCCTCTATCGCGAAATGCTGGCCACGGGCGTGATGGCGCTGGTGGGCAAGGCGGGGGATGCGCGGGAGATCCCGGAGGCCTTCATGTGCATGATGTCGCAAAGCGTTTACCTCGGTTCGTCGGTACGTGAGCTGATGGGCCGCCCGTCGCGCGCCCGCGCCCGCGCGGGGCTCTGGGGCACGCTGACGGCCCTGTCGCCCCGCGAGCTGGAAGTGCTGCAGTTGTTCGCCTCGGGCCGCAACGTGTCGGAGATCGCCCGGGCGACCGGGCGGGGGCTGTCGACCGTGAGCCAGCAGAAGACCAATGCCATGCGCAAGCTGGGCTTGGGTTCGGACACGGAGATCTACGAATACGTCGACTATCTCCATCTCGGGAGATCCTCCGACCGCGGCGTACCACGATAGCCGTCGATGGCGTCCCAGGACATGGAAGAAATCTCAAATCCTTGTGGGTCTTGCACGCGCGGTTGACGTTGCAGTCAGGCAAGCGACCTACAATGCGTCGGTCGCGTGCCATGGGGCACGCTCGAGGAGAGCGCATCGGTGAGTACGAAAATCAGCCCGCTGGCGGGCAAGCCGGCGACGGACGGCAAGCTCGTGGACCTTGGCGCCCTGGTGGCGGCCTACGTGGACCTGAAGCCCGATCCCTCCGTGTCCGAGCAGCGCGTGGTCTTCGGTACCTCCGGGCACCGCGGCTCGTCGTTCGAGCGGTCGTTCAACGAATGGCACGTGCTGGCCGTGGCCCAGGCGATCTGCGATTACCGTAGGCAGGCCGGCGTGGATGGCCCCGTATACGTCGGCATCGACACGCATGCCCTCTCCCAACCGGCCTTCGAAAGCACGCTGGAGGTGCTGGCGGCCAACGGCGTGTACACCTTCGTCTCCGCCGATGGCGAATACACCCCCACGCCGGCCGTGTCGCACGCGATCCTGGTCCACAACCGTGGCCGGGAGCAGGGCAAGGCCGACGGCATCGTCATCACCCCCTCGCACAACCCGCCGGACAGCGGCGGCATCAAGTACAACCCGCCCCATGGCGGCCCGGCCGACACCGACGCCACCTCGTGGATCGCGAAGCGCGCCAACGAACTCATCGAGGGTGGGCTGCGCGACGTGAAGCGGATGCCGTTCGCGCAGGCGTTGAAGGCCTCGACGACGAAGTCCTTCGATTTCCTCCAGCTTTACGTGGGCGACCTCGGCGATGCGCTCGACCTGGAGATCGTGCGCGCGAACGGCGTGCGCATGGGCGTGGATCCGTTGGGTGGCGCGGGCGTGCATTACTGGAGCGCCATCGGCGAGCGGTACGGACTCAACCTCACCGTGGTGAGCGAGGTGGTCGACAAGTCCTTCGCTTTCATGTCGCTGGATTGGGACGGCAAGGTCCGCATGGATCCCTCTTCGTCGTACGCCATGCAGCGCCTCATCGGCTTGAAGGACGACTACGACGTCGCCTTCGCCTGCGACACCGACCATGACCGGCACGGCGTCGTGGCGCCCAGCGCGGGCCTGTTGCCTGCCAACCATTACCTCGCCGCGGCGGCGTGGTACCTGTTCCAGAACCGCCCGGGATGGCGGCCGGACGCCGCCATCGGCAAGACGGCGGTGAGCACGGGGCTGCTCGATCGCATCGCGGCGCACCTGGGCCGCCCCCTGCGCGAGGTGCCGGTGGGCTTCAAGTACTTCGTTTCGGGCCTTTACGACGGCAGCCTCGGTTTCGGGTGCGAGGAGAGCGCCGGTGCGTCGTTCCTCGCCAAGGACGGGTCGGCCTGGTCCACCGACAAGGACGGCATCGTGGCGGCGCTGCTCGCCGGCGAGATGACGGCGCGCACGGGACGCGACCCGGGCGAGATCTACCGAGAGATCACGGCGAAGCTGGGCGATCCCGCCAATGCCCGCATCGATGCGCCCGCCAACCATGCGCAGAAGCAGAGGCTTTCGAAGCTGACGCCGGAGCAGGTGGCCTCGAAGACCCTGGCGGGCGATCCGGTCGTCGAGGTGATCAACCAGGCCGGCGGCCAGCCCATCGGGGGCATCAAGGTCATGTCCGAGCACGGCTGGTTCGCGGCGCGTCCCTCGGGCACCGAAGACATCTACAAGGTCTACGGCGAAAGTTTCCGGGGCAAGGAACACCTCGAACGGGTGCTGGCCGAGGCGCAAACCATGGTGGACGCGGCGTTGGCCTGATTCCCATCGCGAACAGGGTCCGCCCCCTCCGGTAAAAGCGTGCCTGCCGGAGGGTGGGAGCGGACCCTGTCCGCGATTCCTGTGGAGCTTTGCCTGCCGGTACCATGGGCACCTGCCTATCGAGCCACGTCCCCATGTCTTCCTCCGACACCCAACCCATCCGCGTCCTCGTCGGATCGCGAAACCCCGTCAAGATCGGTGCCGTGCGCAACGCCCTGGCGCCTCTGTTCCCCGGCCGGCTGGTGGAATGCGAAGGCATGCAGGCCCCCTCGGGCGTGCCCGACCAGCCGATGACGGCGGCCGAGACCCGCGAAGGCGCGCTCAACCGGATGAATTTCTGCCGCCAGCATCGCGAGGCGGATTTCCACGTGGCGCTGGAAGGCGGCGTGGACGTGACCGTCGACGGTCCCGGCACCTTCGGCTATGTCGCCATCGCCCATCGGGAGCAGGTGTCGGTGGGGTGCAGTGCCTGGCTTCCGTTGCCGCCGGCGGTCTACGAGGCCTTGCTCGACGGCGAGGAACTGGGCCACGTCATGGACCGCCTGTTCGGCACGGTGAACATCAAGCAGCAGGGTGGGGCGATCGGCCTGGTGACCAACGGGCACGCCACCCGTGAAAGCGCCTATGCGCAGGCGCTGGTGCTCGCGATGGCGCCGTTCCTGCATCCGGACCTCTACGGCGCTGAGGCACCGTGACGCGGGAGCGTGGTGCGCGCTCCCGCGTCCCTTCGGTCAGCGCATGCCGCCGGCGGTGAGGAGCAGTTCGCCGGAGAGCCAGCGCGCGTCGTCGGAGGCCAGGAAGGTCACCACCGAAGCGATGTCGTCCGGCTGGCCGATGCGGCCGAGCGGCGTCTTTTCGATCATGGCTTTCTCGAAATCCGATGCCGACTCCGTGCCGGTGAATCCGGCCGTGTCGGTGCCTTCGGTCCGGACCATGCCGGGGTTGACCGAGTTGACGCGGATGCCGCGCGGACCGAGTTCCTGCGACAGCACGCCGGTGATGGCGTCGAGCGCGCCCTTCGTGGCGGTGTAGACGAGGCTGGCCGCCGGCGTGAGACGGGTGACGCCCGAGCCGATGTTGACGATGCTGCCGCCTTCGCCCAGGTGCTTCGAGGCGGCCTGGGTCACGTAGATCGCGCCCCGTACGTTGACGTCGAAGATGCGCTCGTAGTGGGTGTCGTCGATGTCGTCCAGCGGGCGGAACTCGTACACGCCCGAATTGTTCACCACGATGTCCAGACGTCCAAACGCCTTGACGGCCGCCTCCACCAGCGCTTCGGCCTCGGCCTTCTTCGAGACGTCGCCGCCCACGGCGATGGCCTTGCCGCCGGCGGCCTCGATATCGGCCACCACCTTGTCCGCGCCGGCCTTGCTCGACGCGTAGTTGACCACCACCGAAGCGCCGGAGGCGGCCAGCGAGCGGGCGATCGCCGCGCCGATGCCCTTGGACGCGCCCGTGACCACGGCGACCTTGTTCTGCAGCTTGCTCATGATTCGTTCCTGTTGGCTGTGGGGTCCGACCTCGGTCGGACGGATGCCCTCAAGGGCATGAGCCAAGGCATGGGGCTGGCAGCGGCCTGGAGTCATACCTCGCCATTCACAACATCTTTGAGCCACGATCACGAGTGAAATGATCAAGGCCGCTTGAAAGTGGATGGGGCCGCCTTATTCAATGGTGAGCCCCGCGGCGGCGACGCCGTCATCCCCTATCGCTGGAAACTTCCGCATGTCCACATCGAGCCCACTCGAACCGGTCGACACCTTCGACTACGTCATCTTCGGCGCCACCGGCGACCTCACGATGCGCAAGCTGCTGCCCGCGCTCTACCGCCGTTTCGCCGACGGCCAGGTGCCTGCCGACTCGCGCATCGTGGGAACGGCGCGCTCGCCGCTCGACGACGCGACCTACCGCGAGCGCGCACGCAAGGCGTTGGACGAGCACGTGGGGCAACAGGAGCGGGACGACGACATGGTGAACCGGTTCCTTGCCATGGTTCACTATGTCAGCCTCAACGGCGCGGACGAGAACGGCAACTGGGACGGCCTGCGCGACGTGCTCGGCGACGACGGTCGCGTGCGCGTGTTCTATCTCGCCACCGCACCGGCGCTGTACGGCGACGTCGCCCGTAACCTCGACGCCAAGGGCTTGCGCACCGACGCGTCGCGCATCGTGCTGGAAAAACCGATCGGCACCGACCTGGAGACGGCGCGTCGCGTGAACGAGGACGTGGGTCGGTACTTTCCCGAGAACAGCATCTTCCGCATCGACCACTACCTGGGCAAGGAGGCGGTGCAGAACATCATCGCCTTGCGCTTCGCCAATCCGATGCTCGAGCGGATGTGGGATCGCGAGTCCATCGAATACGTGCAGGTGACCGCGGCGGAAACCGTGGGCCTCGAGGGCCGTGGCGGTTATTACGACGGTTCGGGCGCCTTGCGCGACATGATCCAGAACCACCTGCTGCAGGTGCTGACCGTGGTGGCGATGGAGCGCCCGGCGTCACTCGACGCCGATGCGCTGCGCGACGAGAAGGTGCGCGTGCTGAAGTCGCTGAAACCGCTCGATCGCGACAACCTGCAAGCCAACGTGGCGCGCGGCCAGTACGTGGGCGGCACCAGCGGCGGCAAGGCCGTGCCGTCGTACAGCGACGAACTGGCGGGCGAGACGCCGAGCAAGACGGAAACCTTCGTGGCGCTCAAGGCCGAAATCGATACGCCGCGCTGGCGTGGCGTGCCGTTCTACCTGCGCTCGGGCAAGCGCATGCCGCGCAAGCTCACCGAGATCGTGGTGCAGTTCCGCGCGGGCGAGCCGGGGCTGTTCGGCGAAGCGCACCCCGGCAGCCGCCTGGTGATCCGCGTGCAGCCGGACGAGAGCGTGTCCCTGCCGCTGTTCGTCAAGCATGCCGGCACCGGGTTCGCGCTGGAGGAAGCCGATGCGTCGTCGAAGCTCAGCCAGCGCTCGCGTGCGGGATTCCACGATTCCTACGAGGGCCTGCTGCTGGACGCGGTCAAGGGTAGCCCGGCGTTGTTCGTGCGCAAGGACGAGACCGAGGCGGCGTGGGAATGGGTGACGCCGATCCTCGAGGGCTGGCGGCAGGACGCGTCGGGGCCGGATGCGTACGAGGCCGGTACCTGGGGACCGGCCTCGGCGCGGGAGCTTCTGGAGCGGGAAGGGCATGCCTGGGTGGAGGATGCCGCCGCCTGACCGCCGTCATTCGCCGAGCGGCGGCCTCGATGTTCGCGAAAGCGCTTCGCTCACGCCCTCGCTCCGTACCGTTCGCCCGGCGACGATCGATTCGAGCAGCTCGACCACGCGCTCGCCTTCACCGGCGAACGCGAGTTCCAGTGCGGTATAGCCGTTCAGTTCCTCGATCGGCGTGCCATGGATCCACTCCCATACGGCCTGCCGGTCAGGCTCGATGCGGTGGGCGAGGGTGGCGATGCGTCGCATGATGCCCTTGGCCATGGTCAGAAGCTGTGGCTGATGGCGAAGAAGAAACTGCGCGTATGGTCGGCGTCGACCATCGGGCTGTCCTTGATGGCGTCCGGAAGCCGCGTGTAGCGCATGCCGCCGGCGACGTTCCAGCGAGGCGAAAGCCGGTAGGCGGCCGCGAGATCGAGGTAGGGCAGGTTGCCGCCGCCGGCGCGATACGCGGCGAGCCCGCTGCGCGCCGCTTCGTTCGCGCCGATGCCGTAGTAGTAATCGTTGAGCGCGCCGTTGCGGCGCATGACGCCGACCGTGGGCGTGAGCGTGAGGTCGCCGCTGCGGATCGGATAGCCATAGCCCGCGTCGAGCTGCACGCCGCCGCCATGACCGGTGAATTCCTTCTGCGCGCTGGCCTTGAGCACGCCCCAGTCGGCCCGGTAACGCCAGGCCACGCCGGCCATGCCGGAGATGTCGCGATCCGACAGGCGCTTCAGCCGCGCATCGTTCGCGTCCTCATGCCGAAAACGTTCGGTCATCGGCGACGCCACCAGCGACAGTTCGCTCGACGCCGTGGTGAAGAGGCGGTAGCCGAACGACGCGCCGCGGAAGTAGAACGACTTGCCTTCGTAGTTGACCAGCGGCAACGGCCATGCCTTGTTGTCGTAGCTGCGGTACGGGCTGGGGCTCCATGCGGCGGCGACGCCGAGCGACCAACCGGGATGCCGCTCCGCATCCGCTTGCGCGTGGACGGCGGATGCGCCGAGGCAAGCGAATGCCACCGGCAGCAGGGCGCGGGAAAGAGAACACGTCATGTCAGCTAAGGCTCCGGGTGAGGGGGATCTCCATCGGAGCGGATCATCCGTGGCGCACATTGCCTCAACATTGCGCTGGCGGTGCGGGCGAATGCGCGTGCTAGCATCGCTCGCCGTAGCGAGGTGGGGCACATGCGGATATTGCTGGTCGAAGATGAACCGGAGATGGCGGAAGCCTTGCGGGTAGGACTGCACAGGCACGGCATGCTGGTGGACATCGCTCCCGACGCGGCTCGCGCATGCGAGGCGTTGCAATGCAAGGTGCATGACCTGCTGCTGCTCGATCGCCAGTTGCCCGACGGCGACGGCGTGACGCTCATCGCCAAGGCACGCGCGTGCTCGGCGGATCTTCCCGTCATCGTGTTGACGGCTCGCGGTTCGTTGGCCGATCGCGTCGAGGGCCTGGATCTCGGCGCGGACGACTATCTCGCCAAGCCGTTCGCGCTGGAAGAACTGCTCGCACGCATCCGGGCGATCTCCCGCCGGCCCGCGAAAGTGGTGTTGCCGACGGTGCAGGCGGGGCGCCTGCGATTCGATTTCGCCTCGCGCGAGGCGTACATCGACGGCGAATCGTTGCCGTTGCCGCGGCGGCAGGTGCTGTTGCTGGAGGCCCTGGTCTGTCGCCTCGGACGCACGGTGCAGCGCGACGTGTTGCTGGAAGCGGTCTACGGTTTCGACGATGCGATCCAGTCCAACGCGTTCGACGCGCACGTATCCAAGCTCCGTCGCGCGCTCGTCGACGCGAATGCGGGCGTCGAGATCCGCGCGATCCGCGGCATCGGTTACCTCCTGCGGGAATTGCCCCGTGGCGAAGGCTAGCCATTCGCTCCGGATGCGGCTCGCCCTGCGGCTGGGCGTGTTGCACGTGGTGATCCTCGTGGTCGTGATCGCCGCCATCGTCTGGAGCATCAGCCCGCCACGCACCTCGTTCGTCGATGCCAAGATCGCCGAAGCCATCGCGGATTCGCTCGAAGCGCGGGGTGACGCGCTCGTGCTGCGTCCCGATGCCGATCTGCGCCCGTTTCTCGAGCACGGCCCCCCGATATGGTTCGTGGCCGTCGACGAGCACGGGCGACGGCTCTCCTACGGGGCCGTGCCCGAGGTCTATCGGTCGCTGTCACAATCGCTGCGCGATCTGGAAGCCTCGGAAATCCACGCCAGCGGTTCGCCCGAACGGTTGACGCTGCGCATCCACACGCAGGACACGGACGACGGTCGGCTGCACCTGATGGTCGGCGGTGGCCGCCTGTTGAACGTCACGAACGCGTTCTACCTGATCACCTTGTGGCTGGGTTGGCGGATCGGCCTGCCGCTGGTGCTGGTGACGATGATCGCGGTGCCGTGGATCATCCACCGCTCGATGGCGGGCGTGGCCAAGGTGGCCAAGCAGGCCGAAGCCATCGACATCCGCGAGCGCGGCGTGCGGTTGGAGGATGCCGCCGTGCCCAGGGAGTTGCAGCCGTTGGTGCGGGCGTTCAACGAGGCCCTGGAGCGACTGGGCGAAGGCTATGAGGCACGCGATCGCTTCCTGGCCGACGCCGCGCACGAATTGCGCGCACCCATCGCCATCCTCGAGACGCGGCTGGAAAGCTTGCCTCCGGGCGACACGCGTACCCGCCTGCTGACCGACCTGGCGCGCCTGTCCAACCTCGCCGAACAGCTGCTCGACCTCCAGCGCCTGGGCAAGCAGGCGGCCGAACTGATACCCGTCGACCTGGTGTCGCTGGCCCGCGAGGTCAGCGCCGACGTGGCGCCTCTGGTGCTCGATGCGGGCTATGAACTGGCCATGGACGCGCCGGAGCGGCCGGTGCGGGTGATGGGCGATCGCCTTTCGTTGTCCCGCGCCTTCACGAACCTGTTCCAGAACGCCATCGTCCACGCGGGCGGACGTGGCCTGATCCACGTTCGGGTCACGGAGGAAGGCGCCTTCCAGATCACCGACGAGGGTCCCGGCATACCGCCCGAGCAGCGCGAGCAGGTGTTCACGCCGTTCTACCGTCTCAAGCCCAGCAGCGTGGGCACCGGCCTGGGCCTGCACCTGGTCCAGGAGATCGTCGCGCGGCACGGCGGGCACATCGGCGTGCTGGATGCGCCGGGCGGCGGCGCGCGGTTCGTGGTCCAGCTGCGTCCGGCACCCCGCTGAGGGATTGCATCTGGCGCGGCGGGCCGCATTATCTGGGGAGTTTCCCGTTCCCTCCGGAGAGCCTCATGTCCACGTATGGCAAGACCCCCGAAGCCCTTGCGAAGCTCACGCCCGAGCAGTTCCGCGTGACCCAGGAGAACGCCACGGAACGGCCGTTCCACAACGCGTTCCACGACACGAAGGACGCCGGCCTGTACGTCGACATCGTCTCGGGCGAGCCGCTGTTCACCTCGCTGGACAAGTTCGACAGCGGTTGCGGCTGGCCGAGTTTCACCCGGCCGGTCGAGAGCGCCCACGTGAAGGAGCTCCACGACGGCACCCACGGCATGGTCCGTACCGAGGTGCGCTCCACCCATGGCGACAGCCACCTGGGTCACGTCTTCCCGGACGGTCCGCGCGATCGCGGCGGCCTGCGTTACTGCATCAACTCCGCGTCGCTGCGCTTCATCCCCGTGGCCGACCTGGAGAAGGAAGGCTACGGCGACTACGCGAAGCTGTTCGGAGGTGCCGCATGAGCGAGAAAGCGATCCTGGCCGGCGGCTGTTTCTGGGGCATGCAGGACCTCATCCGCAAGCAGCCGGGCGTCATCGCCACCCGCGTGGGCTACACGGGTGGCGACGTGCCCAACGCCACCTACCGCAACCACGGCACCCACGCCGAGGCGATCGAGATCGAGTTCGATCCGGCGGTCACCAGCTACCGCAAGATGCTGGAGTTCTTCTTCCAGATCCATGACCCGAGCACGCTCAACCGCCAGGGTAACGATCGCGGCCTGAGCTACCGTTCGGCCATCTTCTACGTCGACGACGCGCAGAAGGCGGTGGCCGAAGACACCATCGCCGACGTGAACGCGTCGGGCCTGTGGCCGGGCAAGGTGGTGACCGAGGTCGCGGCGGCGGGTCCGTTCTGGGAGGCGGAGCCCGAACACCAGGATTACCTGGAGAAGTACCCCAACGGCTACACCTGCCACTTCATCCGTCCGGACTGGGTGTTGCCGAAGCGATCGGCCTGAACGTCGCGGCGCCGGCTCTGGTATAAGAGCCGGCGTCGGGCGTGTCCTTACCCGGCCTGGGGAGGACATCGATGCAAGTTGTCGGAAACGGTGCCGTGCCACGCTCCTCGTGGTTACGGCATCGCGCGTTTTGGGGCTGGCTGACGCTGCTGGTCGCCATCGCCTTGTTGCGTGCCACCAATCGTTACCTGATCGGCGTCGCCAGCCATGAGATCACCCCGTTCACGCCCAAGCTGATCGAGGAGCTGACCGGCGCGCTGAGCTTCGGTGCCTGCCTGCCGCCGCTGTTCATGGCGCTGCGGCGCATGCGGCCGACGTTCGCCTCGCATCTGTGCCTGTTCGCCATCCTATCGGTGGTGCAGAGCAGCCTGATGATCGTCTCCCGCCAGGGGGTGTTCCGCCTGGCGAACCTCGCGGACTATGCCTATCCGCCCACCGTCTGGCGCTACCTCATGGAAGTGCCGACGCAGCTCTTCTTCTACGTGGTGATCGCCTTCGGCCTATGGCTGTTCGACCGCTATCGCGAGGGCCAGGCGCGCGAGTTGCGCGCGGTGCAACTGGAGTCGGCGCTCTCCGAGGCGAGATTGGAAGCCCTCCGGCTGCAACTGAATCCCCACTTCCTCTTCAATACGCTCAACGCCGTGTCGGAACTGATGTACGACAGGCCGCGCGTGGCCGACGAGATGCTCTCGCGCATCGGTGGGCTGCTGCGCGCCACCCTGTCGGCCAGGTCGCAGGAGCATTCGCTGCTCGACGAGTGGCGCCTGTTGTCCCTTTACCTCGATATCCAGCGCGCCCGTTTCGGCGAGGGACTGGATGCCCGCGTGCGGCACGACCCGTCGCTCGATGGACTTCGCGTGCCCTTCCTCGTGTTGCAGCCGCTGGTGGAAAACGCCATCGAGCATGGCGGCTGCGGCGACGACCGGCGCGTCGACGTGGACGCGTCACGTGAATCGGGGCGGATCACGGTGCGTGTCCGCGACTTCGGCGGCGGCACGCCGCAGGCCGGTCATGGCATCGGCCTGGGCAACGTCGATGCGCGGCTGCGCCACCTCTACGGCGACGAGGCCGGCGTGCGTCTGGAGCCCGTGGAAGGCGGCGGCAGCCTGGTCACGCTGTGGTGGCCCGCACGCCCATGGGAGCTGGCATGAGCCTGCGCGCGGTGGTGATCGACGACGAGGCCCCGGCCCGGGCCAAACTTCGCCGCTATCTCGCCGCCAGCGACGGGCTGGCCTGGGTGGGAGAGGCGCATGACGGTCCCGGCGCCGTCGGCCTGGTGCATCGCCTGCGGCCTGACGTGATGTTCCTCGACATCAGCATGCCGGGCATGGACGGATTCGCCGTGCTGCAGGCGCTGGGCGATCCGCTGCCCGCCGAGGTGGTGTTCGTCACGGCGCACGACGACTACGCCGTGAAAGCGTTCGAGGTGCACGCGTTCGATTACCTGTTGAAGCCGGTGGGGCCGGAGCGTTTCGATGCGCTCGCGCGTCGCTTGCGCGATCGACTCGTGCCGGCACGGGCCGCGGAAGCGCGGGTGGACGGCCTGCTCGGCGCGTTGCCGACGCCCACTCACTATCTGGAGCGGTTGCTGCTGCCGGTGGCGGACGCGGCCGAGCTGGTGCGGATGGAGCGTGTCGACCGGATCGTTTCCGACCGTAACTACCTCCAGGTGTACGTGGAGGGCCGGGCGCATCGCCTGCGTGGCACGCTGGATACGATGCTCGCCCGGTTGCATCCGTCGCATTTCGTGCGTGTGAACCGTTCGACCATCGTGCGGCTGGATGCCATTCGCGAGGTGCAGCCGTGGCCGGACGGGGAGCAGCGGCTGTTGCTGGCGGACGGGGCGCGGGTGACGTGGACGAAGCGGTATCTGGACGAGGCTTCGACGAGCCTGGGGCTGTCCTCTCCGTCGGGATCGCGGACAGGGTCCGCTCCCACCGTTCGGTAGCAAATCACCTACCGAAGGGTGGGTCCGCGGTCCCTACGGAGCGCTTTCGTCCCGTCGCGGGGCGGGTTCGTCCCTGGTTGCACACCGGCCCGTGCATCGATCGCCGCAGACTTTCTCCATCCCACGGAGAAACCCGCAATGGCAAAGAAAACCCTGATCGTGGCCGGTGTGCTGTTGGCGCTCGGCGCTGGTGCCTGGACCATGGCCCGACCCGACCGGCTGCTGCGCACGGGTGCGGGTGTCGCCGCCCACCACGTATGTTCGATGACCTTCGTCGGCCGCCAGGATCCGCGGACGACATTCCGCGAACTCGTGGTGCCGATGATCGGCGACGTCGGCGGCCTGCTGCTCACGCCCCACGTGCTGCGCGATCGCGTGGAAGTGACCGGCCCGTTCGGTGGCCTGCTGGCCGCGGCCGATGACACGCCCGGCTACGGCTGCCGGCTGGACCTGCCGGGCAACCGGCCGCTGGTGGCCGACGCCACCCGTCACGCGCCGCGCGCGGATGGTTTCGCGCCGGAGCATCCCGTGTCGTCCGCCGATCCGCGCCTGTCGGCTGCCCTCGACCGTGTTTTCGCCGAGCATGCCGAGGGTTCGCCCAAGCACGTCAAGGCCGTGGTCGTGGTGAAGGACGGTCGCGTGGTGGCCGAACGCTATGCGCCCGGCGTGGATGAGCACACGCCGCTGATCAGTTTCTCGGTGGCGAAATCGTTCACCAATGCGTTCATCGGCGTGCTGGCCCGCCAGGGCAAGGTGGACGTGAAGGCACCGCTCGGCGCCCCGGAATGGAGGGACGGGCGATCCGCGATCACGGTGGAGAACCTCATGCGCATGAGCAGCGGTTTGGACGCCGACGAGTCGGAATCCGCGTTCAGTTTCGTCGCGAAGATGGAATTCCTGCACGCCGACATGGCCGGTTTCGCCGCCGCGCAACCGGCGAAGGAGGCCCCTGGCACGCGCTGGGAATATACCTCCGCCGACACGCTGCTGCTCGACCGCAAGATCGGCGATATCGTAGGTGGCGGACCGGCGGGGATGCGCGACTTCGCCCGGCGGGAGCTGTTCGACAAGCTCGGCATGGGCGATGTCACCATGGAATTCGACGGGCAGGGCACCTTCGTCGGCTCGACCTACGTCTACGCCACGGCGCGCGATTACGCCCGCCTCGGGCAGTTGTACCTGGAAGACGGCGTGGCGCCGGACGGTACGCGCCTGCTGCCCGAAGGCTGGGTCGCATGGTCGCGCATGTCCACCCTGGGCTCGCCCTACGGCGCGGGATTCTGGACCAACGACGGGCCGAGCGACGTGGCGAAGATGCGCGTGGACGGCGGGTTTCCGAAAGACGGCTTCTTCGCCAGCGGCGTGATGGGCCAGCGGATCTACGTGGTGCCGTCGCAAGGCATCGTCGTGACGCGTTTCGGGTATTCGGCGCCGCCGACGTACGGGATCGAGGACGACGTTGGGTTGATCGCGGCGGCGATCGAGGCCTATCGGCGATAACCGATTGCCTCGCCGTAGGCACCGGCGCAGGCCGGTGCCTACGGCGAAACGCCAGGTCAGGCGGCAGAGCTTTCGATCTTCAACCCGGGCACGTTCAACAGATCTTCCATGCGATCGATCACCGCCAACGCCCCCACGCCGTGGATATCGAGCGACTTGCGATACCCGTAGCTCACCATCACGAAGGCGACGCCCGCATCCTTGGCCGACAGCACGTCGCTCTCCGAATCGCCCACCATCAGCACCTCGTCCAGCGGCACGCCGGCCTTTTCGGCGAGATACGTCAACGGCACGCCGCTGGGCTTGCGCTGGGGCAAGGTATTGCCGCCCACGATGTCGTCGACGTACGCAAGCATGCCCCGCGCCTCGAGCAGGGGGCGAACGAACTCCTCGTTCTTGTTCGTGCACACGGCCAGCTTCACGCCGCGCGCGTGCAGGGCCTTCAACGTATCGACCACGCCCTCGTAGGCGATGCCGTCGAGCGCCGTTTCGGCGTAATGCTCGAGGAACCCGGGCATCACGTCGTCGATGTCCGCATCGCTGCCGGCATCCTCGAACGCGTAGGTGATCAGTTGGCGCGAGCCTTCGCCCACCCAGCCGGTGATCGTCGTCACGTCGTAGGTGGGCAGCTTCCAGTCGCTGAGCGTGCGGTTCACCGCTTCGGCGATATCGGCCGCGCTGTCCACGAGGGTGCCGTCGAGGTCGAAGATGACCAGGGAAAAAGACATGGGGGAAACTCCGGAAGGAACGTCGATGATTCTAACGGGGCCGCAGGCCCTGCCTGAGCAGCGCGACGGCGTGCCGCGCGATGTCGGCTGGCGTGACGTGGCCGCGGATGGGATCGCCCTTCCAGCGTCGCGACGCCGTCATGGGCAGCACGGTGAGGCTGAGCACCGTACCCAGGAGCAGGGCCGGGTCGAGTTCGGGATTGAGCTTGCCGTCCGCCTGCCAGCGGCGGATGGTCTCGATCAGCCGCGCGGGCCGCCCGTCGTCGCCCATGCGCCGGCGGATGTGATCCTTGAACACGTGGCTGTCGCTGAGCATCTCGCCGAAGATCACCGGGCCGACCCAGGCGTGCTCGGCGGCCAGCTCGATGAAGCGCTGGGCCAGCTCGGTGAACGCTTCGACGGGATCGTCGGCGTGGGTCTCGAAGATGCCGCCGATGCGTTGTCGCATGGGCAGGATATGTTCGTCGTAGATCACGTCGAACAGCTGCTCGCGGGTCTTGAAGTAGTAGTGCACCGCGGCCGGCGTCATGCCCGCCTCGCGGGCGATGGAGGCGAGGGTGGTTTCGGCGTAGCCCTGGTAGGCGAACAGGCGCAGCGCGATGTCGATCAGGCGCTGGCGCTGGTCGGGGCCGTCGGGCTGGGAGGGCGGACGGCCGGGGCGCCGTCCGCGTCGGGGAGTGGGGGCGGACACGAGGTCTCCAGCGGTACTTATCCGGTACATGGATAGCATGGCGGGCGGCACATTGACGATGCCCTGGCGTGGATCATATATTAAATCAACCATTAATTAATTTCAGCGAGCCGCCGTGTCCACTCCTACGCCCGCGACCGCGACGCCGTCGCTACGCCTGCTTTTCCCCGCGCTGATGCTGGCCATGCTGCTGGCCGCGCTCGACCAGACCATCGTCTCCACTGCCTTGCCGACCATCGTCGGGGAGCTGGGGGGCTTCGACCAGCTCTCGTGGGTGGTCACCTCCTACCTGCTGACCTCCACGGTGGTCGTGCCGCTGTACGGCAAGTTCGGCGACCTCTACGGCCGCAAGGTGGTGTTGCAGGTCGCCATCGGCATTTTCCTGGCCGGCTCCATGCTCTGCGGCATGGCGCAGGACATGACCCAGCTGATCCTCATGCGCGCGTTGCAGGGGCTCGGCGGCGGCGGCCTGCTGGTGGTGACCATGGCCGCCATCGGCGACGTGATCCCTCCCGCCGAACGCGGGCGTTACCAGGGCCTGTTCGTCGGCACCTACGGGCTGGCAACGGTGGTCGGCCCGCTGCTCGGCGGATTCCTCGTCGACCACCTCTCGTGGCGCTGGATCTTCTACGTGAACCTGCCGCTGGGCGTGGTCTCGCTCCTGGTGATCGCCACGGCCTTCCATCCCCACGTGCGCCACGTGAAGCACCGCATCGACTATTGGGGCGCCGGGTGGCTCACGCTCGCCCTGAGCTGCCTCATCCTGTTCACCACCGAGGGCGGCACGGTGTTGCCGTGGTCGTCGCCGCAGTTGTGGTTCATCCTCGGCTTCGCCGTGGTGGGGGCGGTCGGTTTCGTCTACGAGGAGAGCGTGGCCGAAGAACCCATCATTCCGTTGGGGTTGTTCCGCCATCGCACCTTCCTTCTCAGTTGCCTCATCGGCCTGTTCGTCGGCGCGGCCTTGTTCGGCTCCACCACGTTCCTTCCGTTGTACCTCCAGGTGGTCAAGGGCGTGTCGCCCACGGGAGCGGGCTTGCAGCTGCTGCCTCTGATGGGCGGCGTGCTGGTGAGTTCCATGGTGAGCGGCCGCGTGATCAGCCGCATCGGTCGCTATCGCATGTTTCCCATCGTCGGCACGTTCATCGCCACGATCGCGCTGCTGCTGCTCGGCACGCTACGCGACGACACGCCTCTGGCCGTGATCTACGCCTACGCTGCGCTGCTCGGGCTCGGCCTGGGCATGGTGATGCAGGTGCTGATCCTCGCCACCCAGAACAGCGTGGACATGCGCCTGCTCGGCGTGGCCACCTCCGGCGTGACCCTGTTCCGTTCCATCGGCGGATCGCTCGGCGTGTCGGTGTTCGGAGCGATCTTCAGCGACGGGCTGGCTTCGCGGTTGGGCGGCGCGGCCACGCAGGGGCCGCATGGCATGGGGCCCGATGCGTTGAACAAGCTGCCCCCGGCGCAGCACACGGCCTACGTCCACGCGTTCGGCTCGTCGCTGCATACGGTCTACCACGTGGCCGCCGCCGTGATCGCCATCGCCTTCGTGCTGGCCTGGGGCATGCGCGACGTGCCGCTGCGTAGCGCGAAAGGCTGAAACGATCGAAGGTACGCGGGCGGACAGGGGGTGTCCGCCTGCGTACGCTCAGCGACATGCAAGCCACCGCCGCAAGCCATTCGTAGCGTTGGCACGTCCCGTGCACTGAGGCACGCATGGACATCGCCAAACCCTCCACCCCCATCCTCCGACGGCCGAGAACCCTCTGGCTCGCCGGCGGCACCGCCGCCCTCGTCGTCGTGCTCGCCGCCTCCCTGGCCCTCGGCAAGGCCGCTCCGTCGGTCACCCGCTCCGACGTCTGGATCGGCACCGCGCAACTGGGCGAGATGAAGCGCGAGATCCGCGCCAACGGCACGCTCATACCGAGACAGATCCGCTGGATCACGGCCGGTGCCACGGCCACCGTGCAGCAGGTGATCGTCGAGCCCGGCGCGCGGGTCGCGGCGGATACCGCGATCCTGCAACTGGTCAATCCCGAATTGCAGGCGAACTTCGAAAAGCAGAAGGCGGCCCTGGCCGGTGCCGAGGCCGCCGTGTCGGCGCAGCGCGCCTTGCTGCAGTCCCAGTTGCTCGATGCGCAGGCTGTCCGCACCCAGGCGGAATCCGACCTGCTCACGGCGGACATCAAGCGTATCGCCAACGAGCGCGCGTTCGACAAGGGCGCCTCCGCCGCCATCGAGGTCAAGCAGAGCCAGATCACCGTGGAGCAGGACCGCAAGCGCCTGGATATCCAGGCGCAACGCGTGGCGGCCATCCGCAACAACATCGTCGCGCAGATGCGCTCGGAAGAAGCCAAGCGCGACGAGGCGGCCAGCGCGCTGGAGATCGCTCGCCAACAGCTGGAATCGATGAGCGTGCGCGCCGGCATCGACGGCATTCTCCAGCAGGTGGACGTCGAACCCGGCCAGCAGATCGCCGCCGGCGCCAAGCTGGCGCGGGTCGCCCGGCCGAACGAACTCATTGCCCGGCTCCTGGTGCCGGAGACCCTGGCCAGCAGCCTCACGCTCGACCTGCCCGTGGACGTGGACACGCGCAACGGCATGGCGCGCGGGCGGCTGATCCGCGTGGATCCCTCCGTGCGCAACGGTGGCGTCGCCGTCGACGTGGCCTTCGACAAACCGCTTCCCGCCGGAGCGAGGCCCGATCTGTCGGTGGACGGGCGGGTCGTCCTGGGTACGCTGCCTCACGTCGTGAACATCGGCCGCCCCTACGGCGCGGCACCGGATACCACGGGCAGCCTGTTCGTGGTGCATGCGGGCGAAGACACCGCCCATCGCGTGCCCGTCCGCTTCGGCGCCATGTCGAGCGACCGGGCCGTGGTGCTGGAGGGCCTGCATGCGGGCGACCAGGCCATCCTTTCGGATACCAGCCAGTGGAATGGCTATGACACCCTACGTTTACGCTGATATGGAGAACCGTCGCATGAACCATGAGCCGCTGATCCGCCTGGAAGGGCTGGGGAAGGTGTTCCATACCGACGAAGTGGAGACCCACGCGTTGTCCGGCGTGTCGCTGGACATCGCCGCGGGCGACTTCGTGGCGATCACCGGCCCCTCGGGTTGCGGCAAGTCCACGCTGCTGTCGATGCTGGGCCTGCTCGATTCGCCGTCGTCGGGGCGTTTCCTGCTCGACGGTGCCGACGTGGCGGGACTGGACCTGCGCAGCCAGGCCCAGGTGCGCAACGCGAAGATCGGCTTCATCTTCCAGGCCTTCAACCTCATCGCCGACCTCACGGTGGAGGAGAACGTCGCGCTGCCGCTGACCTTTCGCAGCGACTATCGTCGCGACGTGGCCCAACGCCGCGTGCGCGACGTGCTCGATCAGGTCGGCATGAGCCATCGCCATCGCCACTATCCGGGGCAGCTTTCGGGCGGCCAGCAGCAGCGCGTCGCCGTGGCGCGCGCGCTGGTCGGCGAGCCGCGCATCCTGCTCGCCGACGAACCCTCGGGCAACCTCGATTCGCGCAACGGCGAGGCGGTGATGCAACTGCTCGAACAGCTCAACCGCGACGGCGCCACCTTGTGCATGGTCACCCACGATCCGGCGTTCGCGCGTCGCGCCCATCGCGTGGTGCACATGCTCGACGGACGCATCGTCGACGAAGACACCTTCGAACGGATGCGCAACGAAGACGACAAGCCGATGCCGCTGCTGCAGGAATCGAACACATGACGACCGCCGCCGTCGCGGTGGGCGAGTTCCGCCAGGCATGGCGAGGACTGCTGCGCCGCCCCGCCTTCTTCCTGCTGGCGACATTCACCCTCGCGCTCGGCCTGGGCGCGGTCACCGCGATGTTCGCGCTGCTGGACAAGGCGCTGCTGCAACCGCTGCCGTTTCCCCATGCGGACAGGCTGGTCACGCTCGGTTTCGTCGACAGCGAGAATCCGAGCATGAATTCGGTGGCGCCGGTCTACTACGCTCGCCTGAAAGCGATCTCGTCGGTGGAATCGGCGGGGATGGCCATGGGAGGGTCCGCGGACATCAATATCGCCCCCGACGACCACGCCGAAGTGGCGACCGCATGGCGCGCCGACCGTGATTTCGTGGCGACCTTCGGCCTGCCGATGGCGATCGGGCGCAATTTCGACGACGCGGAAAACCGTCCGAACGGCCCCAGGGCGGTGATCCTGTCGGATGCGTTCTGGCGCAGCCGCTTCCGCGCCGATCCCTCGGTGGTGGGGCGTACGTTGCAGGTCGAAGGGAAGGGCATGCAGATCGTGGGCGTGCTGCCGAAGACGTTTCGGTGGCCGCAACATGTCGACCTCATCGTCTCGATGCAGCCGGACCTCGCGTCGACCGATTCGTCGATGAACCAGATGATCGTGGCGCGCCTGAAACCGGGTGCCACCGTCGCCGGCGCATCGGCGGAAACGGCGAGCGTGATGACGTCGATCCTCATCGCATCGTCATCCAACCCGGAGCGGATGCGCGAAGCCCTCGCCAACTCGCAACCGCCTGCCGCGATACCCATCACTCGAAGCATCTTCGCCAGCACGACGGGAAATGCCTTGTGGCTGTTCCTCGGTGCGGCGGTGTGCGTGCTGTCGATCGCCGTCGTCAATCTCGCCGGACTGGTGTTCCTCCGTTCGCTGTCGCGGACCCACGCGAGCGCCGTGCGGGCCGCGCTGGGATCGTCGATGGGACGCCTGAGCCTTCCCGCGTTCGCCGAAGGCCTGCTCATCGGCATCGTCGGCGCGGCGGGAGGGCTGGTGTTCGCCTGGATCGGCCTGCGCCTGCTCGGCGGGTTCGTGCCACCCGCCTGGCTTCGCGGCGAAGACGTGTCGCTCACCGGCACGAGCGTCGCCTTCGCCGGGATCGCCGGCATCGGAGCCGCCATGGCCGCGACCCTGCTGGCCGTCGTGCGTGGGCGTCGGCGGGAATGGCGCAGCCAACTGGTAGGTGGTGGCCGTGGCGGCCTGAGCCGTGAAGACGGACGCCTCGGGCGGGTGCTGGTGGTGGCGCAGATCGCGGTGGCGGTGGTGCTGCTGGTCGGAGCGGCCCTGTTCACCCGCACGTTGCGCGAGCTGCAATCCGTGCCGATGGGGTTCGCCAGCCATGGCGTGACCACCTTCACCCTCTCGCCGGTCAAGGCGCGCTACCCGACGTCCGCCGACGTGGCGGTGCTGGCGCGGGGCGTGATCGACCGGTTGCTGCGTTCGCCCGGCGTCGAGGCCGCGGGCGCGTCCACGAACCTGCCCACGGGCACGCAGCTCAACTGGCCGATCGTGCTGCCGAACCATTCGATGATCGCGGGCCAGTACCGGATCGTCAGCCCGGGGTTTCTCGATGCGGTGGGCATCCCGCTGCTGGCGGGCAGGGGCATCGCCGAAACGGACGCCTCCACGGCCGATCCCGTCTGCGTGGTGAGCGCGAGCTTCGCGCGCGAGTACTTCGGCGGCGATGCCATCGGACATGCCGTGACGATGCCGGCCGGCGAAAAGACCCTGGCCTTGCGCATCGTCGGCGTCGTCGGTGACGTCCGGCAATTCGGTCCGGCGGAAATGGCCCCACCCATCGTCTATACGGCGTTGAACCAGGTGCCTCCCCCCATCTGGGCCACGCTGCGCGACTTCGGTCCGCTGAGTTTCGCGCTTCGCCTGCACCCCGGCGTGGGCCTCGACGACGGTGCGTTGCGCAAGGCCGTCGAGGACGTGGCGCCCGGCCAGCCGATCTCGAACGTGAGGACGCTCGACGCGGTGGTCGCCTCGACGACGGACGCGCAGCGCCTCAACCTGATGCTGGTGGGCCTGTTCGCCGGACTGGCCCTGCTGCTCGCCTCGGTGGGACTCTACGCGGTCATGTCGGTCGGCGTGGCGGCCCATCGCCACGACTATGGCGTGCGCGCCGCGCTCGGCGCGACCCGGCGGCGCCTGCTGCTCACGGTGCTGCGTTCGGCATCGGTCCAGGTCGGCCTGGGCCTGGCCATCGGCCTTGCCCTGGCCATGGCGGTGTCGCGCTTGCTCGCGAGTTTCCTTTTCGGCGTCAAGGCCTTCGATCCGCTGGCCATCGGCTCGGTCCTGCTCGTCCTGGGTACCTGTGGGCTCCTCGCGAGCCTGCCACCGGCTTGGCGTGCCGCGCGGGTGAAACCCATGCAGGCCCTGCGCGTGGATTGATCCATGCCCTTATCCGATAGGAAGACCTCATGATCGCGATGTCGGTCGTATTCGCCGAGCTGTGCCAATCGTGGCGCGGCCTGTTCCGCCGCCCCGCGTTCCTTCTGCTGGCGACGTTCACCCTGGCGCTCGGCGTGGCGACGGTCACCGCCATGTTCGCGCTGCTCGACCAGGCGTTGCTGAAACCATTGCCATTCCCGCATGCCGAGCGGCTGGTGACCCTGGGCACGATGATGGGCGAGGACCGGAACGCCGCGGGCATCGCTTTGTACCGGCCGCTCAAGGCCATGCCCTTGCTCGAGTCCGCGGGCATCGCGATGGCCGGCGTGCAATCAGAGAACGTCGTACTGGATGGACGCCCCCATGTGGTGGCGGCCCTGAAGGCCGACCGCGGCTTCCTCGAAACGCTGGGACTGCCGATGGCCGTCGGCCGCAACTTCAACGAAGCGGAAAGCCTTCCCCATGGTCCCGGGGCGGTGCTCCTTTCGTACGGGTTCTGGAAAACCCGCTTCGGCGGCGATCCCACGGCGGTGGGGCGCCTGCTGGAAGTCGAGGGCAAGGGCATGCAGATCGTCGGCGTGCTGCCCGCGGCCTTTCGATGGCCCGATGCCATCGATCTGGTGGTCGCCATGCAGCCCGACCCCGCATCCGACGACATGAACGAGAACCAGCTCGTTCTCGGGCGGATGAGACCCGACGCGACGGTGGCGGGCGTATCCGCGGCGACGGCGAGCATCGCCACCCCACTTCTGCTGGCCTCGGTGATCGATCCGGAGAAAGCGCGCCAACGACTCGCCCAGGAACCGCCACGGGCGATTCCGATCATGCGGAGCGTGTTCGTCGGAAATAGCGGTCGCACGATCTGGCTGTTCCTCGGCGCGGCGGCATGCGTGATGCTGATCGGCATCATCAACCTCGCCAGCCTCATCCTGATGCGCTCGTTGTCGCGCACGCATGCGTACGCGGTGCGCGCCGCGCTCGGTTCATCGACCGGACGGCTGAGCCTGCCTGCCTTGGGCGAAGGCCTTCTGGTCGGCCTGCTGGGCGCGGCATGCGGCCTGCTGCTGGCATGGATCGGCTTGCGACTCGTCGGCGGCTTCGTTCCGCCCGAATGGACGCGTGGCGAGCCGGTGACGTTGACCGGCATGAGCGTGGCGTTCGCCACGCTGGCCGGCCTGGTCGCCGCCACGGGAGCGACCGTGCTCGCCGTGCTTCGCGGGCGGCGTCGCGACTGGCGCGGTGAACTCGTCGGTGGGGGCCGCGGCGGTATCAGTCGCGAGGACGGCCGGGTGGGGCGGTGGCTGGTCGTGGCGCAGGTGGCCGTGGCGGTCGTGCTGCTGGTGGGCGCGGCCTTGTTCACGCGTACCTTGTATGAACTCGAATCGGTACCGATGGGCTTCAGCACCCGCAACGTCACGACGTTTGCGCTGTCGCCGGTGAAGCAACGCTACGTGACGGCCACCGACGTCGCCTCGCTGACCCACGACGTCCTGGAACGCCTGCGCCGCCTGCCCGAGGTGGAGTCCGCCGGCGAATCCACCACGCTGCCCACGGCGGACCAGCTCAACTGGCCGGTCGTCCTTCCCGACGGTGGCATGGTCAGCGTCCAGTACCGGATCACCAGCCCGGGATTTCTGGAGACGGTGGGCATTCCGCTCCTTGCGGGTCGCATGATCGCGGCGACCGACGTCGCGGGCGCCGATCCGGTCTGCGTGGTCAGCACGTCGTTCGCCCGGCGCTATTTCGGGGCATCGAGTCCGTTGGGGCGGATCGTCACGTTGCATATCGGCGGTGAGAGCAACGTGGGCATGCGGGTGGTGGGCGTGGTCGGCGACGTGCGTCAGTACGGTCCCGCCAAGCCCGCGCCACCGGTTTTCTACACGCCGCGCATGCAGATGCCGCCGGGTGTATGGTCGTTCCTCCGTCAGTTCGGCGGCTTTTCCTTCGCCGTTCGATTGCATCCGGGCACGGTCCTGGGCGAGGCCACGCTGCGCGACGCGGTCAACCAGGCGGCGCCGGGCCAGCCCATCTCCAACGTGCAGACACTCGAATCGGTGGTGGCGTCCACGACCACCGAGCAACGCCTCAACCTGCTGCTCGTCGGCCTCTTCGCGGGCATGGCCCTCGTGCTGGCCTGCGTCGGCCTGTACGCGGTGATGTCGGTGGCTGTGACGGCGCATCGGCACGACTACGGCGTACGCGCGGCGCTCGGTGCCACCCGCAACCGCCTGCTGATGACCGTGATTCGCTCGGCGGCGGTGCAGGTGGGCCTGGGCCTGGCGATCGGGCTGGCGACGGCCATGGCGCTGTCGCGCCTGCTGGCCGGTTTCCTTTTCGGCATCGATGCCCTCGATCCGCTGGCCATCGGCGCGGTTCTGCTTACCCTCGGGCTTTCCGGCCTGCTGGCGAGCCTGCCGCCGGCGTGGCGTGCGGCGCGCGTGCGGCCGATGCAGGCTTTGCGCGTCGACTGACGGCGTCTAGACTGGAAGCCATGGCCGATCATTCCCTCCCGGGTGCCGCTACGCCGCATGTCCTCGTGGTCGACGACCAGGACGCCGTGCGCGATGCGTTGCGCCTCCTGCTGAAGCATTCGGGCTATCGCGTCAACGAGGCGGCGTCGCCCGCCGACGCGCTGTCGCTGGTACGGGCCGACGACTACGCGGCCGTGCTCGTCGACATGAATTACAGCCAGGACACCACCTCGGGCGACGAAGGCCTCGCGCTCATCCGCGAACTCGTCGAGCGCAAGCCCGATCTTCCCATCATCGCGATGACCGCGTGGGCCAGCATCGAACTGGCGGTGGAAGCGATGCGCGAGGGTGCCGTCGATTTCATCGAGAAGCCCTGGCAGAACGCCCGCCTGCTCAGCGTGCTGGAAGCGCGCGTGTCGTTGCAGCGCAGCGAGCGCGACGTGCGACGCCTGCGCGACGCGCAGGCACTGATGCTCGACGACGGCGACGCCTTCGTGGCCGAATCCGCGTCCATGCGTCGTCTCATGGACGACGTGCAGCGGATTGCCGTGAGCGACGCGGCGGTGCTCCTGCTGGGGGAGAACGGTACCGGCAAGAGCGTGCTGGCCAAACGCCTTCACCAGTCGTCGCAACGTCGCCAGCGTCCCTTCGTCAAGGTCGACATCGGCGGTCTCGCGCCCACGCTGTTCGAGGCGGAGCTGTTCGGCCACGTCAAGGGCGCCTATACCGATGCGCGCCAGGATCGCGCGGGCCGTTTCGAAACGGCGGACGGCGGCACGCTGTTTCTCGACGAGATCGGCAACCTGCCGCTGGAACAGCAACCCAAGCTGCTGCGCGTGCTCGAGGACGGCGAGTTCGAGCGCCTCGGCGCGTCGCGCACGCAACGGGTGGACGTGCGCATCGTCGCCGCCACCAACGCCGATCTCGACGCCGAGGTGGATGCCGGGCGCTTCCGCGAAGACCTGCTCTATCGCCTGAGCGTGTTCCCGTTGAGGTTGCCGCCCCTGCGCGAACGTCGCGACGACATCGTGCCGCTCGCACGCCATTATCTCGCGGCGGCCAGTCGTCGCTATCGTCGCGATCCGCCCGTGATGGATGCCGCCGTCGAAAAGGCCCTGCTGGAACACCCATGGCCGGGCAACGTGCGCGAACTGGCGCATGCGATGGAACGCGCCGCGCTGCTGGGCGGCCAACGGGTCAACGTGGCCGACCTGCGGTTGCGCCGGGCGGCCAAGCCCAAGGGCATGGAAGACATGACGCTGGACGATGCCGAGGCCATGATGCTGCGCGTGGCGATCGAGCGGCATGACGGCAACCTTCTGCGCGCGGCGGTGCAACTGGGCATCACGCGCCAGAGTCTTTATCGACGGATGGAGAAGTACGGGCTCCAGCGCGATGAGGCGGAGTAGCCTCATCGTCGCCGCGCCGGCCTTGCTGGCGCTGGCGGGAGTGTTGCTCGCCGGCTCGCCACGTCCCGCCGAAGCGGTGGCGTTATCGACGCTGGTGGTATGGCTCACCGTCGTGGCATGGCGTTTCGTCGGCGAGCGACCAAGCCGTCTGCAGACCGTGGCGAACCTGCTCGAGGCCTTGCGTGAAGGCGACTACGGCGTGCGTGCCTCCGGAGCGGAGCGTACCGACGATTTCGGCGACATCGCGCGCCGCTTCAACGAACTGGCCGTGCGCTTGCAGGATGAGCAGCGCGGGTTGCAGGAATCGGTGCAACTGCTGAGCAAGACGTTGGCGGCGCTGGACGGCGCCGTATTCGCCTTCGAGCGCGACGGCCGCCTGCGCCTGGTCAATCCGGCTGGCGAGCGCCTGCTGGGGCGGTCCGCGGTGGAGTTGCTGGGTGCCGATGCCGGGGCGTTGGGGCTTGCGTCGTTGCTGGAGGTGCCGTCGGGCGAGATCGTCGCGCGGCGGTTCGCCGGGCAGTCGGGTCGCTGGCAGGTGGGGCACGCCTCGCTGCGCAGCCGCAGCCAGGAAGGGCGCCTGCTGGTGGTGCAGCCGATGGAGCGCGCGTTGCGCGAGGAAGAAGCCCAAGCCTTTCGGCGGTTGCTGCGCGTGCTCAGCCACGAGATCACCAACTCCATGGCGCCGATCGGTTCCATGGTGGAAACCCTGCATGGTTTGCTGCCGGGGGCGGGCCAGCCGCTCGGCGACGAACTCGATGCCGACCTGCGCCACGGCTTGGAGGTGATCGGCCAGCGAAGCGCCGCCTTGCAGCGTTTCGTGGGACACTATGCGCGACTTGCCCGCCTGCCGCCGCCGCAGCGCGTCCGGGTCGGTGTAGCTGCGCTCGCCGAGCGTGTGGTGAGGCTATTCGACGATGCGCGCATTCGCGTGCTGCCGGGCGATTCCCTCGAACTGATGGGCGATCCGGACCAACTGGAGCAGGTGCTCATCAACCTGCTGCGCAATGCGGTGGAGGCGGGCGGCGACAACGAGGTGCTGCTCGGCTGGCGGCGGCAGGGAAGGAGCGTGCTCATCGAAGTGAGCGACCTCGGACCGGGCTTGCCCTCGAGCGGCAACCTGTTCGTGCCGTTCTTCACCACCAAACCTCAAGGGGCGGGCATCGGGTTGGCCTTGTCGCGGCAGATCGTGGAGGCGCAGGACGGGACGCTGGAGTTGCATCCGCGTGAGGATGGGCGGGGCGCGGTGGCGAGGATGAGTTTGCCGGTAGTCGTTTAGAGCCGCATCGCCGCTTCGCGAAAACCGGATTCAAGGCGCTGGGTTCCTGCCTGCGTGTACAGACCGGGCACATGGTGAACAGGTGTGCCAGGACATGGTGGACACTTTAGTCCAGGTCTCGCAGGTTGACGGTGTCGAGCCAGTGATGACGGAAATACAGGTCATAGATGCCGTCCTGCCCGTCCTGCGGGCGGGCGGCGATGATCTGGGCCTTCAGGGCCGACGACACCGTCAGAGGATGGCCCAGCAGCTGGGTTCGACCTCGCTGGTCGACATGTAACCGCAAGTCATCCGGGCCGTACTCAAACGCCGCGATCCGCTCGGGAAAGGCGCGCGGACTGATCCGGTAACGCGGCACCGGCGTGACCATGCCGATGCCTTCGTGCGGACGCACGTGGTTGTAGATCTCCCGCCAGTGATCCAGCGCCAGGCCCAGCTCCCTGAGGTTGAGGAAAGCCCGGCCGCGCAGCACCTCCACGTCCAGGCTTCGGTGGAAACGCTCGTCCTTGCCGTTGGTCTGGGGATGGAACGGACGGCTGAAACTCACGTGGATACCCAGCTCCACCAGCCACACCGACAAGGTCGACAGATGGCGTGCCGGGCCGTTGCCCACGCCCCACGGCGTGCCGTTGTCCATGTTCATGCGCAACGGCAGCCCGTAGCGACGAAACGCCGCCGTGAGCAGGCGTCGTACCGTCAGGCCTGTCTTATCGGCGTTGTTGGCCAGCACCAGGTTGAAACGGGAGTGATCGTCGAGCACGGTCAACGGATCGCACTGGCCCGCCCCCACCGGCACCGATCCCTTGAAGTCCATCTGCCACAGATCGTTAGGCGCGCTGTGCTCGAAGCGCTGCCAGGGCGTGATCACCGCCTCGGTGGGGCGCCACAGCAGGCCATGGCGACGCAGGATGTGGGTGATCGTGCTGGGCGCGGGCGCATCGCAACCTTCCCGTTCCAGCACCTTGGCCAGCTTGCGCCCGCCCCAATGCGGGTAGGTCTGCCGTAGCGCCACGATGCGGGCTTGGACCTCGGCCGCCGTCTGCCCAGGACTGCGGTGCGGACGACGTGACCGGTCCGCCAGCGGCTCCTCGGCCGCCTCCCGGCGGAGCCATTTATAGCCGGTCGTCCGGCTGATCCCGAACCGCCGGCACAGCGGCGCCACGGGCTGGTCCGGGCGCCGGGCCAGGGCGAGAAACTCGGCACGCAAACTCATGACTGACGCTTCCTTCCAGGGCATGGGATGGGCCTCTGGCCGCCACAGGTTGGCGGTCGAGGTGTAAACCATGTCCTGGCACACCTGTCAGCTATGTGTCCGGTCTATACACCTGCGTAGGAACGACTTGCTACACGATTATCTGTCCGCATGGAACATCCTCACGTCGTTCCTGCGCAGGCAGGAGCCCAGCGCCTTGCGCACGGGCGAGCGATATCGCCGCATCGGCTTCTTCCGCCGCCTCATGCAGTGACGCGATGGCAAGAACCTTCGAATCGACACGTCGAATCGGCAAATGTCCCGCGTAACGGCCGTTACGTCGGGCGCCCCATGTCCGGATGCTTAGTATCGGATGGTCTCCGTGCGCCGTGACGGCGTGGGGAGCACACCGTGCGCCATCCAACGTGCGATCAACCTTCAGGAGATCTGTCCCATGCAGTCCCAAGAAACGACCACGACCCGCGCCTTCGCCCGCATCAACGCCTCGGACGTCACCGAACTCACCAAGGACCAGGACAACAAGGGCCTGTTCCTCACGGTCAACACCGACGACCGTCCCGAGCCGGAATTCCCGGGCGGCCTGGGCTGATACATCGATCTCGGACACGCGGCGCGACAGCCGCGTGTCCTTCGATCCCCAGGCAGACGGAATCCCTACGTGAGCAAACGCCCCCTCATCCTCGCGCCCGACACCGATCCGCACGCCAGTGCCCTCGCCTGGGCGCTCGAAAGACAGGGCGTAAGCCCGCTGTGGATGCCTTCGTTGCAGGCGCGGCCCGGCGTGCACTACACCTTCCGTGTTTCCGACGACGAGGTATCGCTCGAGGATTCGTTGCGCGGCGGCGACGGCATCAGCGCGGTGTGGAACCGTCGCCTGCACGACCCGACGCCGCACTGCGCCGATGCGGACCGCACGTTCGCCGAGTGGGAATGGAAGCTCTTCCAGCGGGGCCTGTTCAACCTTCCGCAGACGTTCGGCGACGCGTTGTGGATCAACCCCTTTCCCGCCGCCCAGCGCGCCGAGTACAAGATCGTGCAGCTGGAGGCATGCCGCCGGGTGGGCATTCCCATTCCCGACACGATCGTGACCACCGACGCCGCGCAGGTGGATGCGCTGCGCCGTCGTTGGGGCAGGATCATCTTCAAGAGCTTTCTCGTCCACCACTGGGAGGAGAGCGAGAACGGCCGCATGCATGCCGTCGGCGTCACGTTGCTGGACGAACACAGCGAGTTGCCGCCCGAGTCCATCGCGGTATGCCCGGGCATCTACCAGCGCTACATCGAAAAGTCCGCGGACGTGCGCGTGACGGTGATGGGCGAGCGGATGTTTCCGCTGAAGCTGACGAAGCGGATGGGCGGGGGAGGTTTCGTCGACTGGCGCGACCACGCCAAGAAGGGCGCGGTGCTGGCCGAGGCGTTCACGTTGCCGGGCGACGTCGAGGCGAAACTGCGCGCGCTGATGCGCGAACTGAACCTGGTCTTCGGTGCCGTCGACCTGGTGATCGACACCGAGGGCGGGTATCACTTCCTGGAAGTGAACCAGGCGGGGCAGTTCCTGTTCGTCGAGGAGATGGCCCCGGAGTATCCCATCCTGCGCTGCCTCACGGCGATGCTGATGACGGGACGCACGGATGCGCCGCTCGAGGCGGTGCAGGGCGTGGACATGGCGTCGTTCCGCCGGTCCGACGCGATCGAGGCGCTGGGCGAGCGGATAGAAGAACGGCCGCCGGAGCGGCCGTTGCTGACGATCGAGTGACCGCCGCGGGAGAGGCGTCGCCACGGCCGCGAAGGCCCGTGGCGACGGTATCCCGCTGGATCAGAACTTCTGGTCGTAGCTGACGTAGAAGAAGCGATCCACGTCGAAGGCCGAGTTGTACGGCGGCACGCCCGAGGTGGCGGCGTCGTAGTACAGCGGGCCCTTGCGGTTGAACACGTTGTTGATACCGACCGAGAACGTGCCCTGCCACGGCGCCTTGTAACGGAACTGCGCGTCGTTGAAAGTGACCGAACCCTTCTTGGCGACGCCGAGCGTACCGGTGTCGTTGTTGATCGCCGTCGGGTTGGAGCACTCGAAATCGTCGACGCAGACGTCCTTCAGGCCCGAGAAGTAACGCATCGTCCAGCTCGCGCCGAACGACTTGTATTCCCAGTTCAGCGCCAGGTTGGAGCGCACGCGGAACTCGCCGGCGGTGGCGTTGGTGGCCACGGCCTGGTTCACCTGGTAACCCACCAGGTGGCGCGCCGGAGCGCCTGGGCCCGCGGTTTCGTCGTACTGCTTCAGGTAGGTGCTGTCCGACGCGATCGAGAACGTACCGATCGAGGTTTCCGGCAGGCGGTAGTGCACGCCGAAGTCGTAGCCCTGGGTCTGGATCTTGCCGACGTTGGCCGGGGTTTCCAGCAGGTTGGTGATGGTACCCGTGGCATCACGCGTCACGTTGTTGCAGAACGACGGGATGTTCTGGATGTAGCAGAAGTTCAGCACGCCGTTCGCGGTCAGGTTGGTGATCGCGTTGGTGACTTCGACCTTGTAGTAGTCGAGGGTGAAGTCCAGGCCCTGCACGTAGTGCGGGCTGTAGACCAGGCCCGCGGTACGGGTGATCGACTTCTCCGGCTTCACCTGGGTGCTGCCGCCCTGCAGGAACGGCACCTGGCCCGAGTCGCCGTTGGCGCTGGTGATCGGCTGGCCGTTCTGGTTGACCTGGCGGAAGTTCGCCGGCACGCCCTGCGCGGCGCAGACCGGCTTCGCGGCGGCCGAACCGAACACGGCGTCGCACGGGTCGAGGTAGTTGTCGAAGGTCTGCGCCTGGCCCTGGAAGAGATCCTGGATGCTGGGAGCGCGGAAGCCTTCGGCGAACGTGCCGCGAACGAGCAGGTCTTCGATCGGACGGTAGCGGAAGCTGTACTTGTTGTTGGTGGTGCTGCCGAAGTTGCTGTAGTGCGAGTAGCGGCTGGCGACGTTGACGCCCAGTTCCTTCGCGCCCGGCAGGTCACGCAGCAGCGGCACGTCGAGCTCGAGGTAGGCCTCGTTCACGATGTAACCGCCATTGGTCGGCTGGGTCGCCGGGTTGGTGGTGAGACCGAGGGCATCGATGGCGTCGGGCGTGAAGCTGCCTTGTTCCTTGCGATGCTCGATGCCGCCGGCGATGCTGACCGTGCCGCCCGGCAGGTCGAACAGGCCGCCGCCGACGTTGGCGCTGAAGTCGTTGGTCTTCTGCGTGGCGCGATCGGTGGCGAGGTAACCCAGGTACTGCCACAGGGCCGGGCTCATGGCGGCCGGACCGCCGGCGATGTTCCACGGCAGGCAGCCGCCCGCGCGATCGGCGGCGTTGGCGCAGGCGACCTGGCCGTCGATGATCGTGGTCGGGCCGAGGGCCTTCGCGGCGTTCGGCAGGTAGACGTTGCCGTCATAGACCTGCTTCACCTTCGACTGCGAGTAGGTGTAGGTCGCGTCCCAGTTCCAGTCGTGGTTCAAGAAGGTGAAGAAACCTTCCGCGCCCACGTCCAGGTGAGCCATGCGGTCCTTGTTGTAGGAGTTGCGCGGCTCTTCGGTGATGCGGCGGGCGAAGTCGACGTCCTGGCCCGGGAACGGATTGTAGGCGTTCTCGCCCGACAGCTGCAGACCCGTGGACGAGGTGCTGAACGGATAGCCCGCCACCACGCTCGACGAATCGCGCACGCTGTAGCTGCCCGTGGCGTGCAGGATGACGTTGTCGGTCAGGTTGTAACGGTCGGTGATGAACAGGTTGCGCAGCTTGGTGCCCGAGCGGAACGTGGAGTCGGCCTGGGTGTTGTAGCCGTTGGCGTCGCGCTGGTCGTAGTCGCCGAGGTTGGCGGCGTTGCCGCCCGGACGCAGCACGTAGCTGGTGCCGTCCGGCGCGAAGACGTTGCCTTCGTTCGTGAGGCCCAGGCGATCGTTCGGGTGGCGCGGGCCCTGCGGGTAGCGCGTCAGCGAACGGGTGTTGCTCATCAGCGGATCGGTTTCCTGCTGCGTGGCGGCCAGGATGATCGAGTTGTCCTTGGTGCTGTGGCCCCAGGTGAACTCGTAGTTCTTCTGGTCGCCGTCGTGCTTGCCGTTGGTGCCGTAATACACGTTGGCTTCGGCGCCGTCGAACTTCTGCTTGGTGACGATGTTGATCACGCCGCCGATCGCGTCGGAGCCGTAGATCGAGGAGGCGCCGTCCTTGAGCACGTCGATGCGGTCGATGATGGAGACCGGAATCGTCGAGATGTCGGTGAGGCCGGAGAGGTTGGTGCTCCAGCGGCGGCCGTTGACCAGCACCAGCGTGCGCTTGGAACCGAGGTTGCGGATGTTGACGTAGCTGCCGCCGACGCCGTCGCCGTTGGCGAGCGGGTTCTGGCCGGTGATGTCCGGCGTGCCGGTGGAGGGCAGGCGGGCCAGCACGTCGTTGACGTTGGTCAGGCCGGTGGCCTTGATCGCCTGCTGATCCATCGTGAAGATCGGCTGCGAGGTTTCGACGTCCACCGAGCGGATGCGCGAACCGGTGACCGTGACGGTCTCGAGGTTCTGCGACTTGCTGGCGTCGGGAGCGGCGTCCTGAGCGTAGACGGCGGCCGAGAGCAGGCAGGTGCTCAGAGCAACGACAAGAGCGGTGCGCTTCGGCACGCCCCGGAAGGAGTTCGTATTCATGGTGGACCTCCGCGCCCCGTCTCGCGACGGAACGGCAACTTCGGAAAGGGACGGCACCCTGGGGAAGGCACCATCCTGTGGGGTTTGAATTGGGGAGGGTGGGGAAACCCGCGCCGTCCAATCCCCTGGACATGACGGCGTAACACCAACATAACGCCACCGTCACTTGAGTGACAAGCCGTTTCCGAACAAAAACCTCATATTCGCAAATGATTGCGAACGCGTTTCGTCAAAGGAAGCGCTTTTCGTCCAACGGCGCCCGGTCTCGGAGGATTTCGCGATAACCGGACGACCCGTCGTAAGGACCGGCATGCCCAGGCGCCACGCCTTCGCGAGCCCGTCGCACCGGCGCAGGCCGGTGCCTACGGCGAGGCGGTCGGCGACGCGGGGCCGAGCAGATAAGGCTCGGACGTCAGCGCGATATCCGCGTGGGCACGGGCGAGCGATGCCGGCGAAAACCCGGACCGGCCGTTCCCGAGCAACGCCGGGGTGATCAGCGCCCGCAGATCGTCGGTTCGTGATCGGGTCGACGGCGTGGTGGTGTCTTCCACCAGCCGGTTGAGCACGTACTTCATGTCGTGCGTGCTCTGGTTCGCCGTGCGCGTGACGGAGGCCTCCGCGAGCTCGCCCTTGTCGTAGGCGATGTGCGTATCGGCGCTCGCGCTGTCGTCGATCAGCCGATAGAGGTAGTTCTGCGAGTTGGGATCCTCGGTCAGCTGCAAGGTGGCGTCGGCCGACAGCGCCTGGTGGTAGCTGGCTTTCAGGTGCGACGACTGGTGCTGGTCGATGGTCCGCGAGGCGTCGTCGAGGCCGCCCAGGCGCGACTGCTGCGCGAGGTCGTAGCTGAAGGTGTCCATCTCGTTCGATCTCAGCGGGTTGGGAGCCGAGGTGGCCTGGCTCAACGATGCCGTGAAGTCGGCCAGGCCGGTCAGGGCCGCGTGGTCGCCCTGGCCGACCTTGGGACCGACCGCCGATGCATCCGGCGCGGATGGGTAATTCGAGTTCATCTGGCCGAACGCGTCCTTGAACATCGCGATGAGCGAGGCGTCGCCATGACCGCGCTGCGCGGCATCGTCGATCTGGGCGAGATAGTTGGCGACGGAGGCCTGCCGTTGCGCCTGGTTTCCCCACAGGGCGGGCGACGTCATGTCGATGCCGACGCTCAGCGTGCCCGTGGGACCGTCGACCTTGAGACTGCGCGTGTCGCTGCCGGCGTGGAATGCGAGGGTCTGCGGCTTGCCCTGGCCATCGTCCACCTTCGCGTCGAAGTCCACCGACGCGAGCCGCGGATCGTTGCCCATCAGCCCGTCGAGCGCCAGCCGGGGCGGGGAGGCACCCAGGCCGTCGAGCGCATCCTGGAAGGCACCGGCGAGTTTCGACACCGCCTGGCGGTCGTCGTCGCTCAGCGGGCCGTCGCTCTTCATCGCGATGGACAGGCCGTCGTCGCCATGATGGAGCGTGACCTTGACGGTGGCGCCGCCCGTCGTGCGTATCGAGAGCGATGCGTCCGAATCGGGCCCGGCGTGCACGGGTGCCGGTCCGTCGACGGTGGCGGCGGGCGTCGTGGCCAGCGACAGGTCGCCGCCGTCGGCGCCGAAGCGCGTGAGCAAGGCCTTGCCGAGGCTCGCGAACTGGCCCGAGGCGGTGGCGGCATCGGCGTTGCGATCGAGCAGTGCGGCCAGCGCATCGTTCGAATACGCCTTGGCCGGATCCGCGAGGGCGGCGGCATACGTCGGATCGCCCGGCGGGGTGCCATCGCTGACGGTGAAGCGCACCGACGGCGTCGGCGCGGCGGCGACGCGCACGTTCGACACGGCCGAGGAAAGGCGCGCCACCCAGCCCTGGGTCAGCGTCGCCTGCGATGCGGGATTCGGTCGGAGGGGATCGATCATGCCGGGCTTCCTGCGGACGGTTCCGATGGATCGGTTATCGGCCGCGGGAGCCCCGGCTTGAGCGTGTGGCTGCCGTTACCTGCCGGGAAGCTTGTCGGCGAGCACGTCGGCCTTGCGAATCTGCGGCGCGGAGGCGAGCAGGTCGTCGGCGCGCCCCATGAGCGCCTTGGCGATATCGCCGTTGAGGTGGGCGTCGCGACCGGCCTCGTCGTCGAAGGCATCGAAGATGGCGAACGTGCGTTCGTCGAAGCGGACGGCGAACCACGTCACCGTGCCCGTTTCCGCGACGGCCAGGGGCTGGGCGCTCTTCAGGAAATCGGCCAGTTCGGCCTCCTTGCCGGGTTTCGCGTGCAACTCGACGTACAGGGTCTTGCGGGTCATGGCATGTCTCCGTGCGTGGGAAAATCATCCCGGCCCGGCTTCGCCGATCTTGCGGCGCAGCGCGGCAAGGGGAGCCCGATCGTCGAAAGCGATGCCGTGAGGCGTCGGTTCTACGCCGAGTCGTGCGAACAGCGCGTCGAGGTTCGTCGACACGCTACGGGTGGCGAAGGTCCGATACAGGGACGACAAGGCGTCGTTGCCCACGGCCGCGTCGCCCTCGCGCATCATCCGTTCGGGCGTCCATGCCACGACGTTGCCGCGGCTGGACCGGGCGATGGCACGCAATGCGTCGCGCAGGCCGCGCGTGCCATGGCTGGCTTCGTGGATGGCGATCTCGGCACGCAACCAGAAGGTGGCGCCGCCCCAGTAGAGACGGCCCCAGGCCTCGGTGCCGTCCATGCCGCCCGCATCGGCACCGGGTTGGCCCTTCGGCATGCCGGCGACGGCCTGCGACCAGATCGCTTCGGGCGGAAGCTGGCCCGCCTGGACCCGCGCGATGGGTTCGACCCAGGTTGCGCTGCCCTCCTGCAACCAGAGCGCGCGACGTGGCAGGTCGGGCAGGGAGGCGTGGACCATCTCGTGCACCATGACCCAGTCGCGAGCGAACGTATCGGCATCGGCTTCGCGACCGACGTGGATGCGGGTGAGGGACGATCCGTTCCCACCCCACGTCGTCGCATGGCCCACCTGGGCGCCTTCCTGAACGTCGACGACGATCACGTGTCGGGCCGCCGGATACCGGCCGAAATAGGTTTCGATCGCCCTCGCGCTCTGGCGTACCCAGCCAAGCACCCTGTCGCGATCGAGGCCTTGCGCGTCGTCGAAGACGACGTCGATCCGGCCGCCCGTGACGTCGAGCGAGGTGTCGGACGGGCGCTTCGCGGCTTCACGGCTCACGGCGGCGGCCGCGATGGCGGCCAGCCCCGTGCCGAACGCCGCAAGGGCTTGTCGCCGATTCATGCTCTTGCCGATGCCGGGGTCATGGGGGTGAATTCGCGCCGCGATACCGTTTGGTTACGGAAGCGAACGGGAAAGTTCCTGACGACCGAAGAGCCGGGACAGGGCCCCGTGTTCGTGCCCTGTCGCCGGAGTGACGCCGATCGATCGGATCACGTCGTCGTCAGCGGCTCGCTTTGCTCGTTCCAGAGCGAGCCGCCAGGGCCTTGCTGGGTGATCGGATAGCTGCCGTAGGTTATCGCGGCCGCGGCGACGAGCGCCTTGGCGCAGTGTTTCCAGGTGTAGTCCTTTTGCAGGATCCGGCCGATCTCCGCGGCCTGTTCGATACGCTCGCCCAGGTGCTCGACCAGGTCCAGCATGGCGTTTGCCCAGGCTTCGTCGCGGTTCTCATACGCGTCCACGGCAACGACGCCCGGATCGAGGAACCTTTCTGGCCGCGAGGGGCTGATCCGCTCGCAGAAATCGGGTACGACGAAGGCCTTGCCGGCGTCGCCGAAGCGCTTGGAGTCCGAGAAGAAAAACGCCGCGCCGCTCACTTCGTTCATGAGTACGGGCACGCCGAGCGCCAACGCCTCGCCGGGCACGAGGCCGAAGTGCTCGATGTAGGACGGCATGAGCACCGCATGCGATGCGAGCATGTCCCTCATGATGTTGTCCGATATGCCGTGAATCTTCAGGCTCACCTTGCGGGGGATCGGACGTTTATCGCCGTCGAGCTTGCGGAGCGTGCCGTCGACGTACTCCTGGACGGTGTTCACGTCGACGTTCGTCGGGTCGTTACCGGGTTTTTTCGCGTCGCCAAGGGTGATCGTCTTCTCCTGCCAGTACCGCACGTGGATGTCGATCGTCGGGAAGGGCTTCACCTTTTCCTTGTCCTTCTCCGCGTACTCGTCTGCCATGACGTTCAAGCGTCCGGCGGCCACGAGGATGTCGTCCAGGCCCTTGATGGGAGCATTGGCGCGGCCGTTGAAAAGCAGGTGGAAGTGGCCGTCGTCCGGCGCCCTGCGCTCGTCGATCGCATGGATCTCGGCGCCGCCGATGCACTCGTGGATGCGCACCGGGTGGGTACCGACGAGAAGCTTCGCACCGGCCCGCAGCAAACCGCCCACGGGTACGATCATGTCGGCCTGGGCCATCCAATGGCGTTCGTCCTCGAGTTTCTTCGCGGCGGTTCGCTGGTCGATGTCCTCGCCATAGGCCTTGTGCCCGACCAGCACGGTGCCCTCGACCGGGTAGGAATGGAGGAAATACTGCACGTACGCGCTCGGAAAGAGCGTCTGTTTTATCCGGATGGCGGCGGGACCGGAAAAGCGCGAATGGCCGATGATGATGTCGGGCTTCCATTCCGGCCCGAGATCCTTCGCCCAATCCCGTGCGAACAGGATGGAAGGATCGTTGATTTCGTCGTAGAGCTTCGCACGCTCCGCGTCGTCGCCCCTGGGGTTGGCCAGTTCACGACGCGTGACGTCGTTGATGTAGATGATCTCGGCCTTGTGGCTCCCGGAAGACGGATTGATCGACTTCTGGTCCGTCGAATTCCACAGATCGAACGTCAGCAGCTTGACATCGTTATCGTCGCCGAGCGCTTTGCACAGCTCCTCATTGAAGACGGCGACGCCGCCGCCGAAGGCGCGCCCGCTGTAAGGCAGGACGACGAGTATGTTCTTTGACATGATGGACTCCCTGGGGTGATGGCCGGCGGGCAGGGCGCCGGTGGTTCCAGCCTAGGAAGCTCGTTCATGCGAGACGCTAAGGAAAAGCCTGATTTTCTGGCGTGGATTCGCTGAGTATTGCGACGACGAAGGGCAGGGTATCCGGCGTGCAACGTTTTCCGCGCCGACGCTCAGGCGGCTTCCACCACCCGTGACGACAGGTACACCATCCGCGGCGGCGCATGCATCAGGAAGTTCTGGTGCGAGATGTTCCAGGCATAGGCGCCGGCCAGCGGAAAAGCCAGGCAGTCGCCCACGGCGAGCGCGTCGACGGGTTGGGAACGTGCCAGTACGTCCTTGGGCGTGCAGAGCTGGCCGACCAGGGTGACGCGCTCGCCGTTCAGCGAGGGAGTGCCCGAGCCCCGCAGCACGACGAAGGGATGGTCATGCCCCTGCGCCGGTGGCGTGCGGAAGTGATGCGTGCCCCCGCGAGCCACGGCGAACCACTCGCCGTGGCTACGCTTGATGTCGAGCACCTCCATCACGTACCAGCCGCAGGCCACGCTCATGAAGCGGCCCGGTTCGAAGCGCAAGCGCAGGGTTTCGCCGCGATCCGACTGCATGCGTCGCAGGCCCCGGCAGAACGCCGCCCAGTCGAACGATCGCGAAGGGTCGGCATAGTCCACACCGAAGCCGCCGCCGGCATTGACGGTATGCACCGCGATCCCGTATTCGCGTTGCCAACGATGCACCGCGTCGAGATAGGCGTAGACGAGGCGAAGTTGTACGTCCGCGTCACGCTGATGCGACATCAGGTGAAAATGGAAACCTTCCAGGGTCAGCGACGGGTGTTCCCGCAACAGTGCGATGGCCGCGGGGAGATCGGCTTCGTCCATGCCGAACGGGGTGGGCTTGCCACCCATCATGAGGCGCGTGTCGCCGACGCCGTCCACGCCGATGTTCATGCGCAGGAACACGCGTGCCCCGTGCGACGCGCGTGCCACGATGGCCGCGAGTCGACGGAGTTCGCCCAGGCTCTCCACGTGAAGCGTGCATCCCGGCTCGGCGACGGCGTAGGCCAGTTCGCTGTCCAGCTTGCCCGGACCGCCGAACAGCAGAGGCTTGCCGGGCTGGTGCTCGCGCAGCCAACGCAACTCGCCTCCCGAGGCGGCTTCGAAGCCGTCCACCCAGGGCGCCAGCGCGCCGAGGATAGGTGCATCGGCATTGGCCTTGGCCGCGTAATACAGCTCGCAGCCTTCGGGCAGGGTCTCGCGCATCCAGCGTGCGTGCAGGGCCAGCGCGTCGAGGTCGTAGACGTAGGCGCAGACGGGTTCGTCGGCTTCCCTTCGCAGTTCGTCCCATGCGGCGCGCAGGCGTGGCAGCGAGGCGTAAGGATTCATGCGACGACCCGCGAAGGCGACGACGCGCCGATGGGGCTGGGCAGGTCGGTGTAATCCGAATCGCGGTCGGCCCGCTTGAACAGGCGCGTGCGCAGGTTGTTCTTACTGGGCAGCGGTTCCCCGTCGATCAGTCCTTCCAGCAGCGGCTGCCTGCCGTATCGGGCTTGCCAGCGCTCGGCGATGTCGGCGACGGCTTGCCACATCAGGCTTTCGAGATCCGCGTCGTCGCCGGAAAGATGGAAGATCGCCTCGGCGAGGTTGTTCACCAGGGCGCAATAGGCGATGCGTTTCCAGCCCAGTTCCATCGCGTAGAGCACGGAGGCGCGAGCGCGTTGCGACAGTCCGTCGAGACGTTCCGGCGGCCAGGCTCCGTCGACGAGCTTGGTGCCCTCCAGGTCGCGAATCCAGACGCGCGCCGGCACGCCGCGATCGAAGCCGATCACGGTGTTCTGGAGATGCGGCTCCAGCACCACGCCGTGTCGGAAGAAAGCCAGCCAGGTGCCGTCGAGGAGCAGCGACGCGTAGGCGTCGAACCAGCACAGCGCCATGGGGGCATAGGGGCCGCCGAGGCGTTCGACCATCCCGCGGCAGATGCTTCGGCCGTCGCGGTCCACGGTGAACAGCGCACCGGCGACCTGAGGCCGGTAACGCGTGCGCTGCACGCGCGTGAGGTTATCGCGATAGAGCACGCCGAACCCCTCGGTGAGCTCGCGCAACGCATCGGCGTCGTCGGCGAACGGACCGAAATCCAGCGTGGTGGCCGCGGGTTCCGCCATCACGTCGAAACCGGGTACCTGCCGGGCCACGTCGCGCCACACCGGGGCGAGCAGGGTGGTGAGCGCCACGGCGCTTTCCAGCTCGTACCACGCGTTCTTGCGCACGCAGTTGGTCAGGCGCACGTGGATGGAGAGCTTGAGGAAATAGTCCAGGTCCGGGTGGTACATCGTGCGCACGGACGACGTCGGGTGAAGCGCTTCGCCCATGGCGCCCAGCGGCTCGATCCAGCCCGCCGCGATGGCGGCGCGCATCGGCGGCTGGGCGAGCAGGCGTTCGGCCTCCCAGGGGTGGCAAGGATAAAGGTCGGCGGCACCCGAGACCTTCTCCAGCGTGGCGCGGACGTCACGCCCCCGCCCGCGAAACAGTCGGGGATCGATGCGAAACCAGAACAGGGGCACGCGTGCGCGTACTTCAGGAGATGCATCCAGCACCACCGGTAACGGAAGCCCCTCGCGGCTCTTTGGCGTGGGATGCATGGCGTGGCCCCAGAGCATGCCTTGTTCGGCGTCGAGCAAGGTATCGCCGGTGGGCGGAACGTCGAGCGAACGGGCGAGCAACTCGCGGGCGATCGCGACGCTGTTCATCGTCTGCGCGTGCAACTCGGCGTTGAAGCCGCATTCGGGCGCCAGCCGTTCGAGCAGGAAGTGCACGACGGTGGCGGCATCGGCGCAACGCCAGGGCTCGCCCGGCGATTTCAGGTAGGGCGGCGAGGCGTAGTCGCAACGGCCCAGGCGGCTGCGTCGCCGGATGCGAACGCAGAGCAGGTACCCGGGATCGGCGAAGTGGATGCGCAGCAGGTGCCCTTCGCCGTGAAGCAACCCGGAGGGTACGTCACGGCTCCCATCGTCCAGTTCGACCTGCGCGCGCGGCAGGGCGAACTCGCGCAGATAGCAGTTGAGCCAGCAGGCGATGGCCTGCGCTTCGGCTTGCGCCTGGTTCCACTGTTCACGTATCGCTAGCGGGGACATGGAGCGGCCTCTTCGGGGGACGGAAGACGTAGGCGGCAGCGGCCACGGCGGCGAGGCCGGCGAGCGTGGCGGCGGCGAAGGGAGCGGAGAGATCGATGCGCGACACGAGGACGCCCGCGGCGAGGCCGCCGAGCGCACCGGCCCACTTGCCGCAGGCATCGAACAAGCCGAAGACGTGGCCGGCGTTGCCCCCGCCGGCGCGCGCGCCCAGCGCGCGATTGAGCCCGCCGATGGCCAGCAGCATGCCCGCGCCGTAAAGGCAGCGCGCGGGTGCGATCCATGGGGCGGCGTTCGTCCACGCCTGGATGAGGCAGGCGACGGAGAACATCGCGAGCCCGATCAGCAGCGGACGTTGCGGCGATACCGCCGAGCCGCGCCACCACGGCAGCGCCACCAGGTAGACCAGGTGCGGAAGACTGTAGAGCAGGCCCGCCGTGGCGTCGTGGGCGATGCCGAGGTGTTCGGCGTAGGGTACGAAGTACGGAAAGGTGACCACCATCGCGAAGCAGAACAGGAATTGAACCGCGAGCAGTCCGCTCCAGTCGCGCCAGGTGGGGGCGACACGTGCGACCACGGCGCTCCCCGCGTGCGGCCGGTCTTTCGGCAAGGCCAGGGTCACCGCGAAGGCGGCCAGCGGTAACAAGGCGAGGTAGCGATACAGGCCCTGCGCCGCACCCCAGCCCATCGCCAGCCCGAGTAGCGCGGGTGCGGACACCATCGCCAGCCGTGCGGAGAACTGCGTCCAGTCCAGCGCCCGCGCGAGGGAACCTCGCGGCGCCTCGCGTCCGAACTGCGTGGCGAGGTAGGCGTTGGCGGCGGCCAACGAGCCGCCGCATGTGCCCTGGATCACCAGGGCCACCACGAACCAGGCGAGGTTCGGTGCGAAACCGGCCAGGGTAAAGCCGAGCGCGAGACCGGCCTGCGCGCGCAGCAACGACAGCCGCCTGCCGTAACGGTCCGCGAGTCGTCCCCAGATGGTGGCGGTCCATGCCGTGCAGATCGTCGGCAGCACGTAGAGCACGCCGGCGAGCCAGGCCGGCGCATGCGGCGCCATCTGCGCCAGCACGCGCGGCATGAACACGGGCATGCCCAGCGCGGTGAAGGCCGCGAGGTAGTGCGCGGCCAGCACCGGCCCCAGCACGCGCATCAGCGTGCTCCGCGCAACGCGGGATCGCGCATGAAGTTGGGGCCGCTGTCGCCGTAGAACTTGTTGATGTCGGTAGCGCCGGTGGCCTGCTTGCTGAGCAGGCTGCCCGCGCTAAGCAGGTATTTCACGGGGAGCGTTTCGCCATCGAGCAGGCGCCGCGCCGGCGAAACGTCGATGCCTTCGGCGGCGAGCGTTTGCAGGGTCCGGTCGAGCGTGCCTGCCAACACGGCGTAGAAGGGACGGCGCCATCCGGGTGCGTGTTCCGCCACGCCTTCCAGCACCGCGAGCAGGCAGAGCTGGAGCGTGATGGTGCAGAACATGCGCGCGAGCGCGTCGTCGCCATCGACGGAAATGCGGGGATCGCGCGGAAGACCCAGATCCTTCAGCGACGGCGAGGTGGCGTGGAGGCGATCCAGCCGCACGCGGGCGGCGTCGTTGTCCTTCATCAACAGGACGGGCGGACCATTGTGTCGATACGCGAGCACCGCGTTCTGCTGGTTCGATTCGAGCGCGATGCCGTGGCGGAGCCACAGCCGCAGATGGATGTCGCACATCAGCGCGACGTAGGCGCTCCACCATGCCGACACGTCGCCTCGGTGGAAGCGATCGGCCACGTGCAGGGCGAGCGGCCTTCCGTCGGGCATGGGAGCGCAGAAGGCGGCCACGGGAACCAGCGTTTCGCCTTGCGAGGCGGGATAGGTGCGCACGATGTAGGCGAGGTGGCGCGCTTCGTCGGCATGGCCGCCATGGGACTCGTCCACGTGCACGTAGCGCCCACGCAGGGCGGGATCGGTGTCGCCGAGGTGACGCAGCACGCGTTCGAACCAGTGCCCGTCGTAGATCGTCGACGGCTTGATGAGGCGCAGGTTGAGCGCGCCCAGCGTGCGCATGAGCAGGGGCAGCTTCACGTGATGGCGGGGATGCGCCACCGGCACCACGGTGCGTACGGAAAGCGTCGGGCGCACGGAGAGAAAGCGATCCGGCGCACGCAGCGTGCCTTCGGGCAGTTCGAACGCGTCCAGGCGATCCCAGGTCAGCGGATGCACGGGCAGGACGGCGTGGGTGGCCTCCAGGCCCGGCGGCAGGCCCACGTCGGCCATCGACGGCCAGAACGAAGGCGCGGGCGTGGTCAGGGTCAACGAGGCCTTCGGCACGGCGAGCCAGCACAGCGCGAACGTCGGGGCGAATTCGGGAGCGTAGGCGCGCAGGTCGTCGTCGCCGAAGCCCGACTTGGCGCGCGCCGTGGGATAGAACGGGTGATCCCGATAGCTCGCCACCTGGTCGCAGAGCAGTGCGCGCTCGGTGTCGTCGGCGTGCGTCAACGCCGCGACGAGGCGATCCGCATGTGCGGCATAGCCTTCGCGGGCGAGCCGTCGATGGGCGGCGGCACAGGCGGCTTCCTCGGCGTATTGCCGATGCAGGGCGACGGTGTCGTCGTCGAGGGCCTCGCCGAGTCGTTCGAGCCAGCGCGCGGCATCGTCTTCGTAGCGGGCGACACCGTCGCGCTCATGCAGCCATCCATGGCTCGACGTGCCGATGGCCTGCATGTAGTCGCGGGGTTCGGCGGGAATCCACAACATGCCGCCCGGCAGGTGTGCGACGCGCCACCAGAAGGGAGGCGCCTCGTGCGGCCATGCGCGCAGCAGCGCGGCGTCGGGTTCGGCGCGGCGGCCGCGTTCGATCAGGCCCCGCAGGTCTTCGCGCAGGCAGCAGTCGACGATGCGCCGGGCGACGTAGGCTTCGTCCGTGGACACCGGCCGGGGACGGGCAGTCATGCGGCGGCTTCCGTCGTGGCGATATCCCAACGGAGCGTGGACCGCATCGCGTGCAGCGCGTCGTCGAGCCTGGCTTCGTCGTCGCCGACTACATGGAGAATGCCGAGGTAGTCCTTGTTGGAATGCGTCAGCCGTATCGTGTCGCCTTCGTGACGCAGGGCGCGGTAATCCACGTAGGATGAGGCATCGCAGTGCGAACGATCGCCGCTCGCCGCGTCGATGCGGCCTTCTTCGGTCGCGACGACGTACTCGACCCGCGCATGCCTGTGCACCGCCTCGGGTAGCGCGACCGGGTGACCGAGATGCGGGCGCAGGATCGTTTCGAACCACCGGCCGCCATGCATGCGATCGAGCATGAATTCGCGGCCGTCGCCGATGCTTCGGTAGTTGATCTCCACCAGCACCGGGCCGTCGTCGGTGAGGATGAACTCGCTGTGGCAGATGCCGAAGCCCACGCCGAACGCTTCGACCTGGGCGAGGGCGGCGCCCTTGCCCTGCGTGACGGCGGGACCGTTCCATCGGGCTTCCAGCTCGATGAAATGCGGCGGCGCCGAAAGCGTCACGTCGAAGCCGCCGATCGCGTGGATGCCGTATCCGTCGCCCAGCGTTTCCAGCGTGAACAGCGGGCCTTGGACGAAGGCCTCGAGCAGCACCGTGCGGCCCGGGTGGCGGCGCCAGAACGCTTGCAGGTAGCGCTCGAGGGCAGGCGCGTCGGCACACAGGCTCACGTCCATGCTGGCCACGCCTTCACGGGGCTTGGCCACCACGGGCCATGGGGTATCGAGCGGGGGCGTGGCGCCGGGGACGAGGCTGTGGAACCACGGCGTCGGCAGGCCTCGTTCGCGCAGTCGCTCGCGCATGGCTGCCTTGTTCTTCGCGGCGTAGCAAGTGCGCCAGTCCTTGCCCGGAAGACCGAAGCCTTCCGCCACGAGCGCGGTGGAGGCCTGCAGGTGGTCGCTGTTGGAGAACACCGCGGCGGGCCGGATGCCCGCGCCGCGCAACGCGTCGATGGCGCTCAGCGGATTGAAGACGTCGCATTCGAGGATCGCTGCCGGCGCATCGCCGGGGTGCGCATCGAAATGGCGCAGGTGGTCCATGCGGTGGTCGGTGAGCAGCACCGTGGGCAGGCCCAGCCGATGGGCCGCGGGAAGGAATCCCTCGGTGACGGCCGGATGGCGGACGTGCGTAAGGATGACGAGCGGGAACGTGTCCATGACCAGCTTCACCTTGGTGGGGAGATACGTTGTGCCGCACGCGGCCCGAGGGAATCGCACCGCGCGCCGGAAGGCTCAGAAAGCGAGCTCCACGCCGGCCGTGAAGGTACGGCCCGGCGCGGATTCGCGACCCCAGGGGCTCGTGTCGATGCCGCGGAAGTAATAGCGACGGTCGGCGAGGTTGTTCACGGCCAGCGAACCCTTCAGCGAGCTGCTGCCGTTGCGCATGAACGTGTGCGTGACCTGCGCGTTCCACACCGCATAGGCAGGCAGCGGACCCACCGAGGCGATGGCGTTCTCGATGGGCGTGTTCGCTGCGTCCGTAAAGGCCTTGCTGAAGTAGTAGCCGTTCAGCGCGAAGGTGGTCTCGCCCAGGTCGTAGGACGCGCCCAGGTTGTACTGGTTGCGCGAGGTGTAAGGCACGCGTTTGCCCTCGAAGGCACCCGATTGCTGCGCGGCGTCGAGGTAGGCGTAGCCCACGTCGAACTTCAGCTCGCGAAGGTTCGCGGGGCTCCATTCGAATTGGGCTTCGACGCCCTGGTGGCGGGTCTTGCCGATGTTGCCGTAGGTGCGCGTGGTGTTGTCCAGCACGATCTGCTTGTCGAAATCGATGCGGTACACGTCGACGTTGAGGCGGGTGCCCTCGGTGGGGAAGTAGCGGAAGCCCGCTTCGTAGTTCCAGGCCAGTTCGGAATCGAGGTTGTCGCCGAACACGATCTGGGTGACCTGCGGCGCACGCAGCGAGCGTTGCGCGTCGGCGTACACGTACCACGTGGACGACAGCTTGTAGCCCACGGTAAGGCCGGGCAGGCCGTTGCGGATGTTGTTCTGCGTGGTCTTGCCGCTGGAGAGGTCGCGGTAGTCGGAGTCCAGGTGCTCGTAACGGATGCCCGGCGTGACCGTGAGGCGATCGTCGAGGAAACCGATGGCGTCGCTGACATAGGCCGCGAAGGCGCGATCATTGAACTTCCAGTTGCGCACCAGCGTATACACGCCGTTATCGAGGCCGGTGTTGCCGACGAGGAAGTCGATGTCCTCGCGCTCGGCGCGCACGCCGGCGGTGATGGTCTGGGTGACGCTGCCGTCCACGTGCAGCGACACGCGCGGTTCGCTGCCGTACACGCTGAAACCGCGCGGCGCGCTCTGAAGTAGTTGCGGCGGCAGGTCGGAGCGCCACGTCTCGGTGGAGGCGCGGCGCATTCCCACGATGAAATTGCGCGAGCTTTCCGCGCCGAAGTTCGTCCAGTCGAACTGCGAGCGGTCGAACGGGCCCCAGGCGCCGAGATCCTGCTGGTAGGTGAGCGAACTGCGCGTGGTGCGGCCGGTGAAGCGGTCGAGAGGGCGCGTGGCCTGACGCGGGTTGTCGCGATAGTCGGCCGGCGACAGCGCGCCGGCGAGATCGATATTGGCCACGTAACGGCCGATGTCCGCCTTGATGAGCTTGTCGTCGTCGACCCACCACTCGGTGCGCAGGCGCACGTTCTTCACGTCGGTGTCGCTGTGGTCGCGCCAGTACCGACCCTTCTGCCAATCGGCATCCAGCTGCATGCCGAAGCTCGGCGTGAGATAGCCACCGGTGCTGAGGCTGGTGTCCTTCAGGTAGGTGCCCTTGCCGCCGGCGGTGACCCGTTCGCCCAGCGTGGTCGTCCATGCCTCGGGGATGGCCTTGCTCACCAGGTTGATCACGCCGCCGACGTTATTGGGGCCGTACTGCACGGCGGCGCCGCCGCGCACGACGTCGATGCGATCCACCTGGTTCATGGTGACCGGGAACAGCGACAGGCTGGTCTGGCCATACGGGGCCAGCGAGAGCGGAATGCCGTCCTCGAGCACCTGCACGCGTCCGCTGCGGCTCTCGTACAGGCCGCGAAGCATGATCTGAGGCAACGCGCCGGTGCCGGTCTCGTCGAAGATCTTGATGCCGGGCACGTGCTGGAGGGCGTCGTCGAGGGAACGGTAGGCGCCGGTCGAAAGCGTCTTCGCGTCGATCACCTGGCGGCTTCCCGCGTACGTGCGCACGTCTTCGGCTTTCGATGCGCCGAGCACGTTGCCTTGCACCGTCACCGCCTGGAGATCGCGCGGTTTGGTCGTATCGGTGTCCTCGGCATGGGCCGGGTCGACGAAGAGGGCGCCGCCGACGGCAAGGCTGAGGCAGGAAAGTCGCAGAATCGCACGCACGGAGGGTCGGTCCTTCAGGCAGGGGTGGTTTGAACGTCGGGAACCAGTTCGCGACGCCGTTCGCGCAGCGCGCCGAGCAGCAGGCCGCGGTCCTCGCCGGCGAGCAGCCAGCGGGGGCGTCGCGCGAGCCAGTGCTCGCGCTGGTGAGGTGTGCGGGGGTTGGGACAGAACGGCACGCCGGCTTCGTCGCAATGCCCGGCGATGTCGAGCAGGCGTTGCCACACGCGCGGATGCAGCGGATCCGGTCCCAGGCCCATGTCGAGCGCGAGGTCGAGCGCGCCTTCCATCACGAGGCAGATACCCGGCACGGCGAGGATGCCGGGAAGGGCGTCGATGCCTGCTTCGCTTTCGATCATCGGTACGATACGGATCGCGTCGCGCGACGCTGCGATGTAGTCGGCCAGAGACACCTTGCCGAATCCCGTCACCCGCCCGCCGGTGATGCCGCGCCTGCCCAGCGGCGGAAAGTGCGCGGCTTCCACGGCGTGGCGCGCCTGTTCGACGGTTTCGAGCCGGGAGATCACGATGCCTTTCGCGCCCGCGTCGAGCACGCGGCCGATCAGCTTGGCATCGACCTCGGGCACGCGTACCCAGGGCTCGCAGCCGCCGAGCTCGCAGGCGCGAATCGCATGCTGGAGGTCGCCTGGAGAGAGCAACTGGTGCTCGAGATCGAGCACGACGAACCCGTATCCGGCCGCGCCGAACATCTCGCACAGCAGCGGCGAGGGCACCGAATTGAGCAGGCCGACGTGGCAATCCATGGACAGGGGCCGGAACCGAAGAGGTGCGCAGTATATCTAAATGACAATCGTTATCAATTGCATTTGTGTGACGCGAGGCTCATTCGTGACGTTAGCTACCGAAGGGTGGGAGCGGATCCTATCCGCGAACCCTCAGGGTGGCCCCCGGTGCGAATGAAGCCTTGCGATCATCGTGCGGTATGTACCGCTCGCATCCGAATGCCTGGGCCCGTCCGCGACGGGAAAACCCGAGGGTTGCGGACAGGATCCGCTCCCACTCCTTCGGTAGGCGGTGCGTCAGCGCCGGGTGGCGAAGACGCCGTCGAGTTCCGGACGGGCGACGAAGCCGGCTTTTTCGAGACGTTTGACGACTTCCCGTGGCACGTCGCGTCCGCTGGTGAGCCTGTTGGGGCTTCCGGTGTAGTGGAACAGGCGCCCGCCGCGCCGTATCACGCGGGCCAACTGGTCGTAGAACGCCTGGGAATACAGCTCGCCTGCGATGCCGAACCGAGGCGGATCGTGCAGCACGGCGTCCATCGAGGCATCGGCGATGCCCTGGATGGCGTCGGCGACGTCGGCGTGGGTGAGCGACAGGCGGCCGCCGCTTTCGGCGGATGCCGGATCGGGCGACCAGGCATTGATCGTGCGAAGCCACAGCACGTCGTCGTTCTTCTCGAACGAACGGATGCTCGCCACGCCCGCATCGAGGCAGCAGGCCGCGAAATAGCCCAGGCCGCCGCACGTATCCAGCACGGACTTGCCGCGCGGTTCGACCAGCGCCACCTTGCGCCGCGCATCGTCGAGGGGCGACTCCTTCGCGGTGGGCAGCATCTTGATGCCGTCGATCTCGAAGGTGGGAGCACCCCACTCGGTGGGCACCAGCTTGATGAGCGAGCCCGAAAACCGCGAAACGGGTTCGAAATCCTCACCGTCGAGGTAGTAGATCGTGCGGTCCCTGAGGCGGGACGGGTACGGATGGTCGCGGTCATGCCACCGCCAGCCGTCCGGCGAGAGCACGGCCGAGCTTTGCGAACGCCCGAGGTCGAACGATCCCGTCCACGACGTACTCCCGGCATCGCGGGCGGCGAGGAGGTCGGTGGCGATGTCGCGGGTGAGCAGCGGCCCGGTGTAATGAGACATGTGTAATTCCGGCAAGAATCGATCGGACGAAGCATGACCGTCACGGCCACGCCGTCGTCGCAGCGGGCAGGAGTTGACCCGTTCGCAAGAAATTGCGTATGGTGCGCGCCCTCGTCGTGAGACGGGTAAGTCATTGAGCGGACATGTTGGACGAGATCGCATCGAGGCCGTTCGTGGGCCTTCATGGAGGAGCATTATGAAACATCAGGAGCGCGGACTCGTCGTCGCCCACAAGCACCCCGTCTGGCGGGACAGGGCGACCAGCGTTTTCCACATGCTCGCCGGCGTCCATGGCGGACGCAGTCGATGGGAACAGCTCTGGTGGCGCAGGACGGCGCGTGGGCGCTTCACGCTGTGCTGCATACCGTTCCTCATCGACGACCTCGCGCTCGGCGATGAAGTGGAGACCAATGCCTGTCACATCGTTCGTCGCATCGCGCGCCGCTCCGGCCAGGTGACCTTCAGGGTGCGCATCGGCGGGCACGAGCCCGGCATGCGCGACCAGGTGCTCAAGGCCAGCGAGGTGTTCGAGCCGCTGGCGGAATGGTCGGCTCCCAACCTGCTTGCCCTGAGCGTCCACGAATCGCGCGCCAGGCCACTGGGCGACCGGCTGGCCATCCTTGCCGGGCAGAAGATGATCGAAGTCGACACGGGGCGCATCGCCGACGGGCATCGGTCGCCGGTTCAGCGATAGCACGTCCCGTTCTTGGCGCTCTCCGGCATGGCGCAGAGTATCGCCGCGAAACCGCCATTGAGCGGTACGTCGAACGCGAGCGAGCCGCCCTTCGCGACCTCGCGGGACGTCCGGACCACGTCGCCGCGGCCATCGCCGTCGCGCACGATGTCGGCATGCCATGGACCGCCGCCGAGCTTCGACAGGTCGGCGGTGAGCTTGCGCGCACCGCCCGCCTCGATGGCACCGACGAACCAGCGATCGCCGCTGCGACGTGCGAACACGGCATCCCGGCCGGGCGTGCCGGAGAGCAGTTTCGTTTCGTCCCACACGGTGGGTACCTGCTCGAGGAAGGCCATGGCCACGGGGCGCTTTTCATAGGCTTCGGGGCGATCGGCCAGGTGCGTCAGGCCCGATTCGAAGACGATGGGCAGGGCCACTTCGTGCGCGATCGAGGCTTGCTTGCGTCCCGCGTCGAAAGCCACCGGCGTGTAATCCATCGATCCCACGACGTTGCGCGTAAAGGGCTGGATGGTGTTGCCCACGACGGGCGGGTCGTTCTCCGCACCGCGAACGCCTTCCATCGTGACAAGGTGCGGCCACGTGCGCGCCAGGCCGTGCGGAATGGTGGCGCCGTGGAAATCCACCATGAGGTGCAGGGCGGCCGTGTCGGCCAACGTGGCGTCGTACCAACGGTAGCGGTCCTGCGAGTCCGATTCCATGAAATCGATCTTCACGCCCTTCACGCCCCAGGCCTTCACCTTGCGCAGCTCGGCCGTTCGCTTGGCGGCCGTGTCGAGCTTCGCCCAGTTGAACCACAGCAGGATGTCCACGTGCTTCGCGTTGGCGTATCGCACGAGTTCCGGTACCCAGGCATCGCTCCAGCCTTCGTCGACCAGCGTATAGGGCAGGTGGTGGCGGGCGGCGAAATCGACGTAGGCCTTCTGACGTTCGAAGTCCGAGGGGCTTTGGTGTTCGCTCAGCCACGACCATGAGACCTTGCCCGGCTTGATCCAGGCGGTGTCGGTCAAGCGCGAGGGATCGGCGAGATCGTCGACCAGCGTGGATTCGGTCACCCTGGCCAGGTCGCCCATGATCGCGACGCGCCACGGCGTGACGTCGGTGGCCTGCACGCTCGGATCGGCCAGCATGAGCGCGTAGGTGCCCGAATTCGCGGCGTGCCCGAGCCGGCTGCCGTCGTAACGTCCGTCGTTGTTGGCCTCGGTCAGCAGGACATAGGTGTCGCCGAGGCGAAACAACGACGGATAGCCGTAATCGCCGGCCGGCGCGCTGGCCGCGGTGGCCTGCATGCGCTCCTTTTCGTATTCGGGACTGTAGGGCAGCAACCACGCCGGTGCATCGCCAGGGAGGGTGAAGCCGGTGGCTTCCCCGGTCACCGTCGCCGACGAGCGCCCTGGTATCTCGTATCGGAAGGCGACGCCGTCGGCCGTGCTGCGCACGACCACGTCGAGCCGTTCTCCCGACGGCTTACGCAAGGCGTAGCGCGTTTCGCGAAAGTGCGCCTCGCGCTCGAGCCGCTTGCCGGTGGGCATGCGGTAATGCTCGTCCCACTGTCGCTTCGACGAGCCGGCCAAGGCGAAACCCTGGGTGAGGTCTTCGTCGGCCAGGCGCAGGCCGAGCGTGACCTCGATGGGCGCGATGCCGTCGGGCCGGATGGAGAGCACCGGTTTTCCGCCGTCGCGAAGGTTCAGCGTGGCCTCGGGCATGGCGAAGGCGGGAAAGGAAAACAGCGAGGCGGCGAGCAGGAGAAGGCGATTACGCACGGGGATGAAATTTCCAAAGGGCGAGGCCGAGCGCGACGGCGGATGCCGCGATCATCAGCACGGCGTGTTCGGGATGCGGCGTGAACCAGGCGATCGAGCGCATGGCGACGATGTAAGCGAGGATCAACACCCAGCCTTGCCAGGCGATGGGACCGAACCCGATGCCGACGCGTTTGCGGCCGAACCAGTAGTGCTTGCGATCCATTCGGATGCCCCCCGCCGGCTGAATGACTCAAGGATTGTACGCTTCGTCGTCCGGGCGGGGAACGCGACGGGAAAACGGCGTTTCGTGCACGCGTCACGCTTCGAACGATCCCTTCTCGTCGGCAAAGGCCTTCGTCACATGCTCCACGACCACGCGTATCGGTAGATCCTTCCGGTCCTGCCGGCGCGTCAACACCCATATGTCCCGAGCGGGCGGCACCGCGGGCATCTCGCACGAACGCAGTTCCGTTACCTGCCGCCCGATGTAATGCGGCAACAACGCGAGCCCCACGCCCGAGCGCGCGGCCGTCGCCTGGGCGAACTGGTTGTTCGCGCGGAAGGCGATGCGTGCCTGCGGGTATTCCCGCGACAGCCACGCCGCCTCGGGAAGATAGGCGTTCGCTTCGTTGAAACCGATGAACACCGGCGGCGCGCCGTTCGCCATGCGTTCGCACAGCGAAGGCGTGCCGTAGAAACCATAGGCCATGCGGCCCAGCGGGCGGGCGACGAAGTCGCCGTCCAGCGGACGATCCACGCGTATGGCGATATCCGTTTCGTGACGTTCCAGGCTGACCGAGCGCAGGTCCGTGGCGAGGTCGATGTCGAGCCCTGGATGGCGCAGTGGCAACTCGGCCAGTCGTTCGATGAGGAATCCCTGCGACAGCCCCGGGGGTGCGTTGACGCGGACGGTGCCGCGCGGCGCGTCGTCGCCGTCGCCACGCCCGAGGGTCTGCACGGCGGTTTCCATGTCGCCGGCGGCGGACAACGTACGGACTCCGGCGGGCGTGAGCACGTAGCCGTCGGGACGCCGTTCGACCAGCTTCTCGCCGAGACTCGCCTCCAGCGACTGGATGCGCCGGGCTACGGTGGCGTGGTTTACCGCCAGGGCGCGGGCGGCGGCGGAAAGGCTGCCGTGCCGTCCCAGCGCCAGGAAGACGCGGAGGTCCTGCCAGTCGGGATCTGTGCGTTTCTGCTCAGTCATTGCTCGATATTAGCGAATTCTCCGCATGCCCGGACGTGCCTAGACTGTGTATCGACGGGGAGCGACCCGCTCCCACAGGAGGAGAACGGACATGCCGTACGTGAACATCAAGGTGACCCGCGAAGGCACCGCGCCGGGCGCGAGCGCCACCACCCCGGAACAGAAAAAGGCCCTCATCAAGGGCGTGAGCGAGCTGCTTCTCGACGTCATGGGAAAGCCGTTGAGCGCCACCTTCGTGGTGATCGAGGAGGTGGAACTGGAGAACTGGGGCGTGGGTGGCGTCACCACGCCGGAATACCGGCAGCAACAGCTCGATGCCGAGTCAAAGTAAGCTTTCGGGTCAACCACACGGGGTGAACGCGATGGCCCAAAACAACCGCATCCTGGAGCTGTTCGGCATCGAGCGGCCCATCGTGCAAGCGCCCATGGCCGGGGCGACCACGCCGGACATGGTGATCGCGGCGAGCGAGGCCGGCGGCCTCGGCTCGTTGCCCGGCGCGGCGTTGTCGGTAGAGCAGATGACGGCGGCGCTGGAGACGATTCGCATCGCCACGACGAAGCCGATCAACCTCAACTTCTTCGCGCACACCGCGCCGCCGCCCGATCCCGCCGCGCAGATGGCCTGGCGCGCGACGCTCGCGCCTTATTACGTCGAGCGCGGACTCGATCCCGCCGCGCCGTTGCCGGCCGGGGGACGGGCGCCGTTCGACGAGGCGTACTGTGCGCTCGTCGAGGCCTATCGGCCCGAGGTGGTGAGCTTCCACTTCGGTTTGCCGCAGGGGGCGTTGCTCGATCGCGTGAAGCGCACGGGGGCGAAGGTGATCGCGTCCGCCACGACGGTGGCCGAAGCGCGATGGCTGGCCGCGCGCGATGTCGATGCCGTCATCGCCATGGGTTACGAGGCGGGCGGCCATCGCGGCAATTTCCTCGGCGACGACATGGCGACCCAGGTGGGCACGATGGCGCTCGTGCCGCAGGTGGTCGACGCGGTGGCGGTTCCGGTGATCGCCGCCGGCGGCATCGCCGATCCGCGCGGCGTGCGAGCCGCGTTCGCGCTCGGCGCATCGGCCGTCCAGGTGGGCACGGCATATCTTTTCACTCCCGAGGCCAGGATCACGGCGTTCCATCGTGAAGCCCTCCATGCGGCGACCGACGACGGCACGGCGGTGACCAACGTCTTCACCGGCCGCCCGGCGCGCGGCATCCTCAACCGCCTGATGCGCGAGGTCGGGCCCCTGTCCGACGTGGCGCCGGCGTTTCCGACCGCGGCGGCCGCTCTGGTACCGCTGCGCGCAGTGACGGAGAAAGTGAACGAACCGGACTTCAGCAACATGTGGGCGGGGCAGGCCGCCGCCCTCGCGAGGGACATGACCTCGGCCGAGCTGACCCGCTACCTCGGCGACGCGGCACATGGGTAGGGGCGCGCGCGTCCTCGTCCTTCCGTGTCTTTTCTTCGCCTTGCCGGCCGGTGCCGCGACGCTGGTGCAACCGCGCGTCGAGCGAATGGATGCCCCAACCTACGTGGACGTGGCGCGGCCGCGTTTTTCGTGGATCGTGCGGGCGTCACGCAACGGCACGGTGCAGACCGGTTATCGGCTCGTGGTCGGGCAGGGCGGAAATACGGTCTGGGATAGCGGTGAGGTGCGTTCCGACCGGTCGTTCGACGTGGCCTATGCGGGACCGGCGCTTCGTGCCGGCGAACACTACGACTGGCGCGTGGACGTGCATACCTCAGAGGGTGACGCCTCCACCGCATCGCATTTCGATACCGCTCTGGATGACTCGCAATGGGCGGTCGCACGTTGGATCGGCAAGGCCGACGCGAACGATCTCGCGGCCCCGTTGTTGAGGAAGACCTTCCATACCGAGGGCCAGGTCGTGCGCGCCATGCTCTACGTGGCCGCCGGCGGGTATGCCGACGTCACGCTCGACGGTCGGGCGGTCGGCGACGCGGTGCTCTCACCGGGCTTCACCGACTACGGCAAGCGCGTGGAGGTCGTGGCGACCGAACTGTCGCTCACACCGGGGTCGCATACGCTGGGCGTCGAGCTCGGTCGCGGCTTCTTCGGCCTCACCAACCCGAACGTTTGGCATTGGGAGCGAGCCCCCTGGCATGGTCAGCCGCGCTTCCGTGCCTTGCTGCGCATCGTCCATGCGGACGGCCGCGTCGAGGACGTCGCGACGGGTCACGATTGGCAGCTGGCCGACGGTCCCACCGTGCTCGACGACCTGTACGGCGGCGAGCACTACGATGCCCGTCGCGCGACGCCCCGCGCATGGAAGCCCGCGGCCGAACTGCCCGCACCGGCGGGACGCCTGGCGGCGCAGATCGAACCGCCGATCCGCATCGTGTCCACGCTGGACGCGACCTCGGTCAGCGAACCGAAGCCGGGCGTGTTCGTGTTCGCCTTTCCGCGCGTCATCGCCGGATGGGCGGCGTTCGACGCCAGCGGGCCGGCAGGTAGCACGGTCGTCGCCCGCTATGGCGAAAAGCTCATGTCCGACGGTACGGTCGATGCGCGCGACGAACATCACTATTTCAAGCAGGGCTTCCAGACCGATCGCCTGACGCTGGCCGGGGGACGCACGCGTTGGCATCCGCGTTTTTCCTACAAGGGATTTCGTTACGTGCAGGTCGAAGGCTGGCCGGGCAGGCCGTCCCTCGACGCGGTAAAAGCGCAGGTCGTGCATAGCGATGTCGCGGTCACGGGACGGTTCGACAGCAGCAACGACCTGCTGAACTGGATCCATCGTGCCGCGGTCGACACCATGCTCAACAACCTGTACGGCATCCCCACCGACACGCCGATGTACGAGAAGAACGGCTGGACGGGCGACGGCATGCTCGGTGCCGACATGTTCCTGCGTAACTTCGACGCGAGCCGCCTGCTCGCCAAGTGGGTGCGGGACATCGCCGATGCGCGCAACGCGCAGGGCGCGCCGCTGCTGATCGCGCCGAACCCCGGTTGGGGCGACGTGCGCGCGCCCACCTGGCACGCCGCCTACGTGCTCGTGCCGTGGTCGTTGTGGACGTATGCCGGCGACCGTGGGCCGATCGACGAACACCTCGATGGCATCGCCGGTTACGTCGCCATGGAAGACGCGCGTTCGCCCGGCGGTATCGCCGATACCGAACTGGGCGATTGGGTGAGTCCCGAGACCGATCCGGCCGGCGAGAACGCGCCGGAGGACAAGCGTGTCGCCGCGACGGCCTACCTGTATCGCATGGAACGCACCGTGGCCGACATGTATCGCCTCAAGGGTGATGCCGTGGCCGCCGCGCGTTTCGACGGCATGGCGGCGAAGGTGCGGGACGCGTTCAACCGGCGTTTCCTCGACGGCGACCATTACCGCGGCGAGAACGACCGGGGATACCGGCAGGCCCACCAGCTCCTGGCGCTCGGTTTCGGACTCGTTCCGCACGCACTTCGTGATCGCGTGGCCGCCGGCGTCGCGGCCGATGCGAAGTCCCGGGGCGATCACCTGGACACCGGTGCGCTCGCCACCAAGCTGATCCTTCCCGTACTCACGGCTACGGGGCATGCGGACGAGGCGTGGGCCATCGCCACGCAGGTCAGCTTTCCGAGCTGGGGCTTCTGGCGCGCGAACGGAGCCACGAGTCTCTGGGAACACTGGAAACTCGCGTCGCGCTCGCGCGGGCATTATTTCCTCGGCACCGTCGACGATTGGCTGTTCGAGGACGTGGCGGGACTGCGGCCGCTGGCGCCCGGCTGGAAACGCATCGGGGTGAAACCCGCGCTGACGGCATGGCTGGACCATGCCTCGGCGGCGGTGATGACGCCTTATGGCGAGGCGTCGGTGGCCTGGCGCAGGGACGGACGCGAGGTGACCATCGACGTGGTGGTGCCGGTGGGGGCACAAGCGTCCGTCGGGCTTCCGGGGAAAACCGAAGTCGTTTTCGGCAGCGGGAGGCATGTGCTTCGCCTGCGATAGGTGCTGACACTTACTCAGTTGATGAGTGGAGCACCCCGCCGTTGATGAGGTAGAGTTGGAATCAAACAAGAAACGTCTTTAAGGGGGAGTCATGAGCACCGAATTTGTAGCGTATGAGCGACTCAGGCTTCACTTTATTTATTGCGGCATTCTCGCAGTGTTGGTCATTATCAACCTGAGCGTCCTCTACTGGATGGGGGTGCCAGATTTCACAACCTATCTTACCAATGTCGCGACCATTACGTCGTTAATGCTCGGCCTAGTTGCGATAATCTATTCCTTCGTAGCTAATTCGGGTCTGGCGCAGAGCTTAGGTAGCCTAGGCGCTATTTCGCGAGAGATCCAACATTCGAAAGAAATAATGAGGGCGCTGGTTTCCTCAGGGGAGGCTCAGGCGAAGAGTATGGAAGATGAGCAGGAGCGATTGAGAGTGGTTTCCGGAGAAATTTCCGATAACCTCACTAGGATTAAAGATCAGCACGAGTCTATCCGAGACTTACTCGGGCAGATTCCGGATCGTTTTAACGCGCTCGATGATTCACTCAAGGCGATGGCGACACAGGCAGACAATCTATCGCAGAACGGTGTCGAGCGTGAAGAAGAAGGGACTTTTAACACTACCTTCGTACAAAACTTCCTTGAAGACTCGTCGCCCGCCGGTATGATGCTCTGCTTTGCTGCATCTAGAGCAGAGGAGAGGGGAAAAGATCTGGATCTGGCGTCTTTGCGACCGGAAGGCTTGGCTTCATGGGCCGATTACTTCAGAGGCTACTTAGTAAGCATGGGGGCGGCTGGCCTTGTCGATGCGCGAACGCGAAAAGAAAATAATACAATTGTAACCATTAAGTATCTACATCCCTATATTCGAGAGAATGCAAGAAAAGCATTGCTGGATGCGATGGCGAAAGAAACTAAGTCGTCCACTGTTGAGCGCCGCAAGAAGTGGATGGAGCACATCGATTCCCTTTTCGAGTAAAGAGCTTCATTGCGTGAATGGCATCTATCGGATCAGCGCGACAACGCCGGATCGCTCAACGACGCCCTGCCGGTCTCCCGATGCCCCGCCAACCGGCGCAGGAAGCGCGGATCGGTGTCGCAGGTGACGCTGAGGTCATACCAGTGGTCGCTGCCGAGAATGTCCCAGAGGCTTTCCATTCTCGCGCCCGGAAGCAGGAGGTGGCGGCGTGGCGGTTGCCGGCCGTAGTCGTTCGACTTCACGGTGACGAAGCACGGACGGCTGCCGTGGTTTTCCAGCACCACGCGAAGCAGTCCCGGAAGACCCGAATGCGCGATGCTCACCTCGGGCAGCGCCATGCGATCCCGATCGCCGGCGCCCGACGGCTGCGTGCCGGCGAACTGGCGCAGGAATCCGTTCGGACCGTGCACGGTGAGGTCGTAGGCGTTACCGCTGTACGCGCTCGTCCAATAGTCGGAAAGCCGCTTCCCCGCCTCGACCGTATACGCCCACGGACCGTCCGAACGCGCGGCGGAGGAGACGTGGAAGAACGCACCGGCCGAGCCCGTGTTGTCGAAGTCGATCCAGTAGCGGCCTTCGTCGAGGTCGAGGCGGCCGGTGACGTCGACGGCGTAGGGCAACGCGCGGGCGCGGCGGCGACCGGGTTCCTGCTCGGGCAATCGCTGACCCGTCGACGGCGCGACCGGATGGAAGGTCGCATGGTTGCCCTGGTCCGGTCGGTAGCCCGTCGTGGCGGGCAGGCGCGGGGCATCGGCGTCGCGTTGGGAGAAGTCGAAGGCGTTGGTGAGGTCGCCGCAGATCGCGCGGCGCCACGCCGAGATGTTCGGCTCGCGCACGCCGAAACGGCGTTCGAGGAAACGGATGATCGAGGTGTGGTCGTAGGTTTCCGAACAGACCCAGCCGCCCTTGCTCCACGGCGAGACCACCATCATCGGCACGCGCACACCGAGGCCGTAGGCGCCGGTGGTGAAGCCGTGGCCGCCGGCGTAGATCTCGCCGTCGATGCTTACCGTCGACAGGCCCTGGTCACGCGATGCGGGCGGATACGGCGGCACGACGTGGTCGAAGAAGCCGTCGTTCTCGTCATAGGTGATGAAGAGCGCCGTCTTGCCCCACACCTCGGGATTGGCGGTGAGCGCGTCGAGTACCTGATCGACGTACCAGGCGCCGTAGTTCGCCGGCCAGCTCGGGTGCTCGGTGTACGCCTCGGGAGCCGCGATCCACGACACCTGCGGCAGCTTGTCGGCCATCACGTCGGCCCGCAGGATCTCGAACAGCGACTGGCCCGACAGGGCGTTCGTGCCGGTGCGTGCCTTCTCGTAGAGCGCGCTGCCGGGCTGGGCGTTGCGGTACGGGTTGAAGTAGAGCAGCGAGTTGTCGCCGTAATTGCCGATGTACGGGTTGTGCGTCCAGCCCCAGGAGCCGGCGGCATCGAGGCCTTCGCCGATGTCCTGGTAGATCTTCCACGAGACGCCGCCGGCTTCCAGGCGCTCGGGATAGGTCGTCCAGCCATAGCCCTTCTCGGCGTTGTCGATCACCGGGCCGCCGCCCGTGCCGTCGTTGCCCACGTAGCCCGTCCACATGTAGTAGCGGTTGGGGTCGGTCGAGGTGAGCAGCGAGCAGTGGTAGGCGTCGCAGAGGGTGAATGCATCGGCCAGCGCGTAGTGGAACGGGATGTCTTCGCGAGTGAGGTAGGCCATGGTCGTGGTGCCCTTGCTCGGCACCCAGGCGTCGTAACGGCCGGCGTTCCAGGCCGCATGCGTGTCGTTCCAGCCGTGCGGCAGGTCTTCGATGAACTGCAGGCCGAGGTCGTCGGCCTCGGGTCGGAACGGCAGCAGCACGTCGTCGCTGCCGGGCGTACGCGGCTGGTGCCACACCGACTTGCCGCTGGCCAGGGTGAAGGGGCGCGGATCGCCGAAGCCGCGCACGCCGCGCATGCTCCCGAAGTAGTGGTCGAACGAGCGGTTCTCCTGCATGAGGATCACCACGTGTTCGATGTCCATGATCGTGCCGGTGCGGCGCAGCGCGGGTGCCGCCAGCGCTTTCTGGATCGACGCCGGCATCGCGCCGGCCGCCATCGCGCCAAGTGACAGTTTCAGGAAATTACGGCGATCTTCCGAGGTCATGACTCACCCTTGTGGTGGACGCGGCGATGCCCCTCACCATGGGGGTGCGCGGCGACGTCGTGGTTTTTTGCCCTGCGGTGGGAGTGTCCGGAGTATCTGTGACAGCTTCATGCCGAAGGAAGCCGTTCTCGCCTGTGGTGCCGGTAATGAGGCGTGCATCACACCTGTGCGGAGGCACCGCGTTCGTATACGCTTACATGTCGAACGAAAGGGATTCACCCATGGACAACATCACGATCCGGCAGTCCACGCCGGAGGATGGCGAGCGACTCCTCGCCCTGTGGCTGCGCTCGGTGCGCGCTACGCATACCTTCCTGAGCGAGGCGGATATCGAGGCGCTCATTCCCGCCGTGAGGGACGGTGCCCTGGTTTTCCTCGAGGTATGGGTACTGGAGGCCGACGGCCAGCCCATCGGCTTCATGGGCCTGGACGGCACGAAGCTGGAGGCGCTCTTCATCGATCCCCCGCATGCCGGAAAAGGCGGCGGATCGCGCCTGCTCGAGCATGCCCGCTCGCGCAAGGGCGCGCTCACGGTGGACGTGAACGAACAGAACCCGCAAGCGCTCGACTTCTACCGCGCCAAAGGATTCACCGTGGCCGGCCGCTCGGAAACCGACGGCGAGGGCAGGCCGTTTCCGCTACTGCACCTCGTCGAGGGCGTCGGGTAACGCGATATCGCTACGTGACTGGCGACGAGGCAGCCGGGCCTCTCCGGTAAGGATGCTCAGCGCGTTGCCGCGCGAACCCGGCAAGCGGCCGAGTGGGCCGAAGAGGGCGTCGCGGCCGTGGCCGAGCCAGGCACGGTCCGACTGGAAGAGCGGCGTCAGCCATCGGCTGAGTCGTTGATAGGTGCGCACATGGGCCTGGCGCTCGCGGCGATAGGCGTGCAGTGCGGCGTCCACCCCATCGTGTTCGCGCAAGGCCTCGGCCAGCGCCATGGCGTCGAGCAGCGCCATGTTCACGCCCTGGCCGAGCTGCGGGCTCATCGCGTGCGCGGCGTCGCCGATCACGACCAGACGTCCACGGTGCGGACGCTTGAGCACCACGTCGCGATAGCGTGCCTTGTGCAGTTGCGTCGCTTCGCCGACATCTTCCACGTGCGGCATCAGCTCGGGCCATATCGACGCCACCGAGGCTTTGAGGTCGGCCAATGCATCATCGGCGAAGCGATCCACCTCGTCGCCGGGCAGGCTGAAGAAAAACGTCGCCCACCGGCCGTCGTGACCGGGCCGACGTCCCACCGGCAGCATGCCGATCATCCGTCGCGTTCCCGCGTAGCGCTGCAACAGTCGGTCGTGGGCCGTCCACGCGTCGGCACGCAGGAGGCACCAGACGGCACCCCATGGATAGACCGTGTCGCGGCGTACCTCATCGGGCACCTGCGCCCGCAGGCTGGAGTTCGCCCCATCGGCGGCGATCACGAGGTCGAACGGGCCATGTTCGTGACCGGCATCGTCGCGCAGCGTACCCGCGCGTTCGTCGTGGGAGACGATGCGCACGCCGGTATGCACCGCCGTCGCTCCCGGATATGCCGAACGCAAGAGTTCGAACAAGGCACCGCGCGTCATGCCCAGGCCGAAACAGCCGGGCCGCCGGTCGCCGTAGCGCATCGCCATCACGGCGCGTCCGCGCGGCGTCGTGCCATGGAGTTCGTCGATACGCTGGCCCAGCGATAGCGCGCGATCCGCCAGGCCCATCCGTGCCAGCACGCCCAGGCCCGTGGGCTGCAACAGGAATCCCGTGCCGACCGGGCCGAGCACCGGGCTCTTTTCGAAAACCGTGACTTCATGCCCCTGCGCATCCAGCAGGATGGCTGTAGCCTGTCCCGCGGTTCCGTATCCTGCGATGGCGATCTTCATCGACGTCCTTGAGCGCTGCGTAGGCTGACAGCATAACGCGTGGTCGCTCGCGCCCATCGCTTCGCCAGGAGTCCAGCATGCGCCCGATCGTTCTCGCCCTGCTTGCCGCCGTCGTCACGGCCGCCCCCGTTCTCGCCGCCGATTCGGGCACGCCACCCGTCGCCCGTCGCGACGACGTGGTGGAGAACGTTTTCGGCAAGACGCTTCACGATCCCTACCGATGGATGGAGGGAGAACACAACGCCGAATTCCAGGCCTGGCTGGCGGCCCAGGGCGACGATACGCGGACGAAGCTGGATGCCCTGCCCACGCTCGACGCGTGGTTGCGGGCGCTGAAAGCCAGCGGCACGAGCGCGGTGATCCATCGCATGCAGCGCGTCGCCGGTGGGAGGATGTTCTTCATCCTGCAGACCGGGAAGGGCAGCGGTACCTTGATGGTGCGTGACGCGGACGGCCGCGAGCGCGCATTGCTCGACCCCGCCACGTTGCAAGGCCAGGGCGGGTCGCCGTCCATCACCAACTATTCGCCATCGCCGGACGGCCGCAAGGTGGCGGTCAACGTCGACCGCGGCGGCAACGAAATCACGCGGGTGGACGTGCTGGATGTCGCCTCCGGCAAGGCCTCCGAGGTCGACGCCGTGGAACCGGTGTGGGGTGAGTTCGACGTGCACTGGCTGCCCGACGGCACGGGATTCACGTATACGCAGATGGCGCCGCCGAACGAACGCACCGGCGGCGACCCGCTGCAGGACATGCGGTTGCGCGTGCACCGGTTGGGTACGCCCACGTCGAACGATCCCGTGCTGCTTCGCGCGGGCACGGGGCCAGGGGCCAGCGCGTCGTTTCCGGTGCCGAGCAATCGCTTTCCCACGGTGGAGTTCCCCGCCGGCTCGCGCTGGGCGCTCGGCACGGCGTCGGGAGCGCAGAACGAATCGGCGTTTTGCGTGACGCCGCGTGAGGAGGCGACCAAGCCCTCCGCCGCATGGCGATGCATCGCCACGCCGGACGACAAGGTGGTGGGCGCGGCGCTGCACGGCGACACGCTTTACCTGATCTCGACGCGCGAGCACTCGAACGGCGAGGTGCTTTCCCTCGACCTCTCGAAGAAGGATGCCGGACTACGCGACGCGAAGCCCGTGACCCGGCTGAGGGACGACGAGATCATCGTGGGCCTCACCCTCAGCGACGCGCAGACCCTGGCCCCGGCGCGTGATGCGCTCTATCTCAAGGTGTCCGTCAACGGCATCGACGGCGTTCGCCGCATCGACTACGCCACCGGCAGGATGGATGCCGTGAGGATGCCGCTGGCCGGCACGGCCTCGCTGCTGCGCGCCAACGATGCCGAGGACGGCTTCCTGCTCGAACTGCGCGGCTGGACCGCGCCGCCGAAATCGTGGCGTTACGAACCCTGCACCCGCACCATGAAAAGCCTGGGGCAGGACGAGGCCAGCCCCGCCGACTACGGCATGATCGACGTGACCGAAACGGACATGGTCAGCAAGGACGGTACGCGTATTCCGCTTACCATCCTGCACCGGAAAGACGCGAAGCTCGACGGAAGCCATCGCGCCATCGTGTTCGGCTACGGAAGCTACGGACTCACGCTGCAACCGTCGTTCAAGCCGGTGCGCATGGAGTGGGTCAAGAAGGGTAACGTCTTCGCGTACGCCCACGTGCGGGGCGGAGGCGAGAAAGGCGAGGCCTGGCATCTCGCGGGCAAGGGGGCGAACAAGCACAAGGGCGTGGAGGATTTCGTGGCGGCGGTCGGCCGCCTGAGCGACCTCGGCTACAGCCGCCCGCAACGCACGGCGCTGATATCAGGCAGTGCCGGTGGCTTGCTCGTCGGCGGTGCCGTCACGGCGTACCCGGATGCGTTCGGCGCGGCCATCTTTCTCGTGCCCATACTCAATCCCGTGCGACTGATGCACGCCCCCAACGGCGCGAACCAGATCGGCGAGATGGGCGACCCGCGCAAGGCGGAGGATTTTCCCGCCATCCTCGCGATGGATCCCTATCAGCAGATCCGGCCACATGGCACGTATCCGGCAATGATGTTTCTCGTCGGTCTCAACGACAGCCGCGTGTCGCCTTGGCAGACGGGTAAGTTCGTGGCGAAGATACGGGCGCAGAACGAGAGCGGAAAGCCTGTCTGGATTCGTACCGACGCGAACGGGGGCCATGGGATCCAGTCGTCCCTCGGTGCGGAAGCGTCGCAATGGGCGGACATCTACGCATTTCTCGATGCGCAGCTTCCCGTGTCGTCGGACGACGTGCGACGACCAAGCGAGTGAAGTCCTAAAACGTGATGCGCATCCCGAAATCGACATGTTCATGGATGCGTGATGTGTTTCATATGTGTATCACGCCTGCGTATGATCCTCCGCTACCAGGGGGACGTCTTTACGTCTGATTCCGCTCCGCGTGCATGAACTGCGCGTGGCGGTGGAGCGTGCTCGCCCCCTTCATATGGAAAGGGGGTGGTGATGAATCGTGTGTTCCGCGTCGTCTGGTCCAGGGAACTGAATGCCTGGGTGGTGGCTTCCGAACTCGCCGGCAGGCATCGCAAGGGAAGGGGGCGCAGGAGCGGCACGAGCGGCGATGGACGCGTCGCACGCGGCAGCCGCCGAGGCATCGGGCTGGCGGCCGGCATCCTCTTCGCCATCGCGGCTTGGCACGCACCGCTGGCGCATGCGGCGGAGCGCTACTGGGATCCGAATACCGGCGCGTCCGACAGCGGCGGCACGGGCACGTGGAACACCACGCAGGCGATATGGAATTCTGCGAGCGACGGCATCGCGGGGCCCTTCATCGTCTGGAACAACGCGGCGCTGGACAACGCGATATTCGCGGGCAGCACGGCGGGAATCGTCAGCCTCGGCAGTCCCGTGACCGTACACAACATCACGTTCGCCACGGCGAACTACACGATCAAGGATGGGACGCTGACATTGGCGGGCACCGCGCCGACCCTCACGGGTACGGGCACGATCAACTCGGTCGTCGCAGGCAACGGCGGCCTGACCAAGGACGGTGCCGGCACGCTCACCCTGGGAGGCGCCAACACCTTCACCGGAGGCGTCAACGTGTTCGGCGGCACGCTCGTCGTCTCGTCCGACAACGGCCTGGGCGCCGCGGGCAACGGCGTGACGTTGGCCGCGGGGGCCGGTCTCACCGCCAACGCCGCGCTGGCCGGTACTCGTGTCGTCACCTTGTCCGGGGCCACCAACAGCAGGGCCAATCTTCGTGGGGCGCTGGGTGCGGCACGCTTTTCCGGCACCGGTGGCATCGCCGCGGCCAGCGGCGTGACCATGAGCAACGCGGCGAGCGATTACACGGGCATCACCGGGTTCATCGGCGGTGGTACCTACGGGTTCACCTCCGTGGCCGATCTCGGTCTTCCCAGTGCGCTCGGCGCGCCGGTCAACGCGACCGATGGCGTGATCGTCGTCCAGGCCGGCGGCGGCCTCGGCGGAACGCTCAACTACAGCGGTGCCGGCAGCCAGTCGAATCGTGACTGGCAGTTCCAGAACACCTCCAGCGGTGGCACCGCACTGGTCAACCGGGGGACCGGTCCGCTTGTCCTCACCGGCAACATCGCAGGCGTGAACCAGTGGCTCGGCACCATGACATTCAGCGCCTTTTCCGCTGACATCGTCCTGTCCGGCGTCCTCGGTTCGGAGTCCGATCGCGCATTCTCCTATGTAGGCAGCGCGGGCCAGACGATCACGTTGGGCGGGGACAACGCGTATACCGGGCCGACGAGCATCAACGCCATTACGGTGAAGGCGCCTGTGCTGGCCGATACCGGGACGAACAGCTCGTTCGGTGCCGGCAACGGCACCGGCGTACTCGGACTGGTCACGCTGGTCAACGGCAGGCTCAGCTATACGGGCACGGGAGGCAGCGCCGATCGTACCTTCAAGTTCGACGGCGCGAACAACCTCATCTCGAACGATGGTAGCGGCGCGCTGACGCTCACCGGCGATGCGAGCTACGTCGCCGGCGGCATCGATGCGATCACCTTCGGCGGCGGTAACGCGAACGTCTATTCGGGTGTGCTTTCCGGCACCGGCAACCTCGCCATGAGCGGTACCGGCAGTTGGAGGCTGGACGGCGCGAATACCTACGCGGGCACCACCACGGTCACCGGCGGCACGCTGACCGCCGGTAACGCCAGCGCCCTGGGTGCGACCAAGGGCTTCGTGGTGAACGGCGGTACGCTCGATCTCAACGATTTCTCGATGACGGCACCTTCGCTCGCCGGCACCGGTGGCGCGGTCGACCTCGGCAGCGGCACGCTGACGCTGAAATCCGCTTCGGGGAGCGCGTCGTACGCCGGCAGCATCGGCGGCAGCGGTGGCCTCACCAAGCTCGGCCTGGGCACGCAGACGCTCACGGGCGCGAACACGTACACGGGTGCCACCACCGTCGGTGGCGGCACCTTGACGCTGGATTTCGGCGCCGCCGGCGCTCCCGCGTCCAACATCCTGGGCAACGCGTCCGCGCTCGTCATGAGCGGTGGCACGCTCTCGGTCAAGGGTGCGTCGGCGAGCGCCCAGGACTTCGGTGGCTTGACCGTCACGGCGGGAAATAACCGCATCAACGCCACGGCCGGCAGCGGCGGCACGCTGTCGTTGTCGTTGGGCGGGATCGCCCGCAGCGGCGGCCTGATCGACTTCACCTCCGGCACCGGTGCGACGATCGCCACCACCCATGCCGACGGTGCCCTGGGTGGCTGGGCCACGGTCAACGGCACGGACTACGCGCAGGTAAGCGGAGGCGTGATCACCGCATTCACCGGCTACCAGAACAAGGACGATGCCGGCCAGTGGCTCAACGGCGACATCGTCAGCGATGCGGGCGGCAACGCGAACACGCCCTTCGCCAACACCGTGAACGGCAATGTCGTGCTGGGCGGGCTCAAGTACACCGCGCTGGCCAACTCGACGGTGAACGTCGGTGCCGGCAATGTGCTGGACGTGGACGGCACCATCCTGGTGACGTCCAGTGCCGGAGGCAGCGGGCAGAAGATCCAGGGAGGGTCGCTCAGCGGCAGTCCGGGCGGCGGTGCCCTGGGCGTGCAGCAGAACGCCACGGGCACGTTCACCGTCGCTTCGACGATCACCGATAACGGCATGCCCACCGACTTCACCGTCGGCGGCTCGGGCACCGGTGCCGTCAACCTGACGGGTGCCAATACCTATACGGGCACGACGACCGTGAGCGGTGCCACGCTGATCTTCAACACCGTCGCGAACGGCGGGTCGGCCAGCGCATTGGGCGCGTCGTCGGCCGATGCGTCGAACCTGCTGTTCGAGAACGGCACGTTGCGCTACGTCGGTGCCACCGCGTCGACCGACCGCGGCCTCACGCTGGTGAACGGCGGCCCGTCACGCACCATCCAGGTGGACGGCACGGCGAACCTCACCTTCGGCGGCCTGGTCACCAGCCCGGACGATGCCGGTTTCACCAAGGTGGGCGGCGGCACGCTCTCGTTGACCAACGCGACGAACGACTTCGTCGGCCCGGTCGTCGTCGGCGGTGGCGTCTTGTCGGTGGCCACGATCGCCGACGGTGGCCAGCAAAGCAGTCTCGGCGCATCGGCCAGCGATGCGGCGAACCTCACGGTGGCGGGTGGCGCGTCCTTGCAGTACACGGGCGGCACGACGTCGTCGGATCGCGGCTTCACGTTGAGCGGCGGCCCGGGTCATGTCGACGTGGCGCAGGCCGCGACGACGCTGACGATGAGCGGCACCGTCGTCGGCGGCGGAAGCCTGGTCAAGGACGGCGCCGGCACCCTGGTGCTGAACGGCAGCAACGCCTACACGGGCGGCAACAACGTCACGGCAGGCACGTTGCGCGCGGGTACGGACCTCGCCTTCGGCGGCGCGGCGAATGGCGCGGGTGCCGGTGCGTTGACCGTCGCCGGCGGGGCCACTGCCGACCTGGACGGGCACCAGGTATGGGTGACCGGCCTCAACGGCGCAGGCAGCGTCGCGCTTGGCGCGACCACCGGATTGCTGAAACTGAGGGGCGCCGGAACCTTTACCGGTGTCATCAGCGGTGCGGGCGGCGTATCGGCGCTGGCCGGCTCGTCGCAAACGTTCAGCGGCTGCGGCAATACCTACACCGGACCCACGTCGATCGTCTCGGGCAGCATCACCACCGACTGCCTCGCCAATGGTGGCCAGGCCAGCGGCATCGGCGCATCCGGCAGCGCGGCCACGAACCTCACGCTCAACGGCGGATGGCTCAACTACACGGGATCGAACGTCGGCATCGACCGTTCCATGCAGCTCACCGGCAACGGCGGAGTGGCCGTGAACGATGCATCGGCCACGCTCACCATCAGCGGCACCGTTCAGGGGGCGGGCCAGTTGGCGAAAGGAGGCGAGGGCACCTTGCTTCTGACCGGCGCCAATACCTATGCCGGCGGTACGCGTATTCAGCAGGGCGTGGCGAAGGCGGGCAGCAGCCAGGCGTTCGGCACGGGCACCATGTCCATCGACAACACGGCCGGCGCGACGCTCGACCTGAACGGATTCGACACCACCGTCCGTTCGCTTTCCGGGGGCGGCACCACCGGAGGCAGCGTACTGCTGGGTGGCGCGACCATGAGCCTCACCGGGTCGGGTAACGGCGTTCCCGAGTTCGCGGGCACCATTCGCGGCAGCGGCGCGGTGGTGAAGGGCGGAAACTATCGTCAGCTGCTCAGCGGATGCGGTAGCGACTATGCCGGTTCCACCACGGTCAGCGCAGGCACGCTCTCGGTCAATTGCCTGGACAACGGCGGCAACGCCAGTTCCATCGGCGCGTCCGGTGCCGGTGCGTCCAACCTCGTGCTCGACGGGGGCACCTTGCAGTACGTGGGCACGGGTAGCGGTACCGACCGGCTGTTCACCCTCGGCGCATCTGCCACCAGCGCGCTCGACGCGTCCGGCACGGGCGCGGTGCGGTTCACCAACACCGGGGCGGTCGACTTTTCCTCGCAGAACACGGCGCAGACCGTGACGCTCACCGGCACCAGCACGGCCGACAACAGCCTCGCCGCGCAGATCACCGACAACGGCACGGGAAAGACGTCGTTGACCAAGACGGGTACGGGCACGTGGATCCTGCGCAACGCCGACAGCACCTATGCCGGGGTGACGCGTATCGCCGGTGGCGTGCTGGGCGTGGATCATCTCACCGACGGCGGCGAGGGAAGCAGCATCGGAGCTTCTTCCAGCGCGGCGGCCAACCTGGTCATCGGCACGGGCGCCACCTTGCGCTACACGGGCGCGGGCGACACTACCGATCGCCTGTTCACGCTCGCGACCGGGAGCAGTGTCATCGAGTCCTCCGGTACGGGCGCCATCGTGTTCGCCAACACGGGGTCGGCGGCCTATACCGGCACGGGTAACCGCACCCTCGGCCTGGGCGGTACCAATGCCGATCTCAACACCATGGGCGGCACGATCATCGACGGCTCGGGAGGAGCCACGACGGTCGTGAAGAACGGTACGGGTACCTGGGCGTTGACCGGCACCAATACCTATACCGGCGTCACCAACGTCAACGGCGGTACGTTGCAACTGGGCAACGGCGGCACGGCGGGATCGATCGCCAGCGCCACCGCGTTCGTGGAATCGGGCGCCACGCTCGCGTTCGACCGTTCCGACCAGCTCACGCTAGGCAGCCTCGTCACGGGCTCCGGCGGCATACGCCAGGCGGGAAGCGGCACGACGGTACTCACCGCCGACAATACGTACGGCGGTGGCACGACGATCTCCGCCGGTACGCTGCAGCTGGGTAACGGCGGCACGACCGGCAGCATCCTCGGCGACGTGGCGGACAACGGTACGCTCGCCTTCGATCGATCGGACGTCCGTACGTTCAACGGCGTGGTGTCCGGCTCCGGCGGCGTCACCCAACGCGGCGGCGGGACCACGGTGTTGGCGCGGGCGAATACCTACGGCGGGGCGACGACGGTCGAGAGCGGCACGCTGCTGGTCAACGGAAACCAGTCCGCCGCTACCGGCGATGCGACGGTCCGAAGCGGTGCCACGCTTGGCGGTAGCGGCACGCTCGGCGGCAACGTGACGGTGCAGCAGGGTGGCGCACTGAGCCCGGGCGGCGCGTCCGCCGCGGCAGGAACGCTCACCATCGACGGCAACCTGTCGCTGGCCGACGGCGCCACGATGAACTACCAGCTCGGTCAGCCCGACGTGGTCGGCGGCTCGCTCAACGATCTCACGGTGGTGCATGGCAGCCTCGACCTGGACGGCACGCTCAACGTCGCGGCCACGCCGGGCGGCAGTTTCGGCGCCGGCCTGTATCGCATCGTCAGTTACGACGGCACGCTCAACGATCATGGCCTTGCCCTCGGCACGGTGCCGCAGGGCACTTATCAGGTGCAGACCTCGGTCGCGCACCAGGTCAACCTGCTCGACAGCAGCGGTATCACGCTGAACTTCTGGGACGGCCCGACAGGCCACGCCAACGGCACCGTCGATGGCGGCAGCGGCGCATGGCAGAACGATACCGGCAACGGCAACTGGACCGATCCGACCGGTCGTTTCAACGCACCCTACGGCAGCGGCCAGTTCGGCATCTTCATGGGCACGGCGGGTACCGTGACCGTGGACGATACGCTTGGCGCCGTGACCAGTTCGGGCATGCAGTTCGCCGTGGACGGGTACCGCGTGGCGGGTGACGGGATCACGCTCGTGGCGGGCGACGCCTTGATACGCGTGGGCGACGGTACGGCCGCGGGCGCGGGCATGACCGCGACCATCGACGCCGCGCTGACCGGCGCGGGCAAGCTGGTGAAGGACGACCTGGGAACCCTGGTGCTCGACGGCACCAACACCTATATAGGCGGCACCCAGGTCAACGACGGCGTGCTGCAGGTATCGAGCGACGGCAACCTGGGATCCACCGCGGGACCCCTCGGTTTCGACGGCGGAACGCTACGCAATACCGGGGCGTTCGTCAGCGCGCGGGACGTCACGGTCGGCCAGGGCGGTGTCACATTCGATACGCAGGCCGACCTGGGCCTGACCCACGCCATCGCGGGTGCCGGTGCGCTGACCAAGACCGGCGCGGCTACGCTGACGCTCGGCGCGGTCAACACGTACACGGGCGGGACACGCATCGACGGCGGCACCGTGACGATCTCCGACGATGCCAACCTCGGCGATGCCGCCGGTGCGCTGGCGCTCGACGGCGGTACGCTGCTGAACACCGCGGCGGTCACGTCGACACGCGACGTCACGCTGGGCGCGGGCGGCGGTACGTTCGATACGCAAGGCGACCTCTCGCTCGGCGGTGGCGTCGGCGGTGCCGGCGGGCTGACCAAGCATGGCGGCGGTACGCTGGTCCTTTCCGCCGACGCCGACTATGCCGGCGGCACCACCATCAACGCGGGCACGCTGCAATTGGGCAATGGCGGTACGGCGGGTTCGCTCGTCGGCGACGTCGTGAACGACGGTACGCTCGTCTTCGACCGCTCCGACGACCTGACGATCGGTGGCACCGTCACCGGCGGCGGCGCCATCGAGCAGCAGGGTAACGGCACCACGGTGCTGACGGGAACCAACAGCTACCAGGGCCTCACCGCCGTGCGCGCGGGTAGCCTGTTCATCGACGGCGACCAGACCGCGGCGACGGGAATCACCTCGGTCGACGCCGGTGGCACGCTGGGCGGCAAGGGCCTCATCGGCGGCGACGTGACCGTGGCCGACGGTGGCTCGCTTTCGCCGGGCGGCGTGGGTAACGCGCCGGGTACGCTGACGGTAAAGGGAAGCCTCGCGTTCAGCGACGCATCCGGCCTCGACGTCACCATGGGCCAGGCGAACGTCATCGGCGGCCCATTCAACGACCTCGTGCAAGTCGGCGGCGATCTCACGCTGGACGGTACGCTCGATGTCCAGGTGTCGTCCGGCGGCAGCTTCGATCCCGGCATCTATCGCATCATCGGTTACGCCGGAGCGCTGACCGACCATGGCCTGGCCATCGGATCGGTGCCGTCACCCGACTATTTCCTGCAGACCTCGGTGGCGCACCAGGTGAATCTCCTGAACACCGCGGGCCTGGACGTGAATTTCTGGGACGGCCCCCATGCGCACAATGACGGCCAGGTGCAGGGCGGCGACGGCGTATGGCAGAACGACGCCACCAACGAAAACTGGACCGTACCCGACGGCAGCGTCAACGCGCCCTACGACGACCGGTCGTTCTCCATCTTCGCGGGCACGGCAGGCACGGTTACCGTGGATGCGAGCCTCGGTGCGGTCGCCAGCGGCGGCATGCAGTTCGCGACAGGCGGTTACCGTATCCAAGGCGACGATATCGCACTGGTCGACAACCCCGTCGTTCGCGTGGGCGACGGCACGACGGCGGGCATCGGCATGACCGCGACGATCGCTTCCACGCTGACCGGCGTCGAGGGCCTGACCAAAAGCGACCTGGGCACGCTCGTTCTCGCCGGCGAGAATACCTACACGGGCAACACGACCATCGTCGGCGGTACCTTGCAGCTCGGCGAAGGGAGCGCTGGCGGTTCGATCCTGGGCGACGTCACGGACAACGGGACGCTGGCCTTCGATCGCTCCGACGTGCACGCCTTCGACGGCACGGTATCGGGCAGCGGCGGCATCGATCAGCGCGGCTCCGGCACCACCGTGCTCACCGCCGACAACAGCTATACGGGCACCACGACGGTGAGCAGCGGCAGTCTCAGGGTGAACGGTCATCAGTCGGCGGCCACCGGTATGACGTCGGTGCTCGCCGGAGGCACGCTGGGCGGCTCGGGCAGCCTGGGTGGCGACGTGTCCGTCGCCGACGGCGGCACGCTCAGTCCGGGAGCGGCCGATGGCTCGGCAGGCACGCTTACCATCGATGGCGATCTCACCCTCGTCGCGGGCGCGCGCCTGGCGTACCAATTCGGCCAGCCCGGCACGGTGGGCGGCTCGCTCAACGACCTCACCGTGGTGCACGGGGACCTCACGCTGGACGGCACGCTGGACGCCACCACCACGCCGGGAGGCAACTTCGGACCCGGCGTCTATCGCGTCTTCAGCTACGACGGGGCATTGATCGACCGCGGTCTCGCCCTGGGTTCGCCCACGACCGATGCATTCGTGCAGACGTCGATCGCCCATCAGGTCAACCTGGTCAACACGACGGGGCTGACGCTGAGCTTCTGGGATGGCCCGGGCCATGCAAACGATGGCTCGATCACCGGTGGCGACGGAACGTGGCGTCGCGCGGACAACGACTACTGGACCGAACCCGATGGTGCGATCAACGCGCCCTTCACCGACGCATCGTTCGCGGTGTTCGCGGGAACGCCCGGTACCGTGACCGTGGACAACGGCAACGGCCAGGTCGCCGCGGGCGGGATGCAGTTCCAGACCGACGGCTATCGCATCACGGGCGATGCGCTCATGCTCAACGCCAGCGCGGCTACCGTGCGCGTGGGCGACGGCACCGCCGCGGGCGCGGCCGTAACGGCGACGATCGACGCGCCCCTCGTGGGTTCGGCCATGCTGGTGAAAGACGACCTGGGCACCCTCGTGCTCAGCGGCCCCAACACGTATACGGGTGGCACGACGGTGCATGCGGGCACCTTGCAGGTATCCGGCGACGGCAATCTCGGCGATCCGAGCGGTGGCCTGTATGTCGACGACGCCACCGTGCACACCACCGGCGACGTGCTGACCTCGCGCGATGTCGGTTTGGGCGGCGCGGCCAGCTTCGATACCGATACGGGCACCACGCTGGATGTCGCGCGTGGCATCACGGGAACCGGCAGCCTCACGAAGACCGGCGGCGGCACGCTCGTGCTCGGCGGTGCGTCCACGTACGGCGGTGCGACGACGGTGGCTGGAGGCACGCTCGCCGCCGCCCTGGGCGATGCCTTCGACGCATCGTCGGCCTTCGGCGTGAACGACGGCGCCACGCTCGACCTCGCCGGTTTCTCCCAGCACGTGGGATCGCTGGCCAACGCGGGTACGGTGCGCTTTGGCCAGGTACCGGGCACGACGCTGACCGTGCACGGCGACTACGTCGGGCAGGGCGGTACGTTGTCCTTCGACGCCGCGCTCGCCGGCGACGATTCGGTCACCGACACGCTGGTGGTGGCGGGCAATACCTCCGGCGCCACCGACGTGCGCGTGAACAACGTCGGTGGCGCGGGTGCGCAGACCACGAAGGGCATCAAGCTCATCGACGTGAAGGGCCAATCCAACGGCACGTTCTCGCTCAAGGGCGACTACGTCTTCGAAGGCCAGCAGGCCGTCGTCGCCGGTGCGTATGCCTATCGGCTGTACAAGGACGGCACGGACGGCGCCGACGGCGACTGGTACCTGCGGTCGGCGTTGACCACCGGGTCAGGCGACCAGGATCCGCCGAGTGGCCCGTCGCCGCTCTACCAGCCCGGCGTGCCTCTGTATGAAGCCTATGCCGGTATGCTGCAACAGCTGAACACGCTCGATACGCTGGCCCAGCGCACGGGCGATCGCGAATGGCAAGGGCCGGACAAGGGCAACGACATGCAGCCGGGCGAGGGCCTGTGGATGCGGGTGAGCGGCGGCGATCGCACGATCCGACCGGACACCAGCACCAGCGGCGCGAACTACGACGTATCCACCTGGAAAGCCGAAGCAGGCGTCGATACCACGCTGACCGAGGGCGAAGCCGGTCAACTGGTGGGCGGCGCCACGTTGAGGTACGGACGCAATCATGCCGGCGTACGTTCGATCTATGGGCAGGGCAGGATCGACATCGACGATTATGGCGTGGGCGCGTCGCTCACCTGGTATGGCGACGGGGGCTTCTACGCCGACGGACAGGCGCGCTGGATGCGGTTCGACAGCGACATACGATCCACCACGCTGGCCCGGATGCTCAAGGGCGACAACAAGGGGTATGGCTATGCGATGAGCGCGGAACTCGGACAGCGCCTGGGGCTGGACGAAAGCTGGTCGGTGGTGCCGCAGGCGCAGTTGTCCTACGGAAACGCGCGCTTCGACGGCTTCAACGACAGCTTCGGCACGCGCGTGTCGCAGCCGGAGGGCAACGCTCTCACGGCGCGGGGTGGCGTGTCGATCGATTACCGGCGCACGTACCAGGGCATGGCGACACACGTCTACGCCATCGCCAACGTCTACCGCAACATCGACGACAATGCGCGGGCCGACGTCGCCGAAGTGGATGTCTCCTCGCGTACCGAGCGTACGTGGGGAGGGCTCGGTGTCGGCACGTCGCTGGATTGGGGCGGCGGCCGGTATTCGGTTTACGGCGAGATACAGGCGAGCAAGGGAGGAGACAGTCACGTGTTCAACGGCACGGCGGGGTTCCGCATGCGTTGGTGATCGATCGCACGCGTCGGAGGCCGGCGCCCCCGGGGCACTGCCGGCGATCGCGAACAGCTGCCCGTGGATCAAGCAATAACGGCAACTTCATTGAAAGCCGGATGTGCGGGGAGTATAGCCAGCAGCGATGTCCACGTTATCGAACGTGGATCGTGCTCACTCCATGGGAGAACGTCGATATGAAGATCGTATTCGCGGGTCTGGTCATGCTCGTCGCCGCCGTTTCCGTCAACGCCGCCGGTCTCGGCGTTCGCGACGTGAATCACGGCTACGGCAACGCGCCGGTGTGCCCGGATGGGGAGCATGCCGAGTTCGTGGGTGTCGTCAACGGCAAGGCGACGTGGCGCTGCGTTCCAAACTGATCGGTTGGATCGTTTCTCCAGAAGCCCTTCGCGTCGAGACGCGAAGGGCTTTTTCTTGCGCGGGAATAATGCCTAGGAAAAGTTCGGAGCTTTCACCACATGGAATGAACTTCATTTTGGACGCAGTTCACGTAACGCAACATGCGTAGCGCAATTTCGGCATTTCTTTTCCCGTGCGTGCCGGAATGGCTTGTCGTTGAATCGTGATACACGACACCATCCATGGGCCATTCGACGGTGTTTGACGCAAATGCATGCAAGTCTTCGGCAACACCGCAAGAACTTGCGCGTTGCAAAGCCTGTCACATTCTTCGAAGAATCTACGAAGCGAAAGAAACGCGATGCATGCATCGAACGCGTTTCGTTATTCGTAAGCATTGACTCAATTAATTCATTCGGTCTTTGAATATCTGGGGGGTTGCGCTGCGTTTCGGATGACCTGCCGCGGGTCGTTCGTGTACCTCTGAGGGGAGGGGAGTTGGCTGCTCGGTCAGCCGTGGATGCCGTATCGATCCGCCCGCTTATACGGCGCGGCGACGGGTTCACGCGCCTGTAGGGATGCGTCGTTCGTGGAAAACGTACTACTTTTTGCAGGGCAGGGATCCCATCATTTCCAGATGGGACGGGAGTTGTTCGGCGGCGATGCCGGCTTTCGCTTCCACATGCGCGAAGCCGATCGCGTCGTTCGCGAACGCTGCGGCGAGTCGGTCGTCGACGTGCTGTATGCGGAGCGCAACACGCGCGACGTTCCGTTCGACCGCTTGCTGCACAGTCATGCCGCCATCTTCATGGTGGAACATGCGCTCGCCATGGCGTTGCTCGATCGCGGGCTGCGCATCGACGCGGTGATGGGCGCAAGCCTCGGCTCGTTCGCGGCGGCGGCGATCGCCGGTTGGCTCGACATGGAAACCGCGTTGATCGCCGTGATCGAGCAGGCTCTCGCGCTGGAAGCGCATGCGGAGCGTGGCGCCATGATCGCGGTGATGGGAGAGCCTGAGCGCTTTCTCGATGCGGAGCTGCTCGAGCTGTGTGACGTGGCCGCACGCAACTTCGCCACGCACTCCGTGCTCGCGATGCCCGAGCGGCATGTCGACGCCGTCGAATCATGCTTGCGCCGTGCCGGTCTCACCTTTCATCGGCTACCGGTAGCGTTTGCCTTCCATTCGCGCTGGGTAGACGCGGCGCGGCCGGCCTACCAATCCTTCCTGGGCACGCTGTCCATGCGTGAGGGGCGGCTTCCGGTCATCTGCTGCGCGAAGGCCGAAGCCTTCGATCGCGCGCCCGATGGCCATTTCTGGTCTGTCGTACGCGATCGGATCGACCTGCCGCGGACGCTCGAGCGGATCGAGGCAAGCGGGAGCCGTCGTTACGTCGACGCGAGCCCCGGCGGCACGATGGCCACCTTCCTGAAATACGGCCTGCCCGCAGGCACGGCATCCCAGGTGTATCCGCTCATGTCGCCGTTCGGTGGCGACGTGGCGCGGCTGGATGCGCTCGCGCCCCGCAAGACGCAGGTACGACACACGCGCATATCGGAGTCATCCACCATGAAGGCAGTCATTTTCCCGGGCCAGGGCTCGCAGTTCAGGGGCATGGGCAAGGACCTCTTTCCGCTCTTTCCCGACAAGGTGAAGAGCGCGTCGGACATCCTCGGCTACTCCGTGGAAGACTTGTGCCTCAACGATAGCGGGGGGCTGCTCTCGCAGACGCAATACACCCAGCCCGCGCTGTACGTGGTGAACGCGCTGCACTACTACCGGCAGCAACAGACCGGCGGCGACCGTGCCGCCACGTTCTTCGCGGGCCACAGCCTCGGCGAGTACAACGCCCTGCACGCGGCGGGCGTCTTCTCTTTCGAGACGGGCCTTCGGCTGGTGCAGAAGCGAGGCGAATTGATGGGCAGGGCCGGCGGCGGTGGCATGGCCGCGGTACTCGGTACCTCGGCGAGCGACATACGCACCGTACTCGACGAGCACCGGCTCGACGGCATCGATATCGCCAATCTCAACACGCCGACGCAGACGGTGATCGCCGGCGACCACGATGCCCTGAAGGCGGCGGCGGAGTTGTTCGCACGCCTGAACCTGCGCTACGTGCCGTTGAACGTCAGCGCGCCGTTCCATTCGCGCCACATGCAGCCGGTGCAGGCGGAGTTCGCCGATTTCCTCAAGCAGTTTTCGTTCGAGGCGCCGTCGGCGACGGTCATCGCCAATGCCACCGCGCGCCCTTATGACGGCAGCCGCATCGCCGACACGCTGGCCCGGCAGATCGCCACGCCCGTGCACTGGGTGGATTCCATCCGCTACGTGATGGGCAAGGGCGACGTCGAGTTCCAGGAAGTGGGTGCCACCATCCTGTCGAAAATGGTGAACGAGATCCGCAGCACCCAGACGCCGATCTTCGACGAGGTGGCCGAGCGGGTGGAGGGCATCCTGGCCGACGCCGACGCCGATGCCGATGCCGATGCCGATGTCGAGGACGCGGTACGCGACGACGTGGCGCCGATCACCGCCGACTCGCTGGGCAGCGCCACGTTCAAACGTCGCTACGGCCTGCGCTACGCGTACATGACCGGCGCGATGTACCGCGGCGTGGCCTCGGCCGACCTGGTCATCCGCATGGGCAAGGCGGGTTTCCTCTCGTTCTTCGGCGCGGGCGGGCTGTCGACGGCGAAGATCGAAACCCACCTGGCGCGCATCCGCGCCGAACTGTCCGCCGGCCAACCCTTCGGCATGAACCTGCTGGCGAATTACGAGTACCCCGAGCAGGAGGAGGCCGTCGTCGATCTCTACCTGCGCCACGGCGTGAAGAACGTGGAGGCCGCCGCCTTCATGCAGATGACGCCCGCCCTGGTCCGCTACCGTCTCCAGGGGCTTCGCCGCAGCGAGCAGGGCGCGCTCGTCTGCGACCACCGCATCGTCGCCAAGGTGTCGCGTCCCGAGGTGGCCCAGGCGTTCATGAGTCCGCCGCCGCCGGCCATCGTCGAGAAGCTGCTCGAACGCGGCCAGGTCACCCGGCAGCAGGCGGAATGGTCGCAAGGTATCCCCATGAGCCACGACATCTGCGTGGAGGCGGATTCCGGGGGCCATACCGACGGTGGCATCGTGGCGGTGATGTTGCCGCCGTTGATGCGCCTGCGCGATCGCATGCAGGCGATGCATGGGTACGCGGATCCGGTCTGCATGGGCCTGGCCGGCGGCATCGGCTGTCCCGAAGCGGCGGCCGCGGCCTTCCTGCTCGGCGCCGACTTCATCGTCACCGGCTCGATCAACCAGTGCACGGTGGAATCGGGCATGAGCGCGGACGGCAAGGCGCTGCTGCAGGCGATGGACATCCAGGACACCGAATACGCACCGGCGGGCGACATGTTCGAGATCGGTGCGCAGGTGCAGGTGCTGAAGAAGTCGGTCTTCTTCCCCGCGCGGGCGAACAAGCTGCTGTCGCTCTACCGGCACCACGAAAGCCTCGAGGACATCCCCGAGCGCACGCGGCGTCAACTGGAAACCACCTTCTTCAGGAAGACCTTCGCCGAGATCTGGGACGACACCCGGCGCTATTTCCGGTCGGCGGGCATGGAGCACGAGATCCTCAAGGCCGAGGCCAACCCGAAGCACCGGATGGCGCTCACCTTCCGCTGGTACTTCGCGTACTGCACGCGCATCGCCATCGAGGGCAAGGGCGAGGATCGGGTCAATTACCAGATCCAGACGGGTCCGGCACTGGGTTCGTTCAACCAGTGGGTGAAGGGCACCGCGCTGGAGCCATGGACGGCGCGCCACGTGGACGACATCGCCCACCGGATCATGGATGCGGCGGCGGATCACCTCACGCGATCGTTCTCGCGACTTCGTCGCGGTTGAGTACAGGGCATTCAAAGGGCAGGCAAGCGCATGAACGTCGGGCAGACTCCGTTCCAGGAAAACCGCGAGCCATCCAGCCGGGAGGACATCGCCATCATCGGCATGTCGTGCCGCTTGCCGGGTGCGAGCAACTACGAGGCGTTCTGGGAGAACCTGCGCGACGGCGTGGACAGCGTGAGCGAGGTGCCCGCCGGCCGTTGGGACAAGGATGCGGTGTATTCCGCCGACGTGCGCGAGCCGAACAAGACCACCAGCAAGTGGGGCGGCTTCATCGACGGCGTGGAATATTTCGACGCCGATTTCTTCGGTATCTCGGCACGCGAAGCGGCCGTGATGGACCCCCAGCAGCGCCTGATGCTGGAACAGGCGTGGAACTGCCTGGAAGACGCCGGATACGACCCGGCCGTGTTCAGCGGCACGCGCACGGGCGTGTACGTCGGCGTGTTCACGTTCGACTATCGCGATTACCTGGGCCGCGCGCTGGACAACGTGGAGGCGCACGTGTCCACGGGCACGCATACGGCGCTGATCCCCAACCGCATCTCGTATTTCCTCAACCTGCACGGCCCGAGCCTGCCCGTCGACACCGCGTGCTCCAGTTCGCTGGTGGCGCTGCACAAGGCCGCGCATGCCATTCGTCGCGGTGAGTGCGACCATGCGTTGGTGGGTGGGGTGAGCGTGCTGTGCAGTCCCACCCATTTCATCTCCTTCGCCAAGACCGGGATGCTGTCGCCGGACGGCAGCTGCAAGACCTTCGACGAGCGCGCCAACGGGTACGTGCGCGGCGAAGGCGCGGCCATGGTGCTCCTCAAGCCGCTGGCCAAGGCCGTGGAGGACGGTGATCGCGTGCTCGCCGTCCTGCGCGGCACGGCCATGAACCATGGTGGCCATGCGCGCACCGTCACCTACCCGGGTTCGCTCGCCCAGTCCAACGTGGTGGCGCACGCCTTGCGCGAGGCCGACGTGCCGGTGGGCACGGTGAGCTACGTGGAAGCCCACGGCACCGGGACGCCGAAGGGCGATCCCATCGAGATCGAAGGGCTCAAGATGGCGTTCGCCCGCGTGGCGGGGGAGCGCGGCGAAACGCTGGACGCGGCGTCGTGCGGCATCGGCGCCGTGAAAACCAACATCGGTCACCTGGAATCCGTGGCCGGCATGGCGGGGCTCATCAAGACCATCCTGTGCATGAAGCACAAGGTATTCCCGCCGCTGGTGCACTACCGCCAGATGAATCCGCGGATCGCGCTGGAGGGTAGTCCGTTCTTCATCGTCGACGAGGCGCAACCATGGGTTGCCCGAAAGGACGCCGAGGGTCGCGATATTCCGCGTCGCGCGGGCATCAGCTCGTTCGGTTTCGGTGGCGTGAACGCCCACGTCGTGGTGGAGGAATACCCGGCGAACGAGGAGGTGTCGTCGTCGTCCTCGCCCGCGCTGATCCTCCTTTCCGCGAAGACGATGCCTGCCTTGCGGGAGCGCGCCCGCCGGCTTCTCGACGTGACCGGCGCGAACCTGGATGACCTCGCCTATACCTTGCAGGTGGGGCGTCAGGCCATGGCCGTACGCCTCGCGGTCGTCGCCGATTCCGTCGCCACGCTACGCACGCGCCTCGGCGCATGGCTTGCCGACGGCCACGCCGCCGGGGTTTTCTCGGGCCAGTTGCCCGTCGACGCGGTGGCGGGTGAGGCCGTCGCGCCCGATGACGACCTTCCCGCGATGGCGAAGCGATGGGTGGAGGGACAGGCCTTCGACTGGGCCGCCGCTCATGTGCCGGGCAGGCGACGGCTGGCGTTGCCGACGTACCCGTTCGCGCGGGAGCGCCATTGGGTCGACATGAAACCGTCCGCGGTGCGGCAGGCGGCGATCCATCCGCTCGTGCACCGGAACACCTCGACCGTGGCGGGATTGCGCTTCACCAGCCGGTTCACGGGCGGCGAGCCGTTCCTCGCCGATCACGTCATACGCGGTGAGCGCACCTTGCCCGGCGCGGCCCAACTGGAAATGGTCCGTTGCGCGATCGAGCTCGCTTCGGTGGCGAAGGACGGCCATCGCCTGAAGGACGTGGTCTGGCTGCGTCCTCTCACGATCGGCGATACCCCCCGGGACGTGCACGTGGCGATGTTCCGGGAAGAACGAGGCGAATTTTCCTTCGAGATCTACGCTGGGGACGTGGTGTACACGCAGGGTTCGATCGTGCCGGCCGTCGCGGAAGACGCCCGGCATGAGCTCGATACGCTGCGCGCCCGTTGCGGCCGGACACGTCGCGACGCCGCGTCGTGCTACGACGTCTTCGATCGCATGGGGTTGTCCTACGGCCCGTCCCATCGCGCGCTGGGCGATTTGCTCGTCGGCGACGAGCTGGCCCTCGCGCGGATCGTCCTGCCTGATGTGGCAAAGGGCTCGCGCGAGGATTACACCGTGCATCCCGGCGTGCTCGATGCCGCGTTGCAGGCGGCGATCGCCTGCCTCGTGGACGACGCGGGTACATGGCCGGAGGCCGCGTTGGTCTTGCCCTTCGCCCTCGGTTCGTTCGACGTGCGCGGTGCGTGCAACGGCGACATGTGGGCCGTGATTCGCCGGGCGCCCTCGGATGGGACGGCGGAGGGCGTGCGCAAGTTCGACATCGATCTGTGCGACGACGCGGGCGTCGTCCGCCTTCGGCTGGGCGATTTCTGCGCGCGCGGTGCGGCGCAGGCGGATGCCGTCGATGCGCCGGGCTTGGCGATGTTCGCACTGGCGTGGAAAGCGAAGTCGGCCGACGCCGTGGCGGGCGTCGACGGCAGGCATCTCGTCGTCGGGTGTGGCGTTTCCCTGGCCGGCGTGGCCTCGCGCTTGCCCCGCGCGACGTGCATGGATGTTCCGGTCGAGGACGACGTTGGCTCCGCTTACGAGGCGGCCGCCTTGGCGCTGTTGGAACACGTGAGGGCGCTGATCGCGCAACCCGGTCGCCATCTCGTGCAGCTCGTCGTACCCGGCGACGGGCCCGGTCGGTTGATGGAGGGATTGGCCGGCCTGCTGCGCACGGCGTCGCTGGAGAACCCGCGGGTTGCCGGCCAGGTGATCGAGGTCGACGGCCGGCAGGACGTGGCGCAGGCGGTATTCGACGATCGTGACGGCGTCGCGTCGCGTGTCCGTTACCTGGGTGGCGAGCGATACGTGGCGGCCTGGGAGGACATCCCGTCGCCGCCCGACGTGGCATCGCCGTGGCGGACGGACGGTACGTATCTGGTCACCGGCGGCGCGGGTGGGCTGGGCCTCATCGTGGCGCGCGAGATCGCGCGCGAAGCAAAAGGTGCGCGCCTGGTGCTTACCGGGCGATCGCCCTCGAACGAATCGACGCGAAACCACCTCGCCGAACTGGAAGCGTTGGGCGCCGTGGCAGAATACCGGCAGCTCGACGTGGGCGATCGCGATGCCGTCGTGCGGCTGGTGCACGACCTTCCCGGATTGCGCGGCATCGTCCACGCCGCCGGCGTACTCCGCGACAGCCTGATCGTGAACAAGACGCCGGATGCCTTGCGCGACGTGTTCCGCGCCAAGGTCGCCGGTACGCTGCACCTCGACGAGGCGAGCCGCACGCTCGACCTCGACGCGTTCGTCTGCTTCGCCTCGACGTCGGGTGCGCTGGGCAACGTGGGGCAAGCCGATTACGCGGCGGCCAACGCCTTCATGGATGCGTTCGCCGCGCACCGTCAGCGATTGACGGAGAAGGGCGAGCGTCGCGGACGTACCGTGTCGATCGACTGGCCGCTGTGGGAAGAAGGCGGCATGCGGGTGGACGCCTCGACCCTTGCCGAACTGACGGCACGTACCGGTCTGGTGCCGCTGCGCACGGCCAATGGCTGCGTCGCGCTGAAGCGGGCGATGGCGGGCGAGGCATCGCAGGTGATGGTCGCCGAAGGCGCCCTGCGGCAGTTCAGGGCCAGCCTTTCCACGCCGACGAAGGGCGCGCCGACCACCACGGCGGCGCAGGGCGACGCGTCGGACGACATCACCGGCAAGGCCGTTCGCCATATCGTTCGCCTCCTGGCCGGCACGCTCAACCGCACGGCGCAGAGCATCGACCCCAAGGCGCGGATGGAGGCGTATGGCATCGACTCGATCCTGGTGATGGAGTTGACCCGCGCGCTCGAGCAGGCGTTCGGTCCGCTCTCCAAGACCTTGCTCTTCGAATACCAGACCATCGCCGAGCTTGCCGGGCATTTCGTGCGCGAGCATCGTGAGCGGTTGGGTGAGGTGCTTGGCGAAGGAGCGCAGGGCGCGCCTGGTAAAGCCCGGGAGCACGTGCCCGCCGCCGCACCGATGCAGCGGCTGCCGCGTTTCGGCAGCTTGCAGGCGTCATCGGGTCCGGTGACGGGCGTGGACATCCGTGCCGTCGGCGACATCGCCATCGTCGGTCTCGCCGGACGGTATCCGCAGGCGGTGAACCTGGAGCAGTTCTGGGCCAACCTCAGCCAGGGCAGGGACAGCATCACCGAAATTCCGCTCGATCGCTGGGATCACGCCCTCTACTTCGACCCCGACCGCGACAAGCCCGGCAAGACCTACAGCAAGTGGGGCGGCTTCCTCGACGGGATCGACCTGTTCGATCCGCTGTTCTTCAACATCTCGCCGCGCGAGGCGGAGTTGATGGACCCCCAGGAGCGCCTGTTCCTGGAATGCGTGCATGCCACGCTGGAAGACGCCGGTTACACGCGCGAGAACGTGGCCGACGACGGCAACGTGGGCGTGTTCGCCGGGGTGATGTACGAGGAATACCAGCTCTACGGCGCCCAGGCCCAGGCGCGGGGAGAAAACCTCGCCATCTTCAACAGCCCGGCCTCCATCGCCAATCGCATTTCGTATTTCTGCAACTTCAACGGCCCGAGCATGGCGCTGGACACCATGTGCTCGTCGTCGCTGACGGCGATCCACCTGGCCTGCCAGAGCCTGCAACGCGGCGACTGCACCGTGGCCATCGCCGGTGGCGTCAATGCCACCGTGCATCCCAACAAGTACCTGATGCTCGCGCAGGGCCGGTTCGTCTCCGGCAAGGGGCGTTGCGAGAGTTTTGGCGAAGGTGGCGAAGGTTACGTGCCGGGCGAGGGCGTGGGCGCGGTGCTCCTGAAACCGTTGGCTCAGGCCAAGGCGGACGGCGACCACATCTACGGCGTGATCCGTGCCACCGCCGTGAACCATGGCGGCAAGACCAACGGCTACACCGTGCCCAATCCCAACGCGCAGGCGAAGGTGATCGAGCGTGCCTTGCGCGCGGGTGGCGTGGACGCGCGGCACGTCAATTACATCGAGGCGCACGGCACCGGCACGAGCCTGGGCGATCCGATCGAGATCGCGGGGCTGTCCAAGGCATTCCGCCAGTGGACACAGGACAAGGGCTTTTGCGCGATCGGTTCGGCCAAGTCGAACATCGGCCATTGCGAGAGCGCGGCGGGTATCGCGGGCGTCACCAAGGTGCTGTTGCAGCTCAAGCATGGGCAGATCGCACCGAGCCTGCATTCGCGGGTGTTGAACCCGAACATCGATTTCGGTGCCACGCCCTTCGTGGTGCAGCAGACGCTGGGCCCCTGGGATCGCCCCGTGATCGACGGCCGCGAACGCTCGCGCATCGCGGGCATCTCGTCGTTCGGCGCGGGTGGCGCCAATGCGCACGTGGTGATCGAAGAGTACGTCGACGCGCCCCGGGAGGAGCGGGAAGGTCCGGCCATGGTGGTGCTCTCGGCGCGCGACGAAGATCGTCTGAAGGAGCGCGCCCGAGCCCTCCTCGACCACCTCACCGTCGCACCGGCGCAGGCCGTGGGCTCCGGCCTGAGCCGGAGCGACGAGCTTTCGCTGCCCGATCTCGCATACACCTTGCAGGTCGGTCGCGAAGCCATGGACGAGCGTCTGGGTCTGCTCGTGCATTCGCTTGACGAATTGCGCGACAAGCTCGCCGCCTGGCTCGGCGGCGAAACGGTCATCGACGACCTGTATCGCGGCCATGCGAAGCGCAACAAGGACGCACTGGCCGTCTTCACGGGCGACGATGACGTGGAAGCCATCGTCGACGCATGGCTGGCCAAGGGCAAGTTCGGGAAACTGCTCGACGTATGGGTGAGGGGCATGTCGCTCGACTGGCGGCGTCTCTACGGTGCCGACCGTCCACGCCGTGTCAGCCTGCCCACCTATCCGTTCGCCCGGGAACGTTACTGGGTACCGGCGGGCCCCGTGCAACCGACGGCCGCGTCCGGCGTGGCGACGCTGCATCCCCTGTTGCATCGGAATACGTCGGATATCGAAGGCCTGCGATTCGAATCCCGGTTCACCGGCGACGAGTTCTTCTTCGTCGACCATGTCGTACAAGGCCGTCGGATACTGCCGGCCGCCGCGCAGCTGGAGATGATCCGCCGCGCCGTCGATGCCGCGACCGGCGAAGGGCGGCATGCCGTTCTCGAGAACGTCGCCTGGCTAAGGCCTGTCGTGGCCGGCCCGGACGGGATCGCGCTCCAGGTGTCGCTCTACGCGGAAACCGATAGCCGCATCGGCTTCGAAATCCACGACGACTCCACGGTATACGCGCAGGGCTCGGCCGCGAAGGACGGCGGCGTCCCCATGGGCGCGCACGACCTCGAGTCCCTTCGTCGAGAGGGCGCATCCGCGCGGTTTCCGGCCGACGCGTGTTACGCGCGTTTCGCGCGGATGGGTCTGGCGTATGGACCCACGTTCCGCGGCGTGAGCGAGCTGTACGTCGGACCGGGCATGGCGCTTGCACGCATCGTGCTGCCCGCCACGGCACCGGTGGATGCTTATGTGCTGCATCCTGGCGTGCTCGATGCGGCATTGCAGGCCACGCTCGGCGAGCGCCTCGTCGCCGGCGACGAGACCTCCATGGTGCCTTTCGCGCTCGGCGCGCTGCACGTGCCGCGATCGACGGCGGACGTCGCCTGGGCCGTCGTGCGCTACGGCGATGGCGGCACGAACGGGCGACAAGCCGATGTCGATCTGTGCGACGACCACGGTAACGTGTGCGTGCGGATGACCGGCGTGGGGCTGAAGCCGATGCCGAGTGCGGAACGCGCCTCATCGGCGACGCTCTTCATGCGGCCGACGTGGACACCGCGCGAACCGTCGGCCGGTGTCGAGTCCTTCGCGAAGCACGTCGTCCTGCTCTGCACAGGTGACGCCAACGAGGTGCGCCACGCCATTCCCGACGCGACCTTCCTCGCTCCGCCGGCCGGGATGGACATCGGCCAGCGCTTCGAAACGGCGGCGGCCACGCTGCTCGAACGGATCCAGTCGCTCGGCAACGAAAACGGCCGCCATCGGATCCAGGTGGTCGTCCCCGCCGAGGGCGACGATCGGCTCCTGGCGGGGCTGGGCGGCATGTTGCGCACCGCGCAGTTGGAGAACCGTCGCCTCGCCGGGCAGGTGATCGTCGTCGAACCGGGCCAGGACATCGCCCGCGCGCTACGGGACAACCGCGACGACGATGCCGCCTACGTGCGTTACGTCGGCGGCGAGCGCCAGGTCGGCGGCTGGTCCGAATACTCACCGGCGCCGGATCCCGTGTCGCCGTGGAAGGACCATGGCGTTTACCTCATCACCGGCGGTGCCGGTGGCCTGGGCCTGATTTTCGCCCGGGCCATCGCCGCCCGGGTACGCCACCCGGTGCTGGTACTGACCGGCCGCTCGGCGATGCACGACGGCATCAGGGAAGCCATTCGGCAGCTCGAAGCGATGGGCGCCGTGGTGCGCTATCGGGTGGTGGACGTCGGTGACGCCGTCGCGCTGGAGGAGGCGGTTCGCGCCATCCCCGAGGAATTCGAGAGCCTCGACGGGGTGATCCATAGCGCGGGCGTGCTGCGTGACGGGTTCCTCATGACGAAGACGCGGCAGCAACTGCGCGAGGTCTTCGCCGCCAAGGTGGCGGGCACGCTGAACCTCGATGCCGCCACGCGTGACATGCCGCTGGACTGCTTCGTCTGCTTTTCGTCGATCGCCGGCGCGATGGGCAACGTGGGGCAGGCCGACTACGCCGCCGCCAACGCGTTCATGGACGCCTTCGCGCAACAGCGTGCCGCGCGCGTCCGGGGTGGCGAACGCCACGGCCGTACCGTGTCGGTCAACTGGCCGCTGTGGGACCAGGGTGGCATGCAGGCGGACGAGGCCACGCGCGACCTGCTGGCGAAGCAGTGGGGCATGCGCGCGATGGCCACGGAGCACGGCGTCAAGGCGCTGGAACAGGCCCTGGCGTCCGATGTCGACCAGGTGCTGGTGATCGAAGGCGACCCGGCGCGTATCCGCGAGGCGATGCTCGGTGGCGCGGCCGTCGCGGCGTCGCCCGTCGTGCGCACCGAGCCCGCGGTGCGAGCGACGTCTTCGCCGGATGCGCTGATGCGCGAGGCGATGCGCATGGTCTCGTCGCTGATCAAGGTGAAGCCGGGCGATCTCGACGCCGACACGGCCTTGAGCGAATACGGTTTCGATTCGATCTCGTTCACCGAACTGGCGAACGCGCTGAACAGGCGGTTCGGGCTGTCGCTCACCCCGACGGTGTTCTTCGAGTTCTCGACGCTGGGCGGAGTGGTGAGGCATCTGGCGGACGAGCATGGGGTCGTGGTGGCTTCGGAGCCTTCGGAAGCCGAAGCACGCGTGCCGGTGGCCATCGCCGCCGACGAGGTGGTTTCGCACGAAGCGCGGCCGCGGCGCGGATTCTCGATGGGCCGGACGGTTTCCCCCAAGGAGCCGGTCGCGATCATCGGCATGAGCGGCCGCTTTCCGGGCGCGCCGGATATCGACGCGTTCTGGCGCAACCTGCTCGCGGGCCGTGACTGCATCGGCGAGTTGCCTCGCGACCGCGCCGATTGGCAGGCGTGGTACGGCGAGCGCGCGCGGGACGTCGACCGGACCGTGCGTGGCGGTTTCATCGAAGGCATCGACGAATTCGACCCCGTGTTCTTCGGCATTTCGCCGCGCGAAGCCGAGTCGATGGATCCGCAGCAGCGGTTGATGATGATCCACGTCTGGAAGGCGCTGGAGGATGCGGGCTATGCGGCATCCTCGCTCGCCGGTAGCGACATGGGCCTGTACGTCGGCACGATGCCCAGCGGTTACGCCACCCTTGCCAGCCGGGCGGGCTCGACGATCGAGGGTTATTCGTCCACCGGCACGGTCGCGTCCGTGGGGCCGAACCGCATGAGCTATTTCCTCGACGTGCACGGTCCGAGCGAGCCGGTGGAAACCGCGTGCTCCAGTTCGCTGGTGGCACTACGTCGCGCCGTGCTGGCCATCGAACGCGGCGATTGCGCGCTGGCCGTCGCCGGTGGCGTGAATACCCTCGTCAATCCAGAACTGCACATCAGCTTCGACCAGGCCGGCATGCTCAGCCCGGACGGGCGGTGCAAGACCTTCTCCGCCGAGGCGAACGGCTATGTGCGCGGTGAAGGCGTGGCGATGCTGGTGCTGAAGCGGCTTTCCGCCGCCGAGCGCGATGGCGATCAAATCCATGGCCTGGTGCGCGGCACCGCCGAGAACCACGGCGGCCGCGCCAACTCGCTGACTGCCCCGAACCCGAAAGCGCAAGCCGACGTGATACGCCGCGCCATCGACGATGCCGGCGTCGATCCGCGCAGCATCAGCTACGTCGAGGCCCACGGCACCGGCACGCCGCTGGGCGATCCGATCGAGATCGACGGTCTGAAGAAGGCTTTCGGCAGCGGTTCGGGCACGGGTGAAGCGTACTGCGGCCTGGGTTCGGTGAAGACCCATATCGGCCATCTCGAACTGGCGGCGGGCGTCGCGGGCGTGGTCAAGGTGCTGCTGCAGATGAAGCACCGCACGCTCGTGAAGAGCCTGCATGCCGACACGTTGAATCCGTACATCGACCTGGCCGGCAGCCCGTTCTACGTCGTGAACCGAGTGCGCGAATGGACGGTTCCGCACGGCGCGCCGCGTCGGGCGGGAGTGAGTTCGTTCGGCTTCGGCGGCGTGAACGCCCACGTGGTGCTCGAGGAATACGTTCCGTCGGCCGGTGCGCGCACCGCGAGCGGTCCGATGGCCGTCGTGCTTTCCGCCCGCAACGCCGAGCGCCTGCGCGAGCGGGCGCAGGCGCTCCTCGCCATCCTGCCGACGACGGAGGCCACGCTTCCCGAACTGGCCTATACGTTGCAGGTGGGCCGTGACGCGATGGAGGAGCGGACGGGTTTCGTCGTCGAATCGCTGGAGGCGCTTGGCGAGTCGCTGTCGCGATTCCTCGCCGGTAACGACGTTCCGCGAGGCGACGGGGAGCTGAGCGCGTTGGTGGATCGTTGGACAGCCGGGGAGGCGGTGGACTGGCATGCGCTCTGGGCCGTCAAGCCGCGCCGCGTGAGCCTGCCGACGTATCCGTTCGCGAAGGAGCGTTACTGGATTCCCATGAACGCATCGCACCGGACCGGCGTGGCCTTGCATCCGTTGGTGATGCGCAATTCCTCGAATCTCGCCGGTCCGCGTTTCACCAGCCGGTTCGAGGGCAACGAGTTTTTCCTCGCCGATCACCGCGTGGCCGGCGAACGGGTGTTACCGGGTGTCGCGCAGTTGGAAATGGCGCGTTTCGCCGTCGCGGAGGTGGCACAGGCCAAGGGCTCGCTGCATCTGAAGGACGTGGTCTGGTCGCGTCCCGCGATCGTCGGCGAGGCGGGCCTCACTTTGCACGTCTCCCTTTCCCCGGAAGCCGACGGCGGGGTGGCTTACGAGATCCATGCCGACGATGGCACCGTCCACGGACGCGGCACGGTCGTCGACACCGCCGTACCGGCGCCCGGATATCCGCTCGCCCGCACGAGTACCGAGGCCCCGGGCCCGCGTCCGGCGTATGACCTCGATGCGTTAAGACGTGGATGCACGCGTTACGACCCGGATCGGTGCTACGCCGTATTCGAAGGCATGGGCTTACATTACGGTCGCGGATTCCGTGGCCTCGAAGAGCTGTTCGTCGGCGAGCGCCTGGCCGTCGCGCGTGTGCGCCTTCCCGATGCCGTACGGTCGGGCAGGGCGGACTACGTCCTCCATCCCAGTCTGCTCGACGCGGCTTTGCAGGCGTCCCTCGGGCTATGGCTCGAGGAAGGGATTCGCTCGCCGATGCTGCCGTTCGCGCTGGCCTCGCTCGACGTGGTGGCGCCCTGCGGCGAAGCGATGTGGGCGGTGGTCCGGCCGGGCGCGCATCCGCGCACCGTGGACATCGACCTTTGCGACGACGATGGCGTTCCCTGCCTGCGCTTCGCGGGGCTCGCCTTCCGATCGACCCAGCCTGCGTCCGAGGAACGTTCGGACGCGGTCGAGAAGCAGACCGATACGGCGGTACCGGCGGCCGAGGACGATTTCCGC